>CAOKRG010000051.1 GCA_948471095.1 uncultured Oscillospiraceae bacterium
TGTAGATACCATCAAGATCGCGCAGAGCGCGGCTCATCAGCTTTACCGTATAAGAGAATCAGCCAAAATGCTTCCTCCTCAGAGAAGAAAGGGCTTCTCTGGCGTCATGGCGCTTGCCGTCATGGGCAAACTCGGCCTCCGCCTCTGAGATGGCCGCGTCAACAGCAGCGGTTTCCAGCATTTCCTCATAGGTTTCAATGCTCATAACAACCAAATCGCCGTAGCCATTCTTTGTGATGAACATTGGCTCCCGCTTGGCGTGACAGGCGTTGGAGATTTCCGTTGTGTTGCGTAGGTCTGTGATGGGTCTGATCTGCGGCATAAGCTCACCTCATTTGCACATAATTATAGCATTATCATGTGCAAATTTCAAGAGGCAATTCTAACGCAGCTTAGTCACCCTCGCCGCGCGCCTCCGGCTTATCGGCATCGTCCTTTTCGTATTCATATATCGTCCATAGATGTTGCTGCAATACCTTTATCCATGAACAATACTGATGCAGCGGAAGCAATTTTTTCTCGGTGTACGCTTCTCGGCTCTTTTTTTCTCCGTGCCATTGCCTACCTCCTATAATTAAACTTAGGGTTTAAATATAGCGGTTTTAAGGAATAATGTCAACTTTTGATGCAACGGTAAAGTATAAGAAAGCCGCCCATGCGCCGGGCGGCTTTCCTGTCCCCCTTCCCAGAGGAATTCCCCAAAGCTCCTTGCCTTTTATAAAAAACTATCTTATAATAAAGACACCCATTCCACGGGGGTTTTCAAAAAGCCATGGAGGTTATCTATGAAAAAAAGAATCCTATCCCTGCTGCTGGCCCTCATGCTCATCGCGGGCCTGGTCCCACCGCTGGCCGCTTCCGCCAGCGGCCGCGAGAATCCCACGCCTAAGGCGGATCCCCTATCCGCTTCCGTAACGTCCACCACCAAGACCCTGAAAGCCGCCTACACGGGCACGAAGATCACCCTGGACGGCCAGACGCTCACTCTCAAGGACGTCAACGGCAAGTGGGTGGAGCCCTTCGCGGTGGACGGCACCACCTATCTGCCGGTGCGCGCCGTGGCCAACGCCCTGGGGCTGGGGGTCGAGTGGGACCAGGCCGCCAAGACCGTCAGGTTGGACAGCAAGAATCCCGGCCCGGAGCCGGAGGAGCGCGACATTCTCTACGTGGAGTTCTACGCGTTTGGGGACAAGGTGTGCAACCTATATTTCCCCTTCGACTGGAGGACGACCCTCTCCGCCTTCATCGACGCGGATAACGGGAACATCCAGCTTTATGACGCCCCAAACAAGGCAGATTACGGCGGGCGGCTGTTCGGCCTCCACCTGTTTGCTAATAAGGATTACCGGGACTACCCCGGCTACCGGCTGCTGTACCCCATCCGCTACAACGGCAAGGTCTACGACCTGGTCCTGTCCACTCCCACCGACGTACAGCACGCCGGATCTGGAGCGTTGATGGAGAGCTACAGCGCCAAGCGCAGCCAGATAGGCAGCATCGTTTCCGGCCTGGTGTTTACTCCCTCAGCCCAGCCGGTGAACCCCATTATGAAGAACGTCAAAGCCGCCTACACGGGCACGAAGATCACCCTAGACGGCCAGATGCTCACCCCCAAGGACGCCAACGGCAAGTGGGTGGAGCCCTTCGCGGTGGACGGCACCACCTATCTGCCGGTGCGCGCCGTGGCCAACGCGCTGGGCCTGGAGGTGGACTGGGACCAGGCCACGAAAACCGTCAAGCTGGACAGTAAAAAAGCCGCCTGACTCCTTGGGATAGACGTTGATTGACAAGAAAAGAAATCATTTTAATTCTTTAAAAGAATTAAAACGCATCGCGATGGTGCTATAATAATAGCATAACCCAGCAGATAACCACGAAGGTGGCAGCGCAGGCGCGGCGTGTTTGCTGTAAATAACCTTTTAAAAGGAGTGTGACAGATTATGAAAAAGAAACTGTTTTTCTCATTTGCTCTTGCTCTTACTCTTGTTTTAACCGCATGGACAACTTCAACTTTAGCCTCTCCATCCAGAAACAATGTTAGCATTGCGGAAAGTAGCGGGGCAGTATCTTCCGAAGACACTACAATCGAATTGGTAGCATTAGATGAACACATCCCATTTGAGTGCGCTCCCCTCTCTCCACTTGGAGCCATTTCCACGAAGCAGGCTCTCATCATAGATGGCACCATAAGCTATCTGTACTGCACTTTTGATGAGCCTAATATTGCCTGTGAATTGCTCAGATCAGAAATTCCAGAGCTTTTGCAATTCTTAAAAAACGAATATAGCCTCCCGGAATTTTCATACGGCACCTGGTCAGAATACTGGGGAAAATCTATCAACATGCATGAAGTCCCTTCCAATAGCGCGGACATAAATCAGCAAGCAGTTGTTTTTAACTGTTTTGCAGATATTATGTGCAACGCAACCCGTAATGAAGAAATCATTCAGTATATTTCTGCCAGAGGTCCACGGGATCTATCAAAACTCGCCACCATGTTACCATACACATCCGACCTACCAGAGGATCTGGAAATCCGTATTACTCCTGAATCTCGTGCTACCGCCCAAATTTTCAATAAATCCAAAGGAAATTCCTATGCAATTAGGTATGCAGAAAATCCTAACATTGATGGTTATGGATTGACATACACTAATATCCTTGGTATCGAGGTTGCGGATTGCACTAACTTTGTTTCACAGATTTTGGAGTCTGGCGATATTAAACAACATGACTACTTCCCCGATGCAGAAAAAGGATGGTGGCATGCTAAAATGGAATCACTCCATTGGTATTCCAACACATGGCAGCGGGCGCATGAATTTTCTGGTTTTATGGGAAGAAGTGATATAACGCAAAGCCTTTATACCTTTTCACGGAATATTGCGAAGGACTACTTCATTGCTCTTGATTTCACAGGTACTGGCTCATTTGACCACATGGGGTATATTGTACAAGTGGGAACATATAATACGTACAACGATAAGTATTATCGTGATTTCAAAATTGCTCAACACACAAGCAACTATTTAGATTGGGTTAGCAAGGATATAAATCACTGGGATGACTATGATAATGTCGGAAAATATTGCATCGTTCGCAAGCAGTAGCAGCAAAAAAAGCCGCCCATGCGTCGGGCGGCTTTTTTGTGCTGTTATTTCAGCCTCTCCATGGCTTCTTTGGTCTTTTCCGCGTCCCCAAAGGCCGTTAGGCGCATGCAGCCCGCGCCGTTTTTGCCAAAACCCTCGCCGGGGGTGCCCACAATCTCCTTCTCGTTGAGCAGGTAGTCAAAATAATCCCAGCCGCTCATGCCCTCTGGGCAGCGGAACCACAGATAGGGGGAGTTGGCCCCGCCGGTGAACCACACGCCCTTGTTGGTCAGGGCCTGGGCCATCACCGCCGCGTTGCGCTTGTAGTAGGCGATGTTCTCTTGGATCTGCTTTTGCCCTTCGGCGCTGAACACGGCCTCGGCCGCCCGCTGGGTCACATAGCTCACACCGTTGAACTTGCTGCCCTGGCGGCGCTCCCATAGCTTGCTCACGGGCACGCCGTCCGCTTGCAGTTCCTTTTTAATGACGGTGTACCCGCAGCGCATGCCCGTAAAGCCCGCCGTCTTGGAGAGGGACCCGAATTCGATGGCGCATTTCTCCGCCCCGGGAATGGCGAAGATGCTCCGGGGCAGGCCCTCACCCACAAAGCACTCGTAGGCCGCGTCAAAGAGGATGACCGCTTTCTGGTCCAGGGCATAGTCCACCCAGGCCTTTAGCTGCTCATAATTGTAAACCGCGCCGGTGGGGTTGTTGGGGGAGCAAATGTAGATAATGTCCGCCTTCTGCCCCTCCTGAGGCATGGGCAAAAAGCCGTTCTCCATGTTGGCGTCCGCATAGACGATTTTCCGGCCCGCCATGATGTTGGTGTCCACATAGACCGGATAGACCGGGTCCGGCACCAAAATGGTATTGGAATTGTCGAAAATGTCCACAATGTTGCCCACGTCGCTCTTGGCCCCGTCGCCTACAAAGACCTCGCCGGGCTCCACGCTGACGCCAAAGCCCCCATAATACCCGGCAATGGCCTCCCGCAAAAAGGGATAGCCGGAGCTGTCCGGGGAATAGCCCCGGAAGGTCTCCTTTTTGGCCATCTCGTCCGTGGCCTTGTGCATGGCCTCAATCACCGCCGGGACCAGGGGCAGGGTCACGTCCCCAATGCCCATGCGGATGAGCTTGTTATCGGGATGGGCTGCGGTGTAGGCGTTGACCTTTTGGGCAATGGTGACGAACAGATAGCTCTGCTCCAAATTCTGAAAATTTGCGTTGAGTTTCATTGGTATCATCCTTTCGGGCTTTTTAAGGTCGTAAGGCTCCGCCTTACCAACCGCCACTTTTGAAAAAGTGGACAAAACTTTTACTGTTTTATTATTACGACTTTTTTGATAGTGGGAATATACGCGGTCCAGGTGCATTAGGCACCTGGTAGGGTTCTTAGGGGACTTGGCGAAGCCAATGTCATAAGCCCCTAAGCCGCCGGAAGCCTTGACAGTACTTAAAAGGGCCGTAGGCCCACTTTGGGACGTAGTCCCGACCTTAGCATTTTTTTATTTACTGGCAGAGTAATACAATTTTTCTATTTCTCGCCTTTCTCTGACTTGTTGCGTTTGGCATACTCTCTGGCCTGGACTAGGGTCTGCTCCATATAGTCGTGCTTGCCGTCTGTGTAGGCGGTCTGTACGTTGTTGCATTCCGCCGCCAGCTTTTCTTTGAGGGCTTCGTACTCCGCCGCCTTCTCCGGGAAGGCGTTCATGTAGTCGCGGAAATCCACATAATTGTGCCATTGCAGGCAGTCATAGGGCAGAATGTGCACCTGGTGTGTGCGCACCAGGTCCTCCGTCTCCAGCACGTAAAGCAGATTGCTGGAGAACCGGTTGTGCCGCTCCTGAAAGCCCCGGGCCGCCAGCTCCTCCAGGGGCAGGCCCTCCATGCTGTTCACCCCTACCGCAATGTCGATGATAGGCTTGGCCCGGATGCTCCTTATGGCCGTGCTGCCAATGTGCTGAACGTCCACGGCCCGGTCCCCAAAGACCTCCCGCAGCACGCCGGTCGTTTCCCGCGCCCAGTCCGCCCAGGCCGGGTCATGGGGGCTCAGCCGCACGGTCCCCCGCTTTAGTCCTGTCATAGATCCATACCTCCTGCTGCAAATTGTCTAAATCGTGACAGTATAGCAGAAAGGGGCGGCTTTGTCAAGCCTTTTCTTCCGCGTACGCTGCCGCCGCGGCGATGAAGCCCTTAAACAGCGGGTGGGCCCGGTTGGGCCGGGACTTGAACTCCGGGTGGAACTGGCCCGCCACAAAGAACCGCTTCTCCGGCAGCTCCACCGCCTCCACCAGGCGGCCGTCCGGACTGGCGCCGCTGATCTTCATGCCGTTTTGCTCCACCATGTCCCGGTAGTCGTTGTTGAACTCATACCGGTGCCGGTGCCGCTCGTCGATCTGCTCTTTTCCATAGCACTGGGCCATTTTCGTGCCGGGGATAATTTTGCAGGGGTAGCTGCCCAGGCGCAGGGTGCCGCCCTTGTTGATGTCCGCGTTCTGGTCGGGCATAAAGTCGATGACCTTGTGCAGGCCGTACTCGTTGAACTCCCCGGAGTTGGCGTCCGCAATGCCGCAGACGTTCCGGCAGAACTCGATGACCGCCACCTGCATTCCCAGGCAGATGCCCAAATAGGGGACGTCCTTTTCCCGGGCAAAGCGCGCCGCCAGAACCATGCCCTCAATGCCCCGGCTTCCAAAGCCCCCGGGAATGATGATTCCGTGGCAGTCCCCCAGCCGGGTGGCCACGTTCTCCTCGTCCAGGGTCTCCGAGTCCACCCAGTCGATGTCCACCTTGGCGCTGTGGTCATAGCCCGCGTGGCGCAGGGCCTCCATCACGGAGAGATAGGCGTCGTGGAGCTTCACATACTTGCCCACCAGAGCGATGCGCACGTTCCGCTTGCGGCTGCGGATCCGCTCCACCATGCGCAGCCACTCGGACATGTCCGGCTCGGGAGTGGAGAGATTCAGCTCCCGGCACACGATGTCCGAAAAGTGGCTTTTCTCCAGCATAATGGGGGCCTCGTACAGCACCGGGATGGTCAGGTTCTCAATGACGCAGTCCGGCCGCACGTTGCAGAACAGGGCGATTTTTTGAAAAATGCTGGGGTCGTCGATGGGCACGTCCGTGCGCAGGACGATGATGTTGGGCTTAATGCCCATGCCCTGCAGCTCCTTCACCGAGTGCTGGGTGGGCTTGGACTTGTGTTCCCCGGAGCTGTTCAGGTACGGCACCAGGGTTACGTGGATAAAGAGGGAATTTCCCTGCCCCACCTCCTGGCTTACCTGGCGGATGGCCTCCAAAAAGGGCTGGCTCTCAATGTCGCCCGCCGTGCCGCCGATCTCCGTGATGACGATGTCCGCGTTGGACTTGCTGCCCACGCTGTAGATGAAGCTCTTTATTTCCGAGGTAATATGGGGAATCACCTGGATGGTCTCCCCCAGGTACTCGCCCCGGCGCTCCTTGTTGAGCACGTTCCAGTAGACCTTGCCGGTGGTCAGGTTGGAGAACTTATTCAGGTCCTCATCGATGAACCGCTCATAGTGGCCCAGGTCCAGGTCCGTCTCCAGGCCGTCCTCGGTGACGTACACCTCCCCGTGCTGGTAGGGGCTCATGGTGCCCGGGTCCACGTTGATGTAGGGGTCCAGCTTCTGGGCCGCCACCTTCAGCCCCCGGGATTTCAAAAGCCGCCCCAGTGAAGCCGCCGTGATGCCCTTGCCCAGGCCCGAAACCACGCCGCCTGTCACAAAAATGTACTTTGCCATTTTCACTCTCTCCCTCTTTTATATGTTGACTTCCCCGGTGAAAACCTCCACCGCCTCGCCGGTCATCGTCACCCGCTCCTCGGTATAGCGGATGGTCAGGTCCCCGCCCCGGAGCTTCACCGTGATATCCTCCCCCATGGGGCAGAAGCCGTTTTCCACCGCCGCCACCGCCGCCGCGCAGGCCCCGGTGCCGCAGGCCATGGTCTCCCCGCTGCCCCGCTCCCATACCCGCATTTTCAGGGTATGGCGGTCTATCACCTCCACGAACTCCGTGTTCACCCTCTCCGGGAACAGGGGGTCCCATTCGAACTTAGGGCCGACGGCCTCCAGGTCCAGCTCCATAGGGTCTCCGCCGAACACCACGCAGTGGGGGTTGCCCATAGAGACGCAGGTGATCTCGTGCGCGCCCCCGGCCACCTCCACCTCGCGGCCAACCACCGGCCCGCCGTCCAGGGCCGCAGGTATCTTTTTGGGGTCCAGCTCCGCTTGGCCCATGTCTACAGAGACCGCCACGGCCTTGCCGCCCTCATCCAGAATGCGGCAATGCTTCACGCCGCTTTTGCTTTCAACGTCCATCTCCGTCTTCCGGCAGACGCCGCGGTCATAGAGGAACTTGGCCACGCAGCGGACGCCGTTGCCGCACATCATGCCCTCGCTGCCGTCGATGTTAAAAATCCGCATCTTCCCGTCCGCCACGTCCGAGGGGCAGACCAGAATGACCCCGTCCCCGCCCACGCCCTTGTGCCGGTCCGAGAGCCGGACGGCCAGAGCCGCCGGGTCCTCCACCGCCTCTTCAAAGCAGTTGATATAGATGTAATCGTTGCCGCAGCCGTGCATCTTGGTAAATTTCAAACTCTTCCCCTCCATTTGGGTGGTAACTTTGGGCCTTAAGGCCGTAGGGACTTGCGTCTCGTCTGCCGTGTCTCCGCTGCCGCGTCGGTCGAGTTGACAAAGTCAACTCGTGGTCATAACGGTCCTAGCACATTGGCTTCGCCAAGTGCCCGGGGATCTTTCCCTCGGTCGGTTCACAGCTTGTGTGCTGTACTTGGCTATGCCAAGTACCCGGCACACGCTCACCCCTACAACCCTACCGCTTTTGAAAAAGTGGACAAAACGTTTTATGTTGGGTTTCTCTTGCAGGTTATGGGTGGTTTTGGGGGCTTTGGGGGGCTAGCCTAAGCCTGCTTCGCTTCCCATGATTTGGGTAAGCTCGTTTTCCGTTCGCTGCAAAAACTGTTCCACTTCCGCCGCGGACTGGGCATCTGCGCGCCCCTTTGCAATGGTGTAAATGACCAGGACCACGCCTGCCGCGCACAGCACCACGCCGATGGCACGGATCAAAAACAGGTATTGGTCCGAAGGCTCGGGCTTGTCTTTATACCGCCAGCTATGCCGCATGGTCCACAGGGTATGGGGGTTTATGACAGAAAATAGCCCTACCGCTGGAATAATCATGCCCGCCACAATCAATTGCATACCAATTTCTCCCTCCTCATGCCCCGGATAAAACCGCCGTCAGGGTCAAGGCCAGCATGGCCGCGCCGATGACCGCCAGGATGATCCCGAAGGTTCGGGCAAACCGCAGGTATTCCTTGGTGGGGCCGTCCTCGCTGCCGGGCTTCCAGCTCTCGGTAAAAACCCACATCCACAGGGGCTTAATGGCAAAGGCCACGCCCGCCGCCAGCACCAGCGCCCACAGGGTCAGGGTCAATACGGTGTTCCAGTCCATCGCTTCACCTCGTTTCCTTCGTCTTGACGGGCAAAAACCAGCAATATAAATCGCAATATTTCGGTAAAAACCGGCAAGGGAGGGGACAGACCCCTCCCACGTTCCAGTATACCACATTTTTTCTTGTCCCGCAAGCCGGACTTGCGGGAGCTGACTGTCCAAAGGGCGCAGTTCTTTTAGAGAGTATTACGGAGTGGCCTCCGGCGGCCAGGGTTTCACCCTGGACTGGACCACCTTTTGAAAAAGGTGGTCGAAAACTTTACACGTTGAGGCTTTGAGAGGTTTTTACCGCTTCGTGCTCGGTTTCAGACTTGCCAGAGTCAAGCCCCTAGTCCCGCGAGCACTTCTCCGCGTCGATAGCCAGCACGAACATCAGCGCCAGCAGCGCGTCCTGGGGCTGGGCCACCTCGATCACATAGGTGTCGGTCCAGTTCCACAGCTCCTTGCTTACCGTGGCCGCCACATTCCCGGCCGGGTCATAGATGCTGTAGTCCCACTCCATCATGTTTCCCTCTACCTGCCAGCCATTGCACTCGATGTTGTACCGGGGCTTGAAGAAGGTGAACTCCTTGCTGATGCACCCGGCATAGGCCCCGCCCACATAGAGCTCGAACTTGGGCATCCAGGTAAGCACCCGTTCCTTCACCATGCCCAGCTCGCAGCCCTGGGCGTCAAAAATCTTCAGGCAGTGCCCCCAGCTGAGCTGGCCCTGCACCGTGTAGGCGGTGGAGCCGTCCTCATAGTATACGTCGTAGCTGTCCAGCCACGAGAAAAAACGCTGTTTAAATAAAAGCTTCATGCTTGCCTCCCATAGTACGGGCTGGATTTTTTGGAGAGTATTACGGAGTGGGGTCTCGCCTGCCAGCTCGGTCGGGTCAAAACGCTTCCCACTGGGAAGCTTCCCCCTCCGGCGGCCAGAGTTGATCCAAATCAAAGATTTGGTCAACTCTTGGGTTTAAGAGTTCGTTAGGCTTCGTCTTACGAACTCTCACCCTGGACTGGACCGCCTTTTGAAAAAGGCGGTCGAAAACTTTACACGTTGAGGTTTGGAGAGATTTTTTACCGCTTTGTGCCCGGTTTGGGGCTTTTGGTGCTGTTAGACTTCTACCACGCCGTCGAAGACCTTCCTGGCCTCGCCGGTCATCAGCACCCGCTCGTCGGTGTAGCGGATGGTCAGCTCGCCGCCCTTTAGAATCACCCGGACGTCCTGGCCCTTTTGGCAGTAGCCGTTGAGCGTGGCGGCCACCACCGCCGCGCAGGTGCCGGTGCCGCAGGCCATGGTCTCGCCGCTGCCCCGCTCCCAGATGCGGGCCTTTAGGGTCTTGTGGTCGATGACTTCCACAAAACCCACGTTCACCCGCTCCGGGAACAGCGGGTCGTGCTCGAACCGGGGCCCCAGGCCCTCCACGTCCACCTTGTCCACCGAGGGCACGAACACGGTCACATGGGGGTTGCCCATGGAGCAGCAGGTGATCTCGTAGCTGCCGCCGGCCACCTCCACCGTGCGGCCCACCACCGGCCCGCCGGCCAGCTTCACGGGCACCTTTTCCGGGGCCAGCTCCACCTGGCCCATGTCCACGGTTACATGGGACACAAGGCCGTTCTTGGTAATGGCCGTGCACTCCTTCACCCCGCTTTTGGTCTCAATGCGCAGCACATGCCTGCCCTCGCCCGCGGGCTCCCCCTTGGCGATGCCGTTGTCGTACAGGTACTTGGCCACGCAGCGCACGCCGTTGCCGCACATCATGCCCTCGCTGCCGTCCAGGTTGTACATCACCATCTGGGCGTCCGCCACATCCGAGGGCGCGATGAGGATCACCCCGTCGCCGCCCACGCCGTTGTGCCGGTCCGAGAGGCAGATGGACAAGAACTCCGGAGAGGGGAAATTGTTGGCCGGGTCAAAGCAATTGATATAAATATAGTCGTTTTTGCAGGCGGACATCTTGGTAAAGGAGATCTTCTGCTTCTCCGCCTTGAGATTGTTGACGTCCACGATCTCCGTGTTCTCCGGGGTAAAGCGGCTCATCAGGGAGTCCGCCAGAGCGTTGGCCGTGTCGATGGCCGTCAGGCACGGGATGCCCAGCAGGCTGGCCTTGCGGCGGATCTTCACGCTGTCCCGGGCCGGGTTGCGGCCCTTGGCGGAGGTGGAGATCACATAGTTGATGTGCCCGCTTTCCAGCAAAGTGACGGTGTTGCGGCTGGGGTTTTCGTGGATCTTATCCACCACGTTCACATTGAGCCCCGCCTTGAAGAGCAGCAGCGCCGTGCCGCCGGTGGCATAGAGCTTGAAGCCCAGCCGGTCGAACTTCTTGGCGATCTCCGCGATCTCCGGCTTGTCCTGGTCCCGCACGGTGATGAACACGCCGCCGGTCTTCTTCATCTGGTGGCCGGAGGCGATCAGCCCCTTGTAAAGGGCCTCCTCCAGGCTGTTGCCAATGCCCAGCACCTCGCCGGTGGACTTCATCTCCGGGCCCAGGTGGGTGTCCACGTCCGTCAGTTTCTCAAAGGAGAACACCGGCACCTTTACCGCCGTGTAGGGCGAGGGCTTGTAGAGCCCGGTTCCAAAGCCCAGCTCGGAAAGCTTGTAGCCCAGGCTCACCTTGGTGGCCAGGTCGCACATGGGCACGCCGGTCACCTTGCTGATGTAGGGCACGGTCCGGCTGGCCCGGGGGTTCACCTCGATCACGTAGATCTCCCGGTCCATAATGATGTATTGCAGGTTGATCAGCCCAATGCCCCGCAGCTCCCGGCAGAGGGTCTCGGTGGTGGAGACGATCTTGGCGCTCATGCCGTCGTCTATGCCAGAGGCCGGGTACACGGCGATGCTGTCGCCGGAGTGGATGCCCGTGCGCTCCACGTGCTCCATAATGCCGGGAATCAGGATTTCCTCCCCGTCGCAGATGGCGTCCACCTCGATCTCCGTGCCGGAGAGGTACTTGTCGATGAGCACCGGGTTGTCCTGGCGGGTGTCCAGGATGATGCTCATGTATTCCTCAATGTCCTCCCGGCAGGTGGCGATGATCATATTCTGCCCGCCCAGCACGTAGGAGGGGCGCATCAGCACCGGGTAGCCCAGCTTTTCCGCCGCTTCCAGGGCCTCCGCCGCGGTCATCACCGTGAAGCCTTTGGGCCGCTTGATGGCCGCCCGCTCCAAGAGCTCGTCAAAGCGCTCCCGGTCCTCCGCCATGTCGATGGTGTCGGCGGAGGAGCCCAGAATGCGGATGTTATTTTCGGAAAGGGTCTTGGTCAGCTTGATGGCTGTCTGCCCGCCAAAGGCCACCACCACGCCGATGGGCTTTTCAATGCGGAGCACGTCCATCACGTCCTCGGGGGAGAGGGGCTCGAAGTACAGCCGGTTGGCGGTGTCGAAGTCCGTGGAGACGGTCTCCGGGTTGTTGTTGATGATGACCACCTCGTAGCCCAGCTTCTGCAGGGCCATGACGCAGTGGACGCTGGCATAGTCGAACTCGATGCCCTGGCCGATGCGGATGGGCCCGGAGCCCAGCACCACCACGGTCTCCTTGTCCCGGTTCTGTCCGATGAACTCCAGGGCCTCGTCCTCCCCGCCGCTTTCCTCGGTGTCGTAGGTGGCGTAGAAATAGGGGGTGTGGGCGGCGAACTCGCCCGCGCAGGTGTCCACCATCTTAAAGGTGGTCCTGCGCTCCCACTTCACCTCCTGGCCGGAGATGCGGGCAATGGCCGCGTCCGGGTAGCCCAGCTGCTTGCCCTCGGTGTAGATCTCCTCTGTCAGGGTGCGGGAGGCCAGCTTGTTTTCATAGTCGATAAAAGTCAGCAGCTTGGAGAGGAACCAGCGGTCGATCATGGTGAGCTGGTGGAGCTCGTCCACGGTGCGGCCCCGCTTCAGCAGCTCATACACGGCGAACAGCCGCTCGTCGGTGGCGTGCTCCGCAATGCGCAGCAGGGTTTCTTCCGCTTCCTGCTGGAACTTGGGCAGGGTCAGGGTGTCCAGCCGCCCGCCGCCGGAGCCCGCGGAGATCTCCGCGCCCCGCACGGCCTTTAAAAGGGCCATCTCAAAATTACCGGCAATGCTCATCACCTCGCCGGTGGCCTTCATCTGGGTGCCCAAGTCCCGCTTGGCGTAGACGAACTTGTCAAAGGGCCACTTGGGGAACTTCACCGCCACATAGTCAATGGAGGGCTCGAAGGCCGCGTAGGTCACCCCGGTCACGGCGTTCTTGATCTCGTCCAGCCGGTAGCCGATGGCGATTTTAGTAGCTACCTTGGCGATGGGATACCCCGTGGCCTTGGAGGCCAGAGCGGAGGACCGGCTCACCCGGGGGTTTACCTCAATCACGGCGTACTCGAAGGAGTCCGGGTGCAGGGCGAACTGGCAGTTGCATCCGCCCTCCACCCCCAGCTCGTTGACGATATCCAAGGCGGCGGTGCGCAGCATCTGGTACTCTTTGTCCGCCAGAGTCACCGCCGGGGCAATGACAATGGAGTCGCCGGTGTGCACGCCCACGGGGTCCAGGTTCTCCATGGAGCAGATGGTGATGGCGTTGCCCGCGCCGTCCCGCATAACCTCAAACTCGATCTCCTTCCAGCCCGCGATGCTCTTTTCCACCAGCACCTGGGTAATGGGCGAAAGGGCCAGGCCGTTGGCGGTGATCTCCCGCAGCTCCTCCGGGTTGTTCACAATGCCGCCGCCGGTGCCGCCCAAAGTAAAGGCCGGACGGATAATCACAGGATAGCCGATCTCCCCGGCGAATTCCTCCGCCCCCTCCACGGTGGTGACCACCTTGCTGGGCACGCAGGGCTGGCCGATGCGCTCCATAGCGTCCTTAAAGAGCTGCCGGTCCTCCGCCTTGTCGATGGTCTCCGGCCCAGCGCCCAGCAGGCGTACATGGTGCTTGTCCAGGAAGCCCTCCTTGGCCAGCTGCATGGAAAGGGTCAGGCCCGTCTGCCCGCCGAAGCCGGAGAGAATGCTGTCCGGCTGCTCCTTTTCAATAATACGCTTCACGGTGGTCAGGGTCAGGGGCTCGATGTAGATCTTGTCCGCCATGGCCTGGTCGGTCATAATGGTGGCGGGGTTGGAGTTCACCAGTACAATTTCAATGCCGTCCTCCCGGAGGGCCCGGCAGGCTTGGGTGCCCGCGTAGTCGAACTCCGCCGCCTGGCCGATGACAATGGGCCCGGAGCCGATCACCAATACTTTTTTGATATCCTTATTCAGTGGCATAGTATCCTCCTATTCACAGCGATCACAGCGTCTTTTTCTCCCTTTTAAGACCTTGGGGCTTTGCCCCAAACCCCACAAACTTTTTGAAAAAAGTTTGATCAAAAACTTTTACTCCGTTTGGGCTTATCCATCTCGTTGGCTTTGTGGGCGTGGCAGGGGTTATGTGGAGATTCTTGCTCGTTGAATTTTTTACTCCTTGGTAGTGGGCAGCAGGGCGTATAAACCTTCTCCTACCGCGCCGGAAGGGGTATCGAAGGGCAGGGGGAGAAGGCCGTCTCCTTGTAATGCACAGCGGATGAGGGCCTTGCTGAGCCCCGGTACATCCGGCCGGATAAGGGCTTCTTCCGTGTCCATCCAGACCACCAGGTCGTTTTCGTCCCCGTCGGAGCGGGCTTCGCCGGAGACGTACTCCGCCGCAAAGGCCGCGTACCAGTCCTTCTCACCAAAACGGACGCCCAAAAGCCGCCCGGGCTCCACGGCAACGCCGGTCTCTTCCAGGACTTCCCGCTTTACGGCATCCTCCGGGCGCTCTCCCCGTTCCAGGTAGCCCCCGGGCACGATCAGCAGCCCTTTGCCCCCGCCGTAGGTGTGCCGGCAGAGCAGCGCCTTACCGTCTTTTAGGACCACGCCGGTTACAGAGCGGGTCCAGTCGGTATTCTCATGATTCATAGCCTGTCCCTCAGCCCATCATGGCGAAGAACTCGTCAAAGAGCATCCGGGTGTCCAGGGGCCCGCCGCAGGCCTCTGGGTGGAACTGCACCGTAAAGGCGGGCATGTGGGTGTAGCGCACACCCTCGCAGGTGCCGTCGTTTACGTTCACATAGAGCTCTTTGCCCCACTTGGGGTCCAGGCTCTCGCTGACCACCGCGTAGCCGTGGTTCTGGCTGGAAATGTACACCCGGCCGGTCTCCCGGTTCTTCACCGGCTGGTTTTCGCCCCGGTGGCCGTACTTCAGCTTTTCCGTGCGGCAGCCGTGGGCCAGGGCCATCAGCTGGTGCCCCAGGCAGATGCCGAAGGTGGGCTTTTTCAGCTGGTTGATCCGCCGCAGCTCCTCAATGAGCTCCACGTTTTCCGAGGGGTCGCCGGGGCCGTTGCTGAGCATTAGGCCGTCCACGTTCAGGGCCGCGATTTCCTCCGCCGTGGTCCCGCAGGGGCAGACGTGCACCTGCGCGCCCCTTTGGGCCAGCTCCTTCCAGATGCTGTCCTTCATGCCGTAGTCCATCAAGGCGATCTTATACTTGTAATCCTCCGGGCCTTCCACCCGGCGCTCCTTTGTGGACATGGCCCGCACCGCGCCCTCCACCTTGTAGGCGGCCACGGCGGCCAGGTCCACGCTGGCCGGGTCGTCGGTGATGACGCCGTTCATCACGCCCTTTTCCCGGATGATCTTGGTCAGGGTCCGGGTGTCAATACCCGACAGGGCGGCGAGGCCCCGGTCTTTAAAAAAGGCGTCAAGACTGCCTTCTGAACGGAAGTTAGAAGGCGCTTGGCACCAATGCTTGACAATATACCCCTTGGGTCCGATCACATCGCTTTCAAAGTCGGCGGGGATGACCCCGTAGTTGCCAATGAGCGGGAAGGTCTGCACCACGATCTGCCCCCAATAGCTCCGGTCGGTCAAGGCCTCCAAATAGCCGGTCATGCCGGTGGTAAAGACCACCTCGGCCAGCACCTCATCCTGGGCCCCGAACCGCTCCCCCCGGAAAACCCTGCCGTTTTCCAGCACCAGATACGCTGTTTTTCCCATGTGCACCACAATCCTTTCCGAAATATCGCATTCTCCGTGCGCCAGCTTTCTCAACAAAGTATTATACTCGAAAACCGGGAGGAACGCAAGAGGAAAATGAAATTGAGGGGTGTCCCGCAGGTTGTAATATTAAATGCGAAAGGACACGAAGCCCCAAAAGCGGGGCGGGAGAGTTCTTCCGCATTTATTTTTTTATAC
>CAOKRG010000052.1 GCA_948471095.1 uncultured Oscillospiraceae bacterium
CGGCGGCTTTGAGAAATCAAAGCCGCCGTTTTACCTTGTCGGAATACAAAGTATATCAAGGCTCTTTCCGTCTTTGGAAAGGAGCAGCGCATTATGTCAGAGAAAAGACGGGACAGCAAAAACCGCATTTTGCGTTCAGGAGAGAGCCAGAGGAAAGACGGGCGATATGCTTACAAATACGTTGATACCTTTGGAAAACCGCAATTCGTCTACGCATGGAAGTTAGTGCCTACGGACAAGACCCCAGCCGGAAAACGGGAGGACATATCCCTACGGGAAAAGGAAAAGGAAATCCAGAAAGACCTTGACGACGGGATAGACCCTATCGGCAAAAAAATGACGGTCTGCCAGCTCTACGCGAAGCAGAACCGCCACCGGGGGAATGTGCGGCACAACACCGTAAAGAGCCGGGAACGGCTGATGAAGCTATTGGAGAGCGACCCGCTGGGCGCGTGTCCGATTGAGAGCGTAAAAATGTCCGACGCGAAAGAATGGGCTTTACGCATGAGAGATCGGGGCATAGCTTACCGAACTATCAGCAATGACAAGCGTTCTCTGAAAGCAGCCTTTTATACGGCGATACAGGACGATTGCATACGCAAGAATCCGTTTGACTTCCAGCTTAATACCGTTCTGGAAGATACGACGGAGCCAAAGGTACCTCTCACGCCAGCGCAGGAAGAAAGCCTACTGGCCTTTGTGGAGAGCGATAGCGTCTATGAGAAATACTATGACGAGATCGTGATACTGCTGGGGACAGGGCTGCGGATTTCCGAGCTTTGCGGGCTGACCGACGCCGACCTTGACTTTGAGGGCAGGACAATCACAGTAGACCACCAGCTTCTTAGGAGCAAGGAAACGGGCTACTACATTGAGAAGCCCAAAACGGAAAGCGGTGTCCGGCAAATCCCCATGAGCGAGAAAGTCTGTGAAGCGTTGAAGCGTGTGCTTGCCAACCGCAAGGGCGCAAAGGACATTATCGTGGACGGTTACAGCGGTTTCCTGTTCCTCAACAGGGACGGCAACCCGAAAACGGCACCGAACTACGACACCATGTTTCGGCTGCTTGTGAAGAAGTACAACAAGTGCCACGAAGAAGCCTTGCCAAAGGTAATGACGCCGCACACGCTCCGGCACACGTTCTGCACCAACTTAGCCAATGCGGGCATGAACCCGAAAGCGTTGCAGTACATCATGGGACACTCCAATATCACCATGACGCTGAACTATTACGCACACGCAACCTACGCTTCCGCAAGGGCTGAAATGGAACGGCTGGCAGCATAGGCAGGACGAGGTTTTACTACTTTCGTACTACCTTTGAGAGCGAAAACCTAAAAACTTTCGAGAGTATATGTGAGCTTCCCCCGATAGCAAAAATGCCGCGAACCCTTGAAAAATCAAGACTTAGCGGCATTTAAGAACTTATAAAGAGATAGTCAAAAATCCCTTTGGATTTTATCAATAACAGTAAAAGTTTCGTCAACCTTTTTAAAGGTTGCGGGGTTCTTAGGGGCAGAGCCCCTAAGCCGCCGGAGGGGGAAGGTCCCCAGTGGGGACCGTTCTGACCCGACCGAGCCGGTAGGCGAGACTCCACTCCGTAAAACTTCAAAAAACTGCGCCCTTTGGACAGCCCCTCTTAGATGAACTTGACCGCCGCCCCTACAGCACGCCCTTAGAGGACAGCACCCCGCCGCCCTCCATTGCCGCCGCGTCCCGCAGGGCGTGGGCAAAGGCCTTGAACAGCGCCTCGATCATATGGTGGGAGTTTTTCCCATACCGGCATTCCAGGTGGAGCGTCACCCCGGCGTTCATGGCCAGGGCCCGGAAAAACTCCTCGGTCATACAGGTATCGAAGGCCCCCACCCGCTCCTCCGGAAAGGCGGCGGAAAACACCAGGAAGGCCCGTCCGCTCAGGTCCAGGGCGCAGAAGCCCAGGGCCTCGTCCATGGGGATGTAGGCGCTGCCATACCGCCGCAGCCCCGCCTTGTTTGCGAGGGCCTGCCCCAGGGCCTGGCCCAGGGCGATGCCCACATCCTCCACCGTGTGGTGGCAGTCCACCTCCAGGTCCCCCTTGGCCCGGACCGTGAGCCCCAGCCCCCCGTGGACCGCCAGGGCGGCGAGCATGTGGTCGAAAAAGCCCACCCCGGTGGAGACGTCCCGGGGCCCGCCGTCCAGGTCCAGGGCCACAGCCACGTCGGTCTCGCCTGTCTTTCGATGCACATTCCCCGTACGGCTCATGTCAGCTCCTCCAATATCTTTTGAAATTCCTGTAAAAACCGCCGGTTCTCCTCGGGCCGTCCGCAGGTCACCCGCAGCAGCCCGCCGGTGAAGCGCACGGCCACGCCCCGTTCCAGCAGCGTCTCCTGGACCCGCCTGGCCTGGGGCAGAACCAGCGCCGCGAAGTTGGCCCCGCTGGGCAGCACCCGAAAACGGCCGGGCAGAGCCTGGTCCACTGCCCGCAAGCCGGCCAGCAGCTGGTCCCGGGACGCCAGCACCTGGGCCAAGGCCTGCCGCAGCAGACCGCCCCGGCTCAAAGCCGCCGCGCCCAGGGCCTGGGACATGCCGTTTACATTGTACGGCGATTTTGCCGCCCGCAGGGCTTCCGCCAGCCGGGGGCCGGCCACGGCGAAGCCCAGCCGGGCCGCCGCCATGCCGATGGCCTTGGAGCAGGTGCGCAGAATGATCAGGTTGCCGTACTCCGAAACCTCGCCCAGCAGGCTTTGGTCCGAAAAATCCATATAGGCCTCGTCCAGCACCACCAGGGCCTCCACGGAGCGGACGATGTGCCGGACCGCCGCCCGGTCCAGCACCAGGGAGGTGGGGTTGCAGGGGTTGCTGAAAATCAGCAGCTTCACCTCCTCCCGGCGGCAGGCCCCTATGACCTCCTCCGGGTCAATACGGTAGTCCTTCTTCCCGATGGACACATGGCGGGCCTCCGCCAAAGCGCCGGCCTGGGCGTACATGGAGAAGTCCGGGTCCACAGTGGCAAAGGCCTCGCCCTTCATGAGAAAGCCCTGGAAGATCACGGAGATCAGCTCGTCCGAGCCGTTCCCCGCCACAACGGATTGGGGGTCCACGCCGTAATACCGGGCGAAGGCCCCGCACAGCTCCCGGGCCGCCGGGTCGGGGTAGCGGCTGTATTCCAGATCCCCCAAGACCTGCCGGAACGCCGCCCGGATCTCCTTGGGCAAAGGCAAAAAGCTCTCGTTGGCGTCCAGGCGGATGCAGCCCGCGCCCTCTACCGGCTGGTAGGCGGCAAGGCCCCGCAGCTTTTCATTTAGGTCAAACATCCTTCCTTCCCCTTCCTCCATACTCTTTCAGGCACCACATCACGGTATCGAACACATCGTCCACCGTGTCCTCCGGGGCGTCGTAATGCCGCGCCCCCAGCGAGTCCCAGTACTCCTCCTTGAACCACCGCCGGAGCTGGGAAACCTCCACATTGCTGTCGTCAAAGTAGATTTTAAACCGGCTGCGCCCCCGCTGAAAGTACAGCACAGCCGCCGCCTTTTCCTGGCCGATCCACTCCAGCCTCCCCTGGCCCCGCAGGGCCCCGAACACCTCTTCCAGGGTCTTCACGTCAGGACTCCGCCGCCTTGCGGACCTGGATGGAGTTGGCGTGGGCGGTCAGCTCCTCGGTTTCGGCTAACAATATGATATCGTCCGCCGCGCGCAATAATTCATCCTTAGGGTAATAAATAAAGCTGGACTTCTTCACAAAGTCGTCCACGGAGAGGGGCGAGAAGAACCGGGCCGTGCCGCCGGTAGGTAGCACATGGTTGGCCCCGGCATAGTAGTCGCCCAGGGGCTCGGGGGCGTAGTCCCCCAGGAACACGGACCCGGCGTTGTCCAGCCGCCCCAAATACTCGAAGGAATTTTCACAGCAGACCTCCAGATGCTCCGGGGCCAGCTCGTTGGCAAAGTCCACGGCCTCGTCCATGTCCCCGCACACGATCACCGCCCCGAACCCGTCCAGAGCCTTTTCAATCACGTCCCGGCGGGAGAGGTGTTCCAGCTGGCGGTAGAGGGCGGCTACCGCAGCTTCGGCCAAAGGCTGGCTGGTGGTAATCAAAATAGCGGAGGCCATGGGGTCGTGCTCGGCCTGGCTCATCAGGTCCGCGGCCAAAAACTCCGGGTTGGCCGATTCATCCGCCAGAATCAAAATCTCGCTGGGCCCGGCGATCATGTCGACGTCCACCACGCCGTACAGCTGCTTTTTGGCTGTGGCCACAAAGATATTCCCCGGCCCCACGATCTTGTCCACCTTGGGCACAGACTCCGTGCCATAGGCCAGCGCCGCCACGGCCTGGGCCCCGCCCATGAGGAAGACCCGGTCCACCCCGGCGGTCAGGGCGGCGGCGATGATGTTGGCGTCCGGATGGCCCGCCCGGCCCGGGGGGGTTGCCATAATGATTTCACCCACCCCGGCCACCTTGGCGGGGATCACGTTCATCAGCACGGAAGAGGGATAGCCCGCCGTGCCGCCGGGCACATAGACCCCCACCCGGTGCAGGCCCCGCACCCGCTGGCCGGTAATAATCCCGTTACTCTGCGCGTCGATGCGGCTCTGCTGCTTCTGGCGCTGGTGGAAGTCGTAGATATTGGCGGCGGCCCGCTCCAAAGCGGCCAGGAACCGGGGGGCGCAGGAAGCGGCCAGCTTTTCCATTTCCGGGCGGGAGAGCTCCAGGGACTCCGGGGCCCAGCCGTCGAATTGGCGGGAATAGTCCAGTACGGCGCGGTCGCCGTTTTCCCGGACGGTTTGGAGGATGCGGGCTACTTTTTCTTCGATTTCGGGGCTGGCGGCGCCAACGCGGGCCTTGAGCTCCGCGAGGAAAGCCCGGCGCTGGGCGGGGCTGGCGGCAACGGTTTTTATCATGGGGAAAACTCCTTACAATCTTAGAATATACAGCAAATCAAAAATGAAAACGCGGAGCGGAGTAAAAGTCTTTGAAAATTTTTAAGGAACTTTCTTCAGAAAGTTCCTTAAACCGCCGGAGGCGACCCTAAAAGCGGCGCAAGGAAGAAGAATCAGCGCACCGCAACGAAAATCTCACGCCAAGCGTCCCCAGCGCCGCCCGGCTTGCGCCGCGCCCTGTAACGCCTTTGAGCGAAGCGATAAACAGTGGCCTCATCCCCTATGGCTTCCTATTGTGGGAGGAGGCGGCTGTTCCGCCAAAGGGGGGCGCTTGCATTGAGGAGTCCGCTGTTCATCGCTGCGCTCGAAAGCGCTGCTAGGGGGGCGGCGCAGGTCTGCGGTACACATAAAGCTTTTTGAACGGAGTGAGCTGGAGACGCTGATTGTTTCACGCTGCGCCGCCTTAAGGGCAAGGTCGCGGGGCGCTGCCCCGCACCCTGCAGCCTTGAAAGGCTGGCGAACTTTTTAATTTGCTACGCTTTGTGTGTGGCGGTTGCTTGTGCTCATTGGTTGGCGGTTTCCAGTTTTTCCGCCAGGGCTTCGATCTCCCGCTTGCGCAGCTTTAGGCTGGCCGCGTTCACGATCAGCCTCGCCGAAACCTCCGCCACAGGCTCCACCACCTCCAGCCCGTTCTCCCGCAGGGTGGCCCCGGTCTCCACCAGGTCCACAATGCCGTCCGCCAGCCCCAGCAGCGGGGCCAGCTCCACCGAGCCCTCAATCTTGATGACCCGCACGTCCATGTCTTTTCCCTGGAAAAACCGCCGGGCCACATTGGGGTATTTGGTGGCGATGGTCTTTCCCTGATAGCCCTGGTAAAAGTCCGCGCCCGCCGGGGCCGCCAGGGCAAAGCCGCATTTGCCGAAGCGCAGGTCTAAAATCTCGAAAAACTGCCCGCCCCGCTCCAAAATCACGTCCTTGCCCACCACGCCCAAGTCGCAAACCCCGTGCTCCAGGTAAGTGATCACGTCCCCGGCCTTGGCCAGCACCGCCTCCAGTCCATCGCCAATGGGCAGGATCAGCCTGCGGCCCTTGTCGCGCAGGGCCGAGCAGTCCAGGCCCGCCCGCTCCATCAGCGCCACGGTGGATTTTTCCAGCCGCCCCTTGGTCAGGGCGATGCGCAGGGGCCTCATGGCCTCGCCTCCTTTGCGTTCCATTCCTTGGGCTCCGCTCCCAGGCAGAGCACCCTCTCTATGTCCGCCTCCCGGGCATAGGCCAGGGCCTCTTCCAGGCTCTCCCACACAGAGGCCTCGGCCCGCACGCCCTCCGCGGCCAGCCGGGCCAGCTCCCGCTGGGCCTGGACCTCATAGCCCGCCTCCCCGTGGACCAGCACCGAAGGGGCCTCCTCCGCCCAATCTCCCTGGGCCAGAGCCGCGGCCGCGTCCAGGTCCAGGGCAAAGCCCGCCGCCGGCATGGGGGGGCCGAAGCGCCCGCACAGGCTGTCGTAGCGTCCGCCGGTGAGCACCGGCCCGCCCCGCTCCTGTACATAGCCGCTGAACACCACCCCGGTGTAGTAGTCGTTGCGCTGGACCAGCCCCAGGTCTACCATCAGCCGGTCTCCCAGGCCCAGTTCTTTTAGGGACATGTAAAGCCGCCGCAGGTAGGCCAGGGTCTGGGCCGCATCCCCGTCCAGGTTCCAGGCCTCCGCCTGGGCCAAGACTTCCTCCCCGCCGAACATGCGGGGCAGGGTGCGCACGGCCTCCGCCGCGGGGCTGGTCCCCAGGGGGTCCAGCAGGCTGTCCAGGGCCCCATAGTTTTTGGCCTCGATGGTGGCGCGGATCTCCTCCCGCCGCTCCGGCGAGACCTCCAGCCGCCGGGCCAGCCGCTGGAACACCCCGGCATGGCCCAGCTCGATGCGGAACCCGGGGGCCACGGCCTCCAGGGCCTCCACCGCCGTGCAGATCACCTCAAGGTCCGCCCGCAGGCCGGCCGCGCCCAGCAGCTCCACGCCCATCTGGGCCAGCTCGTGGCTTTTGCCGGAAAGGGCCGGGCGGCTCCGGTAGACGTTTTGGCAGTAGTAGAGCCGCATGGGGCGGCGGCGGTTTTGCAGCCGGGCCGCCGCCATCCGGGCGATGGGCAGAGTGGAGTCCGGCCGGAACACCAGCAGCCTGCCCGCTCCGTCCGTGGATTTGTACATGTCCTGCTGGGGGATGGCCGCGCCCGGCAGGTTGAACACGTCGAAATATTCCAGCCCCGGGGTAACGGCCTCCTGGTAGCCCCGGCGGCCGAAGATATCCGCCAGCTTCTCCCGGGTCCGGGCCCGGGCCCGGCACTCTTCAAAAAGCACGTCCCGCACGCCCTCGGGGGTGAGTTTTGTGTATGATTTCATAGGGCCTCCCGCTTTTACTTTATTGCAGTAATATAGTAGCACAAAGCCACAGCTTTGTCAAGCGTCCATCCCCCGCTCCGCCGCGCCGCTCTCCAAAATGGCGAAGGAGGCCTCCTCGCAGTCGATCTCCGCCAGAGCGCCCACCGGCAGGACCGTCATGGGCGTGCGGTGACCGAAGTCCACCCCGGCGATCACCGGCAGGTCCTCCCGCCGCACCTCATGCTTCAGCACCTTCAAAAGCCCCTGACACTCCTCATCATTCATCACCGGCGTGATAAGCCCCGCGCACACGTCCAGAGCCCCGCAGGCGGCTAAAGCCCGCCAGCCGTGGAGACCCGCCAACGTGCTGTTATAGGGTGACATATTCTCTATAAACAGTATGCTCCCCTCCCATAGCTCCCGCCCGGGGAAAATATCCGTGCCCATTATCTGCTGTAATGGCCCCCAGCAGCCGCCTATAAGCCGCCCGCGCGCCTTTCCACTGCCCTGCAGCACCTGATAACCGGTGCTTTTCTGCCAGTTTATCTCGTTCTCGGGCAGGTCGCGCCACTCGATAGGCGTAAAGCGGGGGCAGGGCTCCACCTGGCCAATCACCTCGCCGGAAAACAGGGCGCGGCGCATGGCGGCCTCGGTGTACCCATCCAAGCTGCCCGACTGGGCAATGGGGGTAAGCAGATTCGGGCCGTAATAGCTCATGACCCCGGCATGGGCAAAGCAGCAGCATGTAGTGGTAATGTCGGAGAAACCCATATATATTTTGGGGTTTGAGCGTATAAGCCCATAATCAAGATATGGCAGCAGGCGGTAGGAATCGTCCCCGCCCATATTGGCTATTATCCCCTTCACCTCCGGGTTTTCCAGGGCCCAGTGCAAATCAGCGGCCCTATGCTCCGGGTGCTCATACAGATACCCGCTGCCCATTAAAGCGTGGGGAGTCTCAATGACTCTCAGGCCGAATACCTCTTCCAGCCGCTTTTTCCCCAGCTCATAGCGCCAGAGCATGTCCGCGTCTCCGGCGCGGCCGCCGGAAAGGGAGATGGCGGCAACGGTGTCGCCGGGGGAAAGCTTTTGGGGTTTGATGAGTTTTCTCATAGTTTGCCTCCTTGTGTACGGCAGCTTAGAGGGGCTTTTCGCGCCCCTCGCCTCTTTGGGGCGGGCTTACGGAAAATCCGCCCCGATCTCCCACTGGGGCGCGGCGTTCAGGCCCATCCCGGCCCTGTGCCCCGCCTGGTATTCATAATATCCCTGGGCCGCGATCATGGCCCCGTTGTCCCCGCACAGGCTCAGCTCCGGTATATACAGGGGCCGGCCCAGCTCCCGGCTCAGGCCCTCCAGCTCCCGGCGCAGCAGCCGGTTGGCGGAAACGCCCCCCGCCGCGGCCAGCCGCTGCGCCCCGGTCTCCAGGGCGGCGGCGCGGAAGCTCTCCATCAGGCAGTCCACCACCGCCCGGCGGTAGGAGGCGCACAGGTCCGGCACACGGACCGTCTGGCCCTTTTGGGCGGCGTTGTGCAGCAGGTTTAGGGCCGCGGTCTTAAGGCCCGAGAAGCTGAAGTCCAGGGGCGAGCCCTCCACCCGCGGGTGGGGCAGGGCATAGGCGCGGGGGTCTCCGGCCTCGGCGATCCGGTCCAGCTCCACGCCTCCGGGGTAGGGGATTCCCATGGCCCGGGCCGCCTTGTCAAAGGCCTCCCCGGCCGCGTCGTCCCGGGTGCGGGCCAAGACCTCCAGGCGGGTGTAGCTATGGACCATCACAATGTGGCTGTGGCCCCCGGAGGCCACCAGGCAGAGGAAGGGGGGCTCCAGGTTCGGGTGGCAGAGGTAGTTGGCGGCGATGTGCCCCCGCAGGTGGTGGACCGGGACCAGGGGCAGGCCCGCGGAAAGGGCCAGGCCCTTGGCAAAGTTGACCCCCACCAGCAGGGCCCCGATGAGCCCCGGCGCGCAGGTGGCCGCGATGGCGGAAACATCGGAAAGGGAGCGGCCGGACTGCGCCAAAGCCTCGCCCACTACCGCCGAGATGGCTTCGCTGTGCCGCCGGGAGGCGATCTCCGGCACCACGCCCCCATAGATTTTGTGCTCCTCGATCTGGCTGGCCACTACATTGGAGAGGACCTTCCGGCCGTCCTCCACCAGGGCGGCGGCAGTCTCGTCGCAGGAGGTCTCAATTCCTAACATGATCATATCGGTTTCTCCTGTTCTTTCAAGAAAAGCGTCATAATAAGCCCGTCCTCCCGGGGCTGCTCATAAAAATTCTTCCGCAGGCCCGCAGGCGCGAAGCCCAGCCCCCGGTAGAGCCCTTGGGCGGGCAGATTGGACAGCCGCGCCTCTAGGGAGAGGAAGCTGGCCCCGCCCTCCCTGGCCCGGCGGATCAGCTCGCCCATCAGGGCCCGGCCCACGCCCTGGCGGCGGCATTCCGGGGCCACGGCGATGTTGTCCACATAAAATTCGTCCAGCACAAAGCGCATGCCCGCGTACCCCAGCAGGCGGCCTTCCTCCACCACCACTACGTAGTAGGCGTTGGGGTTTTCCAGCTCTTCGGCAAAGCCCTCCAGGCTCCAGGGCAGCGAGAAGCAGCGGCGTTCCAAATCCGCCACGGCGGGCAGGTGCCGGGGGGCCATCCGCTCCAGCGTCATTCCCGGGCCTCCCTGGGCAGGGACGCGTAAAACTCCTCCAGGCGGGCGGCAAGCTCGTCCCGGCAGGCCCGGTACACGTCCAAATCCCCGCCAAAGGGGTCGGCCACGTTTTGCGGGACATAGATTTTCTGGGCCGGAGCCCCGGCCTGTTCCAAAATATAGCCGTGGGTGGCGGTCATAACGAAGAACAGGTCCCACTGGTCCAGGTCCCCGGCGGTCAGGCGGCGGGCCCGGTGGCCGGAGATGTCCACCCCCGCCTCCCGGCAGGCCAGAACCGCGTTTTCCGAAGGGGGCTCGCCGTTGACGGCGGAAAGCCCCGCGCTGGCGCATTCCAAAGAGCCGCCGGCTTTATGCCGGGCCAAAAGCCGGCGGAACAGCCCCTCCGCCATGGGGCTGCGGCAGGTGTTGCCCGTGCAGACGAATAATATTTTCATAGTCCTTTGTCCTTTACCGATTACTGAAACGCAAAAACCGACGGCGGCAGCTTCGGCCGGGAGCGCCTGCCCCGGTACGCGGCCGGAGCCGCTTGCCTTGCCCATTTAGGCTTCTGCCGTGGACTCGTTGCCGCAAGACGGGGAAGTTTCTCCGTTTTTTGCGCAGCAAAAACAAGCGCTTCGCGCGAAGAGGGAAACTTCCGGTACACGGCCGGAGCGGCTTACTTTGCCCATTTAGGCTTCTGCCGTGTACATTATACCATATCCCTCCGTACTTTTCTACAATCTTGATGAAATATCGAAAGAGAATGGACCGCCTGCCCCGCGGCGGGCCGATTCTCTATACGTACCGCAGACGGGACGAAATCCGTCACTCCAACGCCAAAAGAGGGACCTGCATTCACCGGCAGCGTTTCCGCCTGTGAATGCAGGTCCCTTGCGCTTGTTTCGCATCTGCCCATATACAGGCCCGTTTGGTTTTTCCGCCGGGGCGCCCGGCTTTCGCGCCTTGCCGGCGCCCCAAACGGCTTTAAAAACCGCGTTTCCCTATGGACGCAGCTTCTAAAAAGGCTCCGGAATTTCCCTATTCCAGCCCCTCGATCCGGTCTGCGGTGGATTCCAGCCAATCTCCGCTGAACAGCTCGATGATTCCCCGGTCGCAGGCGGACGCCAGGGCGGGGTCCATGGGCAGGCGGGCCAGCACGGGCAGGGCGTACTTGGCGGCCACCTCGTCCAGATGGCTCTCGCCGAAGATTTTCAGCTCCTTGCCGCAGTCCGGGCACTGGAAATAGCTCATGTTCTCCACCAGGCCCAGCACGGGCACGTCCATCAGCTTGGCCATTTCCACGGCCTTGGAGACGATCATCCCCACCAGCTCCTGGGGCGAGGTGACAATGATCAGCCCGTCCACGGGCAGGGACTGGAACACCGTCAGGGGCACGTCGCCGGTGCCGGGGGGCATGTCCACAAACATATAGTCCACGTCCCCCCAGACCACGTCGCCCCAGAACTGCTTGATGGCCCCGGCGATCACCGGGCCGCGCCAGACCACCGGGGCGGTCTCCTCGTCCAGGAGCAGGTTGATGCTCATGACCTTAATGCCGGTTTTGGTCTCCCGGGGGTAGATGCCCTTCTCATCGGCAACCGCCATGCCCTTAAGGCCGAAGCACTTGGGGATGCTGGGCCCGGTGACGTCCGCGTCCAGTATGGCCACGGAATCGCCCCGGCGGCGCAGGCTGGCAGCCAGCAGAGAGGTGACCAGGGACTTGCCCACGCCCCCCTTGCCGCTGACCACGCCGATGACTTTTTTCACGGCGCTGAAGTCATTGAGTTTTTCCAACATGCTCTCGGGGCCTTCGCCGGCCCCTTCCTGGCGGGAGGGGCAGTCCGCCCCGCAGGTGGAGCAGTCGTGGGTGCAATTTTCGCTCATTTTGATGGTTTCTCCTTTGCGGTAATTTATATTTTTTAGTAGTACTCGTTTCGCCTCGCGGGCCTCCGGCGGCTTAAGGAACTTTTCGAGAAGAAGTTCCCGACTTCATTGAAAATGAAGTCGCAGAATCTTCAAAAGCTTTTACACGTTTATCGTAAGTGTAAGGCGCACACTGAGCGCCCGGTTTGGGGCGGCAATCGCAAGTGGCGGAGAATGACGAAACTTATACTGTTACGTTTTGTGAATTTTATTCTCTATAAAGCCGCGCGGTTTTGAGGATGTCTCACTGCGCCGGCAAAGAGAAATGGGTTGGGCAGCGTGCTGGCACATACCCACCTTTTCAAAAGCAGGGGGCGCCTGGCAAAGACAGCGTGCAGCTTCCCGCTCCGAACCGAGCGCTCAGCGCGCGCCTCACACCCATAATAAGCGTGTAAAAGTTTCGTCAACCTTTTCAAAGGTTGCAGGGGTTCGGGGGCAGAGCCCCCGAGGTCTTGCGCCGGAGGCCATGCGTGCACTAAAACCGGAAATAGATGAAGGGGTTGAACTGGCTTCCCGCCAGATTCATCACGCACAGCGCGAACAGCGCGCCCGCCGCCACATAGGACCCCGCCCGCAGCAGCCTCCCCCGGCCCCCCCTGGCCCAGGCCCGCAGCCGGGGCAGAATGGGCAGGGAAAAGGCCAGGCACAGCGCCAGAATGAACAGATTATAGGGCGTAAGCATGGCCCGCAGCAGGGCCTGGCTCTGGGCCGTGGCCGCAAAGCCTGCGAACATCTTCCCATACATCATCCCGGCAATGGGCAGGGTATCCGCCCGGAACAGCACAAAGCCCAGCAGCACGATCAACAAGGTGGTCACATGGGCCATGGCCTTGGGCGGGCGGCGCTTCTTCGGGGTCAGGTCCTCCAAAATGATGAAGGCCCCGTGCCAAAGCCCCCAGAGCACAAAGTTCCAGGAGGCCCCGTGCCAGAGCCCGGTGCAGAAAAACACCAGGCACTTGTTCAGCTCGGTGCGCAGCCTTCCCTTCCGGTTGCCGCCCAGGGGGATGTAGAGGTAGTCCCGGAACCAGCTGGAAAGGGAAATGTGCCAGCGCCGCCAGAATTCCTTGACGCTGGAGCTGATATAGGGGTAGTCGAAGTTCTCCAGAAAGCGGAAGCCGAACATCTTCCCCAGGCCGATGGCCATGTCGGAATAGCCGGAAAAGTCGAAATAAATTTGGAGCATGTAGCACAGGGCCCCCAGCCAGGCGGAGCGGGCGTCCAGCCCCGCCGCCGGAGCGGTAAAGGCCAGGTCCGCCATTTGGCCCACCGTGTTGGAAAGCAGCAGCTTTTTCGAGAGGCCCAAAATAAACCGGCGGGCCCCGTCCGCCGTCAGGGCAGGGCTGGTCTCCCGGCTGTCGATTTGCAGGCTTACATCGTGATATTTCACAATGGGGCCGGCGATCAGCTGAGGGAAGAAGGAGATATACAGCGCCAGCTTTAAAAGGCTGCGGCTCACCATGGTCTCGTCCCGGTACACGTCCACCACATAGGAGAGCCCTTGGAAGGTGAAAAAGGAGATGCCAATGGGCAGCGCGATGTCCGGCACGGGCAGGGATGGGCCCAGCAGCCGGTTCACCGTGTCCGCCGCGAAACCGGCGTATTTGAACACCGAGAGTAGGCCTAAGTTGAGGGCCACTGTCAGGCCCAGCACCAGCTTTTTAGGCAGGCGGGGGCCCGCCAGCAGGCGGCCCGCCGTATAGTTGAGCAAAACCGAGGCCAAAAGCAGCAGCACGTAGACGGGCTCGCCCACAGCGTAAAAGAGCAGGCTCGCTACGGTGAGAAGGAGGTTTTTCCCTTTTACGCCTGGAACCAGCCGCTCCAGCAGGAAAACGGCCGGGAGAAAGGCGAAAAGGAAAGCCGGGGAGCTGAATACCATCGCCTTATCCTACGTCCAAAATGCGTTCGCCGGACTCGTCCTTATAGGTGTACACGGTAAAGCCGTCATAATAGAGCACGCCGTCCTCGCCGCTGCCCAGGCAGCTGGGGCCGTAGTCCGCGCCGTTGGGCTGGCCAAACACCGCGTACAAGGCGCTCACGTCGGAGTTGATATAGTCCGACGGATTGGCCTGGGGCTCTTCGGGCGTGGGATCCGGTTCCGGCTCCGGGGTGGGCTCGGGCTCCGGCTCATAGCCGGCCTCTTCCGTGGGTTCGGGCTCCGAATACTCCGGCTCGTCGGCCTCTTCCGGGGCGGAAGACTCCGGCTTGGACTCCGGCTTCTGGGTGGGCTTGGCCGTAGGCGCGGCCGTGGGGGAAGCGGTGGGGGAGGCCGTGGGCGCCGGGGACGCGGTAAGTACGGGGGCCGGGCTGGGCGAGGGCTCCGAGGAGGAGGCGTCTTTGCCGCCGCAGGCGGAAAGCGCCAGGGCCAAGGCCGCGGAGGCAAGGAGGCAGGCAAAGAATTTTCTCAATTTTGATCCATCCTTTTTTCAACGCAGATTCTGCCGGAACAGACCGGCATATAATATTAAGAATACCATAGATGGCCCGTCAAGTCAAGCGCCGCGGGGCCGTGGGGGCGCGCCGGGCCGCCGTGGATTTCCCCGCCGCGCCGCGCGAAACGATTGACAAATCAAGGCAAATCTATTAAAATAAAGAGAATAATGTCCTGCGCCCTATTCGGGACAGCTTCCGCCCCGCTCCCGGCGGGGAGAAAGGATACCATAGTATGAGCTTTCGAATTCTTGGCACCGGCAGCTTTCTGCCCCAGCGAACCGTCACCAACGAGGAGCTATCCCAAATGGTGGAGACCTCCGACCAGTGGATTACCCAGCGGGTGGGCGTGAAAACCCGCCATGTGTGCACCGCCGAGACCGCCCTGGACCTGGGGGCCGGGGCGGCCCGCCGGGCCCTGGAGGCCGCCCGCACGGAGCCCCAGGAGCTGGACCTGATCATTGCCGCCACCATCAGCGCGGACACCATCTCCCCGGGCCTGGGGGGCATGGTGCAGAACCGCCTGGGGGCCGCCTGCCCCGCCTTTGACATAAACGCCGCCTGCCCGGGTTTCCTGTTCGCGCTGGACATTGCGGCCGGGTTCTTCGCCCGCAAGGCCGTAAAGAAGGTCCTGGTGGTCAGCGCCGAGCGCATGAGCGGCCTGCTGGACTGGACCGACCGGGGCACCTGCTGCATCTTCGGCGACGGCGCGGGGGCGGCGGTGCTGGGCGAAGGGGAGGGCTACGCGGCCAGCGAGCTGCACACCCAGGGCGGGGACGACGTGATCAGCATCCCCACGGCCTGGAACAACTCCCCCTTCTACACCGTGGAGCGGGACAAGAGCTGTGTGCACATGAAGGGCCAGGACACCTATAAGTTCGCCGTCACCTCCATGGTCCGGGACATCCGCTCCGTCATGGAGAAGGCGGGCATTGCCGGCGAACAGGTCAAGGCCGTCATCCCCCACCAGGCCAATCTGCGGATCATCAACGAGGCCCGGCGGCGGCTGCCGGAGATTGACAAGGATAAATTTTTAGTGAACATCGACCGGGTGGGCAACACCTCTTCCTCCAGCGAGCCCATTCTGCTGGACGAGGCGGCCCGGGCGGGGATGTTCCAGCCCGGCGACTATATCGTCATGTCCGCTTTCGGCGGCGGGCTTTCCAGCGCGGCCTGCGTGCTGAAATGGTAATAGGAAGGATAACATCATGATAAAATATTGTAACGATTGTAAGCGCGAATATCCTGAGGACCAGAAAAGGTGCCCCATCTGCGGCGGCAAGCTGGAAAAGTGGCTGACGGAACAGGAACGGATCGACAAGGAAAACGATGATTTCACCGTTATCAACACGCTGCTGCCGTAAGGAACCGTATTCGCAGCCAAAAAACTGTTACCTGAGAGTTAACAGTAAGCAAAATTCGCGGTCCAGGTGCGTTAGGCACCTGGCGGATTCTTAAGGCAGAGCCTTAA
>CAOKRG010000053.1 GCA_948471095.1 uncultured Oscillospiraceae bacterium
TCCGCTTTCTTTCAACATAACCAGATTTCCTATGTTCTAATTCGGGAGTAATAGTAATACAGCTCCACGCACTCCCTCTGGCGCGGGGTCAGGCGGCGCAGGCCCAGCTCCAGCAGGGCGGCCGCGGCGCGCCGGTCCCGGTAGTTTGTGCTGGGGGCGGCCTCCTCCGGCAGGAAGGGGGAGGCTTCCTCGAGACGGATCATCTTGGATCGCATAGGCCCTCCTTTTGGAATCGAAATTATGTTCTTCTTCTATTTTAACACAGAGCCGCCGGTTTTTCAAGGGCCAAATTCAGAACCGGCCGGACCGCCCGCCCAAAAAGGAAAAGCCCCCGGCCGGGGGCTTTTCCTTTAAGAAACCTTTGCAAAGGGGCTTAGGGCTTGTTTGAAATATCGAAAACAGTAGAGCTCTTGCGAAATTGTTTTTTGAATAATAAAAGGCCTCCGGCGCAAAGGGCGCGCCTGCGGCGAGACCGTGGGACGCTGTCCCACACCCTGCCAGGGGCCGCGACTTCGCGCAGCGAAGGTCGACGCCCCTGGACCGCGAAATTTGCCTGGTTCTCTGCTATTTCGCAAGAGGTCCAATGTCTTTTTGTCCATAAGCGGTCACTTTCTGCCTTGGAAATCCTCGCCGATTGCGAAATTGGCTTGCGGGTTCCTCCTTGAATTGACCACTTCCGGTCAAAAATCCGTCAACTCCTCTCTTTTCAAACGATTCCTAAAACTATATTCATAGGCGTGGAAGCCGGGCGGGCGAGGGGGAAGACCCGGCAAGGCAAAGAAAGTGGGGATGCCGGCACATCGCACGATTCTTTAACGCGGCTGGGCTGCAAAGGACCCGGCCATACGGCCTTCTTCGCCTGTAAACGCAGGTTCTTATATGACCCCCTGGGTCTCAAATTGAACCCGCAGCTTTTCCAGGGCCTTTTTCTCAATGCGGGATACGTAGGACCGGGAGATGCCCAGCTTATCCGCCACCTCCCGCTGGGGCAGGGGCGCGCGCCCGCCCAGGCCGTAGCGCATGCAGATGACGCTGCGCTCCCGGGGCTCCAAAACGGGCAGATAGTCGTAGAGCTTCCGGCTCTTCATGCGGATGTCCAGGTCGTCGATGACGGTGTCGTCCACCGCCATGGTATCCATCAGGGTCAAGGCGTTGCCGTCCTTGTCCGTGTCGATGGGCTCGTTGATGGACACATCCTGCGCCGACTTCTTGCCCGCGCGAAAGAACATGAGGATTTCATTTTCAATACACTTGGAAGCATAGCTGGAAAGCCGGATGCCCTTGCCTGCGTCGAAGCTGTCGATGGCTTTGATCAGGCCGATGGCGCCAATGGAGATCAGGTCCTCCTGGTCGCTGCCGGTAACGTAGTACTTTTTGACAATATGGGCCACCAGCCGCAGATTGTGCTCAATCAGCTCCTTGCGGGCGGAGGCGCTGCCCCGGGCCATCTCCTCCAGGCATTTCTTTTCCTGGGGCGCGCTTAGCGCCCGGGGGAAGCTGCCCGTGCCCGTGACGTGGAGCATCAGGTAGAAAATATGGGAAAACAGGTCCAGCAGATTGGATAAGAACATTTGGGTCCACTCCTTTTTGTCAGCTTTTCAAAATGTATGACGGAGTGGATAAAGATTTGCTTGTACCGGGCGGATTCATGGAACCGGAGCCCGTTGCCGGGACCGCCGCATGTTCGGTTTTCCCCCGGCCTGCGGCGGTTCCGGGGTCAGAGCCGCTTTGATCCGGAGCTTCTTCTGGGTGATGCCCGGGCGTTTCCGATGCGCCTGCGGGCCTGCGCTTCCGCCGGTTCAGACGCAAAAGGCCCCCAGTCCGCCGTGCGAACCGGGGGCCCGCCGCTTGAGGCTCCAAGCCATGCGGCGCGTTTGAAAAGAATTTTAAGCATCCGTGCCGTTTCCCAGCACAAACCGCTCCACGGCCCGGGCCAGGCCGTTCTGGTCGTGGGGGGCTGTGCGGTGCTTTGCCGCGGCCAGGGCTTCGGGAGAGCCGTCCTCCACCGCCACGGAGCAGCCGGCCGCTTCCAGCATGGTCAGGTCGTTGCCGTTGTCGCCGATGGCCATCAGGTCCTCCCGCCGCAGCCCCAGCACCCGGGCCAGGGCCAGCAGGGCCCCGCCCTTGTGGGCCTGGGCGCTGTTGATCTCCAAATTGTCCGAGATGGACGAGGTGAGCCGCAGCCCGCCCAAGGCTTCCAGCCGCGCCCGCACCTCCTCCTTTAGGCCGTCTTTTAGGTAGGGCAGGTTGATCTTTTCCGGCCGCAGCCCGGTCTCCTCCAGCATGTGGGAAAGGCTTTCCACCAAAGTGTAATCCTTGCCGTCCACGAAGCCCCACTTGCTTTGGGGCAGGGCATAGTGGGTCCGGGCGCGGGGGGGCATGTCCCGGCGGGTGATGGCCTTCCCGTTGGAATAGTACTCGATATAAACGTCGTAATCCCCCAGCACCCGCTGTATTTCCAAGGCCTTGTCATTGGGGATCAGGTTTTGGATCACCGGCTCCCGGCCCGGCAGGCGGTACACGCCTCCGCCGTTGGCCGTGATGGCATAGGAAACCGGCAGGGCCGTTACGCTGCTGGGGAGGAAGTCCAGCATGCGCCCTGTAGCGGGGACCAGCAGCACCCCCCGGACCGCGGCGGACTCCAAGGCTAAGCGGTTCTCTTCCGGCAGGGTCCGGTGGTTCAGAATGGCCGTGCCGTCCAGGTCAAAGGCCAGCAGCTTAACCGCCATGGGCGCCCTCCTCCCGCTCCACGCGCTGAAGCACCCCGTCCACTACCTGGTAGCGGCGGGCCCGGTTGATCTCCATCTTCCGCAGTACCTGGTCCTCCAGGTCAAAGCCCAAAATCTCCGCCAGGCCCAGCAGGTAGATGGCCACGTCCGCCAGCTCCTCCCCCAGGTCCGGCTTGCGCTTGCGGTAGGCGGCATGGGCCTCGCCCACCTCGCCGTACAAGTAGCAGAACTCCAAGTTCACGTCCGTGACGTTGAAATGATGGTCCAGCTTGTTTTGATAGACGTCTTTTTGCAGCCGTTTCCAGTCTGTCATCCATTCTCTTCCTTTCCCGTGGGATTGCGTTTTTCTTTGGGGGGAGTATTCGGGGGCGGTTTTAAGAGCCTGTATTCACAACCTGCAAACGCCGTCCCTTTCGCGCCGTTCATATTGAAATTTGCTTGCCATACGGCGGGGGTGTTTTCACTAATTCGTCTCGACCGGCGCGAAAAGGCCTCGCCCATTCGCCATTTTTGGTTATGAATACCAGCTCTTTTGAGAGCTTTTGAGCGAGGCGGTAAATGCGAGGCTGTCCGGCTGCGGCCTGCCTTTTGGTGGGAGGCTTTGGCTGGGGCGCAAGGGGGGGCGGCTGCATTGAGGAGGCCGCTGTTCATCGCTTCGCTCGAAGACGCTATGAGGAGCGGCGGCGCAGCCGGGCAGCGCTATTTTTGCTTTTATGGGATGGTTGGGCTCGCTGCGCTATCCTCTTTTACTGCGCCGCCTTTAAGGTCAGGGTCGCCTCCGGCGGCTTAGGGACTCATGACGTTGGCTTCGCCAAGTCGCCCTAAGAACCCTGCGGCCTTTGAAAAGGCCGGCGAAACTTTTACTGGCTCCCTTACCTAATTTGGTGGTTCACTGATGCGGCCGGACGCTCCCCTCACAGCACCCGCACTGAGAAGCGGTGCTCCGCCTTTTTCCCGGGGGCAAGCTGGGCCATGCCCTTCTTTTCCACAAACTGGTCCCCCTCAGTGGTCAGGGTGGCGCAGCCGGTCCAGGGCTCCAGGCACACATAGGGGCCGTCGTTGGCCGCGGACCAAATGCCCAGCATGGGGAAGCCGGCAAAGTCCATGGCGACGCCCCGGCCGGTGGCGGGGTTGACGATCTCCACGCTACGGGAGCGCAGGCCCTCAAAGACCAGCGCGTCCTGGTAGAACAGGTCGTGCCGCAGGGGGATCTCCCGGCCGTCCAGCTGGAAGCCGGAGGCGGACCAGTCGATCAGGCCGGCCTTGAGGTCGATGACCGGGCAGGACTGCCGCTCCGCCTCCGGGAAGCGGATCACATAGTCGGAAAACGCGGCCTCCTCGTCCACGGGAATGTTAAAGCCCGGGTGCCCGCCGATGGCATAGGGCAGCGCCTCCCCGCCGGTGTTCTCCACCTGGAAGCTGGTGGCCACGCCGTCTTCGGTCAGGGCATAGGAGACGGTCAGCCGGAAGTCGAAGGGGTAGCGGGCCCGGGTTTCGGGCGAGGACTCCAGAACCAGGGCGATCCGGTCCTCCTGTTGGCTGGCCAGGGTGAATTCCGAGCGCTTGGCAAAGCCGTGGCGGCCCATCTCATACCACTGGCCGTTGATCATGGTTTTGCCATCCCGCAGGGCGCCCACAATGGGGAACAGCACGGGGGCGTGCTCATGCCAGTAGGCGGGGTCGCCGGTCCACAGGTACTCGAAGCCGTTGGAGCCTTGCAGGGAGACGAGCTGTGCGCCCAGGGAATCGATTTTGGCGGTAAAGCGGGCGTTGGCAATGGAGTATGTCATGGGTGGTGCTCCTTTCCGAGCGTTTTTTTTCATTATAACAAAGAGCTTGGGCGGCTGCAAGGGGAAAATTCGGGACGAAGTGCCAAGGCCATTGCTATCGCTCCGATAAGATAGAGCGAGCATACGCGGTCCAGGTGCGTTAGGCACCTGGCAGGGTGTGGGGCAGCGCCCCACGGTCTTTCCATAGGCGGCGCAGCAAAAACGGATGGCGCACACCGCCGAAACATCCCCCCGAAGCTCCCATAGCGCACTTATGCTGCGCCGCCGCCCTTAGTAACGCATTAGAGCGAAGCGAATAACAGTGGCCGGTTTTCTGCGGCTACTTTTTGTGGGATGAGCTACCTGTCCCGCAAGGAGGCTGGCCGCATCGAACAGTCCGCTGTTCATCGCTTCGCTCGAAGACGCTATAAGGGGGCGGCGGCGCAGAACTGGGGCGCTATTTTTTCTTGGGGGGATGATTTAAGCTTGTCACGCTAAGCTTTATTACTGCGCCGCCTTTTAAGGTCAAGGTCGCGAGACTCTGTCTCGCGCTCTGCAACCTTTGAAAATGTTGACGAAACTTTTACTGTTGCGCTCTGCTGGATTTGGGGTTATGTCCCCCTGCCCGGTACAACCGGCGCACCCCGTCGTCATAGACGCAGGGGAACAGCCGCTTCAGCCCCTCCTCGTCCACCTGGTAGGAGTCGGACTCAAAATCGCTGACCAGCACATAATCCACCCCGTACTCCCAGAAGAGCTCCCGGCTCTTCTCCGGCTTCTCATACATGGCCCGCGCCGCCTGCTCCGCCTCCCCGTAGTTCAGCCCGTGATAATATAAGTAGGCCGGGGAGCCGCACACAATGTTCCGCCCCGCCAGAGAGGCGATCTCGTTGTTGTGCCGCTGGTCCGTCAGGATGACCGCGTCCGGCGGGGTGTTCTCCTCGACAAACCGGCACAGCTCCAGGGCCCCGGTTCCAAAAAGCTCATAGCGGGACACATACTCCCGGGCCATGGTCAGCACGGCGGGCAGGGACAGGAGCGCCAACACAAAGCCCACCGCGGAAATATAGTAGGCCTTCTCCTGCCGCAGAAGCCAAAGCCTCCCCAGCGCGCCGCAAAGGGCGTCCGCCGCGGCGGCGCAGAGAAACAGGAAGCCCACATAGAGCAGCTTGTTGTTGTCGTAGTCGTTGGGCTGAAACTCCACGAACTCCGCCAAAAACCAGACGGCCAGCACCGGGCAGTATTTGGCAAAGGCTTTTTCGCTGGCCAACAGCAGCCCGGCCAGCCCTAAGACCGCCGCAAGGCCCAGGTTTTTCAGGTAGAACCAGAGATAGGGATCCTCCCCCACCAGCCAGCCGAAGTGGCCCCGCACCATGCTCCCCCCGCCCACTTGGCGGAAGGTCCAGGCGAAGAGCTGGGGCAGCGCCAGCAGGCAGACGGCCAGCAAAAAGCGCCCCCAGGTGAAGAGCACCCAGCGCCCGCCGCTGCGGCGGAACGCCCGGAAGAGCAGCAGCCCCACCGCCCCGGCCCACAGGGCCAGGCCCCCGCAGGCGATGAGGAGCATCAGGGGGGAATCCTTCTGGTTGGGGGTCAGCCGGGCGGCCAGCAGAGACATGAGCCCCAGGCCCAGAATGATCAGCAGCTTGCCGCCCCAGACCACCGGCTTTTCCAGCTTCGCCAGCTTGACCAGCCGCCCGGTGAGCCATGCCCCGCACACCAGGCCCAGGGCCAGGAAGGAGTGGGTGTGGACCATGGGCAGGGCCCCGGCCAGCACCCCGGCCGGCAGAAAGTACCCCGGCTGGTGCTCAAAGGCCCCACGGTACAGCAGATAGAGGCAGGAAAAAAGCATGGCCCAGCCAAACAGGGTGGCCCGCTGGGGCAGGAGCATATCCACCACCACATTGACCCAGCGGATGTTCTCGTCAAACAGATTGGTCGGGGTCTGGTAATAATCCGTAAAGATGCGGGTGAACTGCTCCGGCGGCCCGCCCAGAAAGTAGATCAGCCCCAGCCCGCCGTTGAAGAAAAACAGGATCCAGGCGGCGGCGGAGCGCTTCCGGCGGCCCATCAGCGCCCGCAGAAAGACCCAGGCCCCCAAAAACGCCTGGCCTCCCGCCAGCCACATAGGCAGGCAGTAGGCCCAGCGCAGGGGAGCCCCCAGCAGGTATAGGCTGGCGGAAACGCTGTCGGAAAGGAAGGGGTAGGAGAGGCGCGTGCCGGGCAAAATGGAGTAGTCCGGGGGGAAGGCCCCCTGGTTGGCCAGGCTGGTGATGAAGCTCAGGTGCATGGACATGTCCCCATAGGTGCCCTGGCTGCTGTAGACGCGGCCGTCCTCCCAGACGAAGGACCGCCACACCAGCACGCAATAGAACAGCCACAGCAGGGGGACCAGGAGCACCAGCTTTTGGCGCAGGAAGCCCCGCCCCAACGCCGGGAGGAGGGGCGGGTCCGCGGCCCGTCCCCTGCGCCCATAGGCCAAAGCCGCCCCGGCGCAGGCCAGGGCCCCCAGCGCGGCGGCCCCATGGGTCCACAGGGTAAACCCCAGCCCAAAAGCCGCCAGCGCCGGAAACCAGTGAAGGGCCGCGCTGCCCATCACGCTGCCCAACAGCAGGCGGACGCCGGGGGATTCCCGGGGGAAAAGGGCCCAGGCCCCGCAAAGGCCGCAGGCTTGGAAGACCGCCAGCATCAGCACGGCGGCCGCAAGGCCGGGCAGGGAGCCCTGCATAAAAAACGCCTCCTTTTGGCAGGATGGGCAGAGGAATCCGCCCTATAAAGTCTATTATATCCATTTCCCGCCCTCATTGCAAGAGGCTGGGCGCTGGGGGGAGAAACGGCCGGAAAAAGGAGTCTGGGGGACGTCCCCCCAGACTCCTTGCGTTTGTCCTCCTGGTCTTAAAACAGCCCGCCGTTATACCGGAACTGGGCGTAAAGGATGACCGCCAGCCCCGCGGCGCATCCGGCGGCAATCAGCCAGTAGAACGCATCCAGGTGAAAAATCATCAAGAGAACCGCCGAGACCACAACGCTGGCCCCCATAACCGTGGAGCCAAGGCCCATGGCCCGGCCGTAGGCGGGCAGGTCCTCCTCCCGCACCCTCCGCCGGTTGTACCGGCGTATGGACGAGAGGTTCCCCATGAGATTGGGGATGCCAACCGCTGTCAGCAGAACACCCATCATCAGCAGCGGAAGATATTCCACTATTCCTCATCCCCCTTCCTTTTCCCAGCGCCCTTGCGCCTGCGCACGCATTCCGTCAGCAGAAACTCAATCTGTCCGTTAATGGACCGGAAATCGTCCTCCGCCCACTGGGCCAGCTCCTGCCAGAGGCTGGGTGAGATGCGCAGCAAAATCTGCTTTTTCGCCTTATCGTTTTTCTCATCCATTGGCAGTCACCGTCCAAATTTAATAAATTGACCCGCTGTTGACCACCGGCTGGGCGTCCTTGCTGCCGCAGAGCACCACCAGCAGGTTGCTGACCATAGCGGCCTTGCGCTCATCGTCCAGGTCTACCACCTGGTCCTGGTTCAGCTGGTCCAGGGCCATCTCCACCATGCCCACGGCGCCCTCCACAATCTTTTTGCGGGCGGCCACAATGGCCTCGGCCTGCTGGCGCTGCAGCATGGCGGCGGCAATCTCCGGGGCATAGCTCAGGTGGGTAATGCGCACCTCCAGAATCTCCAGCCCGGCAATGGCCACCCGCTCCTGCAGGTCCTGGGTCATCATGGCGGCAATCTCCTGGCTGCTGCCCCGCAGGGTCTTCTCGTTCTGGTCCTCCTCGTCAAACAGGTCGTAGGGGTACATGCGGGCAATGTTCCGGGTGGCAGAGTCGCACTGGGTGGAGAGGAAGGTGCGGTAGTTCTGCACATTGAACACAGCCTTGGTGGTGTCCACAATGCGCCAGATGACAATGGTGCCGATAATAATGGGGTTGCCCCGCTCATCGTTGACAGTCTGCTTCTCGTTGTTCAGGGTCATGGTCTTCAGGCTGATTTTCTTGCTGCTGCCCACATAGCTGAAGCTGCCGTTTGCATTGCCGGTCCAGCGGCTTTCTGCGCCGGGGTTGATGCCGGAACAGAAGATGTTGGTCCAGTAGAAGCCGTCCTTCTTCAGGGTGCCGTAGTATTTGCCGAACAGGGTGAGCACCAGAGCCTCGTTGGGGTTGAGCACCTTGAAGCCCGCGCAGAGGAAGGCTCCGGCCACAATAGCCAGGATGCCTCCGCAGAGCATCACCATGCCCAGGGCGTTGACAGCATCTTCGTTGTTCATCTCCGCGGCGTAGCGCACCAGCTCCACAATGCCCAGCACCATCAGGGCCGTGCCGGCCGCGAACACCAGCAGTACCGTCAGCAGCATGGTAAAGCCGCTGTAAGCCTTAGCGGGCCGTTCCTCATAGCGGTTGATGATTTTTTCAGAATTTTCCATAAGTACACCTTTCCCTTTCCTATGCCTAAGCGGGGCCGGGGCGGTTCCCCGGCGCGCCTGCCGCTTGGTGATGATATTATTATAATATCAAAGCGTTAGCTTGTCAAGAGGGAAAAGGGAGAGGGAGGGCCAAACGCGCGTTTTATTTTGAGAAGCAAGGCTGCCGTTGCGCTTAAGGAGCTTTCTCCATATAAAACACGCGTTTGGACACGCCCGCTTCGCGCAGGGGGCTCTCACATGCGTTTCTTGCCGTCCGTGGCCGGATTGTCGAGTAGCGCCCCGTCTTCCGCGAAACGGGAGCCGTGGCAGGGGCAGTCCCAGCTGTGCTCGGCGGCATTGTATTTTAAGGCGCAGCCCATATGGGGGCAGCGGGGGGCCGTGGGGGCCAGCAGGCTTAGGAGGGCCTCCAGCCCGTTGACCGCCAGCTGGGGGCGGAGCATGCGCCGGGAGGGCCGGAATATCTGGGCGTATTCGTTTTCCCTGCCCAGAACCATATCGGTCAACAGGGCGGCCGCGGCCATGGAAGAGGTCATCCCCCATTTGTTGAACCCCGCCGCGACGTAAAGGCCGGGCGCATGCTTCGCGTAGGGCCCGATATAGGGGACATGGTCCAAGCTCACGCAGTCCTGGGTAGCCCAGCGGGCGGCGATTTTCCTGCGGGGATAATACCGCCGGGCAAAGGCCTCCAGCTCCCCCCAGCCGCCGGGCCTGCCGGTGCGGCGGCTTCCGCCCCCCAAAAGCAAAAGGCCCCGATGGTTCCGAAAGGACAGCCCGCCCTCCTGTCCGTCCACGTACATTCCTTCCACGTCCGGCGCGCCCTCCAGGGCCAGCACATAGGAGCGCTGCTGGTAGAGCTTCAGCCAGTAGCCGCCGTGCTTATTCAAAATGGGGAAGTGCGTGGCGATGATGATCTTCTCCGCGCGGACCGTCCCGCCTGTGGAGACGGCCGTATGGGGGCCTAATTCCAGCACCTTCGTATGCTCGAAAATCCGCAGGCCCTTGGCGACGGCCCCCAGGAATTTAAGCGGGTGGAACTGGGCCTGCCCGGGAAAGCGGACCGCCCCGGCCACCGGGAAGGGCAGGGGAAGCTCCGACTCCCGCGCGGCCGGAAAGCCCAGGCGGTCCAGCGCGGCAAGCTCCCGCTCGATTTCGCGCCGGTCATTCCGGGAGTAGGCGAAGGAGTCCTTCTCCTCGAAATCGCAGTCGATGGTCTGGCACAGCGCCCGGAACCGGTCCAGCGCCTCCTGGTTGGCCCGCAGATAAAGCCGGGCGGCCGGAACGCCAAACTCCCTTATAAGCGTATCGTATATCAGCCCGTGCTGGGAAGTGATTTTCGCCGTGGTGTCTTTCGTGACGCCGCCGCCGATCCGGCCGGCCTCGAGCAGGGCGTAATCCGCCCCGGCCTTGTCCAAATAATAGGCGCACAGCACCCCGGCCATCCCGCCGCCGACGATCAGCACGTCGGTACTCATGTCCCCCTTCAAGGGGGCGAACCGGGGCAGCCCGGCCGTTTTTGTCCAGATGGAATCCATATCCTCACCTCAATAGGATAGGATGCCGGTTTCGCAAGGAATTATGTGCGGCCCTGCAAACGGAGGGCTTGGTTGAAAAATCGGAAACGCCTTCCGCGCCGAAAATTCTCACCAAGCGCGAGATTGACGCAGCCGTCAAGCCTACACTAAAATGGTCTCATTTCCATTTTCAACAACTTAGGAAGGGGTTTTTGGATATGCAAGTTTATGGTTACATCCGAGTGTCCAGCGCGGAGCAGAACGAGGACCGCCAGCGAATTGCCATGAGGGCAATCAACGTCCCCCAGGGGAACGTCTACCTGGACAAGCTTTCCGGCAAGGACTTCGAACGGCCCCAGTACAAGAAGCTGGTGAAAAGGCTGCGCCCGGGCGACCTGCTGTACATAAAGAGCATAGACCGGCTGGGCCGCAACTATAAGGAGATTCAGGAGCAGTGGCGCGTCCTGACGAAGGAGAAGGAGGTTGACCTGTGCGTCATGGACATGCCGCTGCTGGACACCCGGGTGGCCAAGGACCTGATCGGCACGTTTATCGCGGACGTGGTGCTGCAGCTGCTGTCCTTCATCGCGGAAAACGAGCGGGAGACCATCCGCCAGCGGCAGGCGGAGGGCATTGCGGCCGCAAAGCTCCGGGGCGTGCGTTTCGGACCGGAGCCGAAAGCCATGCCCGAGAGCTTTCCCGACCTGTACCGGGCGTGGAAGGACAAAAAAATAACCATCCGGGAGGCCGCCGAATGCTGCGGGGTGCCAAAATCCACCTTTTATGACGCGGTGGCCAGGTTGGAGAGGAGGGATTACCCGTCAAAAGCGATAAAATAGAAAACAAACAGCGTCCGAAGTTGTGTGAAACATCGGACGCTGCTTTTTTTATCTTCCAAGCTGCTTACACAAAGGATATCGGATGGATTCCGAGAAAAATAAGGGCCTTTCCAGAAAAAATTTAGTGTCCGGAATTCTACACCAAGCCGGACAGCGCGGGCGGAGGCGGCGATTTTGGCGGAGGTTCTAAGGAATCGAAAGCCGCGCGGCGCGCCTGCGGCCGGAACTCGGAACGCGGCGGAAGGGGGAGCTGCAAACACATGAGAAAGCTTGTAATTCAACTGCGCCCCACGGCCGGGCAGGCGGAGCTGATCGACCAGTCGCTGGAGTGCTGCCTGATGCTGTGGAACCGCATGATTGCCGACGAGGCGAAGCTGCGGGCCGAGCTGGGCAGGCACTTCATCCCCACCCCGGCCAAGTATAAGCGGGAAATACCCGCCCTAAAGCAGATCGACAGCCTGGCGCTGTCCCAGCTGCACAAGAACTTGGAGCGGGCCTACCGGGACCACAGCTTCAACCCCCACGACAACCCGGAACCCCGGCCCTTGGAAAGCCTGCACACCTATACCACATGTTGTTTGCAGAGCAAGTCCGGCCCCAGCATACGCTTTGAGGGCGGGGCCCTGCGCCTGCCCAAGCTGGGCAGCGTGCCCACGGCCCTGGGCCAAGAGCTGCCCGAGGGGAGCGTTCTCCGCTCGGCGGAAGTAGGCAAAAAGGACGGCGTCTACTTCTGCACCCTGACCTACTCGGAAGCCGCCATGCCGGCGGCCGCGGCCAAGGAGCCGCCCGAACAGCGAACGGCATAACACAGGTTTCACCCGGCCCGGTTGCAAACGGGCTGGTGAACAATATTCAGACCGGCTGATTCAGCGGCCGCGCTCCGGCCAGGCACGGGAGCTGATGAGGCAATATCCACTTGAGGAGGCTGCAAACCTATGGACACACAACCGAAAAAGCGCTTGTCCCCGCTGACCTTGGTACTTATCATCATCATCGTACTGCTTCTGGCGGTGGCCGCGTTTTTGGCGGTGAGCAAGTTCGGCGGAAAGGAGCCCGAAACAGAGAATCTCGGCGACGCCAGCACGCCCCTGATTGGGTACGAGGAGGGGGTTACCGTGGTGGACGACCAAGACGCTCTGCAGAAGGCGGTGGATGAGGCGTATGCGAAAGCGGCGGAGGGCGGTGTGCCGGTAGAGTTTCAAAACGGTGCAACAAGCACTGATGGCGAAAGCTTCGAATGCTACATTGCTAACCCTACCGTTTCAAAATACGATATCTACATTCAAATCTTTTCTGATGTTGAACTTTCGGACCAGCTTTATCTTTCTAAGCTTATCCCTCCTGGAAGCGCAAAGCGGGAGCTTAAGTTGGATAAAAAGCTGGAACCAGGAACCCATAGAGTTTATGTCGTGTACACTCAGGTGGAGGAAGACCACGCTACAGCTCGTCAACAGGCGACTGTAACGATGGATTTCACTGTACAGTAGATCATTCATAATTAACGAAGGAGCGTTATTTATCATGAAAAAGGTTCTTAGCATCGTTCTGGCTCTGGCCCTTGTGCTGGCCATTGCTGCCCCGGCGTTCGCATCTGCGCCCGCCCCCATTACCGACTCTGCCAAGCTGGCCACAGGCGGCACAGTTAAGGTAGACGGCGAGACCTCCGTTGGTATTGTAAAGGTGACTCTGCCTGGCGCCAGCAAGATGATTGTCAACCCCTATGGACTTACTGTTATTACGAAGGCAGAGACTTCCCCGGGTGCCGGTTATCCCGAAACATCTAATAAACAGGTTATTTACCCCACCCAGTACATTGCCTCTAACAGCACTGCTGCTCTGGACGTGACCGCAACTGTAACCGGCGTGGTTGCAGGCAATGCCAAGTTGGTTGCCGAGCCGTTCGATCCTATAGCAACGCATACTGCGGGCGAAAAAGTTCCTAACAACCTGTTCCTTGTTATGCAGACAAAGGATGTAACCGCTGGTGCTACTCCTAGCGAGCCCAGTTGGACCGATCCTGCCAAGACTGACACTATCACTGCCGGCGATTACGTCGCTGATGGCAATGGATACATTCATTCTACCATTGTAAGCTCTCGCGGTGCCGCTACTAAGGTTGGCAAGCTGGCCGCCAGCGCTGATACAGGTGATGACGCCGAAACCACATATGTTGCTTTCCGCATGGCTGGTCTGGTCGAGAAGAACCCCACCACTCCTTGGACTGACAAGGATAAGGTCACGGCTACCATAGCTTTCACCTTCGCCCCTGTTAAGTCTACCTCCTAAGGGAACTCTTTCACTCATGTTTTCCACTGGCCCAGCCAGTAGAAATATTCCAATGAATGCGTGTGCGGCTCGACAGCCTGGCCGGATATCGGGCCGCTGTACGCGTTTTAGTTCCACTATCCCTACCCTGAACGGAAGGATCTGTCAGGCTTTTTCAAAAATATTCTGAAGGAGCAGAATTATGCGTATTCAACACAACATTATGGCTATGAACGCCTACCGCAACTACAACAACAACACCGGCAAGTTGTCTGCTAACCTGGAGAAGCTGTCTTCCGGCTACAAGATCAACCGCGCGGGCGATGACGCCGCCGGTCTGGCTATTTCCGAGAAGATGCGCGCTCAGATCACCGGTCTGGACGCCGCCAAGAAGAACGCCAAGGACGCCAAGGGCCTGATCAACACCGCCGAGGGCGCTCTGCAGGAGGTTCAAGACATGCTGAACCGCATGGTCTACCTGGCCGAGCAGTCTGCCAACGGCACCTATGACGGCGATGTGGACCGCAACGCTCTGCAGGACGAGGTCATCTCCCTGACCCGTGAAATCAACCGTATCGGCGAGACCGCTAACTTCAACGGCAAGCTGCTGCTGAACGGCTATATGGGCAAAAACCCTGATGACGATGACAAGGCAATGATTTTCCAGATCGGCGATACTGCCATGACCCCTGACCAGCTGAACATGGGCGATGCTCTGGGCGATTATAAGTCTTTTGACCTGACCAACTTTATCAGTGCTGCTGCAAGTGCTACTACCGAAGAGTATGAGGCGGCAAAGACTGGCAGTGGCGGCGCTCTGGGTGAGGAAGGTCTGCCCAAGATCGACATCACCACAGCTGCCAAGGCGCTCGACGCTGTTGCTTATCTGCGCGGCGTAACAGGAACGCCTAAAAACGGCGAGATGAACCCCCCCGTTAAGCCCAAGGACGGCCTGATCAACCAGATCTCCGCTTTCCGCGGTAAGCTGGGCGCTGTGTCCAACCGTCTGGACCACACCGTCAACAACCTGTCCGTCATGCAGGAGAACATCCAGGATGCCGAGAGCACCATCCGCGACACCGACGTGGCCGACGAGATGATGAAGTACACCAAGAACAACATCCTGATCCAGTCCGCTCAGGCGATGCTGGCTCAGTCCAACGCGGTGCCCCAGGGCGTGCTGCAGCTGCTCCAGTAAGAGCGGCATAGCCATCACGGCAAAGCTGTATCAAAAAAGCACAGTGGAATGGGACGGGCGCTTGCCCGCCCCATTCTTTGCTTGTGCGGGCAAAAGCGGCCCCAACCGAAATACCGGCGCTTTTCAATATTTTTCGAAAAAAAGCCTTGACATTCCCGCAATCCGGTGCTATAATAAACAAGCGTTAGGGCGATAGCCCGCGTATGGTGCGCAGGTATGGCGGAATTGGCAGACGCGTATGGTTCAGGTCCATATGAGCGAAAGTTCATGCAGGTTCAAGTCCTGTTACCTGCACCACTGCGAGTGTTCTTATAGCATTTGAAAGATGCTGTAAGAACACTCGCTTTTTTATGTTCAAAGCGAGGCAAGCAGTGCAATATTCAGCTCTTGATGGGGCGGCAGTGCCAGCCCCTCGTCTATGGAAAACAGCGTGACATTGTGCTGGCGCAGAATGTCGAGGAAAGCATCAGCATCTTGTTGGCGTCTGGATAGCCGGGACAGGTTTTGAATCAGCACGAGGTCTATCTGACCGGCGCGGACAAGCTCTGCGACCTCTTGCAAGCCGGGGCGGTTTGGTTGGATGCCGCTGCCTGCCTCTGCGGTTTCACCTGCAATAACATAGCCGTTCTCCATAGCCCAGCGCCGCAGATAGCCTGTCCCTGCTCATTAGACAGCAGCACGAAAGGCATATATTGTTTGACAA
>CAOKRG010000054.1 GCA_948471095.1 uncultured Oscillospiraceae bacterium
GTAAAAGTTTTGTCCACTTTTTCAAAAGTGGTGGGGGTGGAGGGGGCAAAGCCCCTCCCCGCCGGAGGCCATTCCGTATTACTTTTCAAAAAAGCGCTCTTGGAACACTCGCCGAAAAACCGCCCTGGCCCTTCTCCGGCCGGGACGGCTGTTTTTTTGGAGGGGCTTTTGGCTTGACCAATCTGTACAAAACGGGTACAATATATTAACGAGGTTCTCATAGAGATAAGAATCCCGTCCCGGAAAGGAGCGGTCCCGTGAAAATTCTCCGCCTGTTCAGACAACTGGAACTCCGCCTCAATTACCGCGCCCTGGCCCTGCTGGCCCTGGCGGCGCTGCTGCTATCCCTGCTGCCCCTTTTCCTCATCGCCCCCTACAACCACCCCTGCACCGACGATTACAACTATGGGGCCTACGCCGCCCAGGCCGTCCGGGAGGGCTCGCCCCTGGCCGCCCTGCCCGCGGCCCTGCGCAAAACGGCGGAGACCTACCAGAACTGGCAGGGCACCTTCAGCGCCATCTTTTTGATGAGCCTGCACCCGGCCGTGTTCGGCGAGGGCTTTTACGCCCTCACCCCCTTCCTGATGCTGGGGGCGCTGGGCTTTTCCACCTTTTTCTTCCTGTGGGTCTGCCTGGGGAAGCTGGGCGGCGGGGCCTGGCCTGTGTGGGTGCTGGCTGGGTGCGGCGTGGTATTTTTCAGCGTGCAGCGGGCCCCCTCGGCCTTCGAGGGCTTTTTCTGGTACAACGGGTCCCTGTTCTACACCTTCTTTTACTCGCTGAGCCTGTGCCTGTACGGGCTGGTTCTCCTTTTGCTGCGGGAAGACCGCCCCGGCTGGGGGAAGCTGGCCCTGGCGGCGCCGCTGGCCTTTTTTCTGGGCGGCGGCAACTACTCCACCGCCCTGCTGACTTTGGTGCTGCTGGCCTGCGGGGCGGGCTGGGCCTTTCTGCGGCGCAAGCCCTGGCCGGTCCGGCTGGAGATGCTCTTGCTGCCGGTACTGGAGGGCGGCGCGCTGCTGATCAGCGCGGCGGCTCCGGGCAACGCGGTGCGCCAGAGCCTGCTGCCCAACCAGCCCGGCCCCTTGGAGGCCATAGCCAAGGCCCTGCTGGCCTCGGCCCGGCTGGCGCTGGAGAGCCTGGACCCGCCCTTTCTGCTGATGCTGCTGGCCCTGGCCCCGGTTCTGTGGGGCTGCGCCCGGCGGGTGGGGTTCTCCTTTCCCTGCCCGGCGCTGGCCCCCCTGGCGGCGGTGTGCCTCGCCGGCGTGGAGATGACCCCGCCCCTGTACGCCATGGGCCACACCGGGGCCCAGCGCATGCAGGACATGTACTATTTCACCTTCTGCCTGCTGGCGGTGGGGGTGGAGTTCTACCTGCTGGGTTGGCTGGCCCATCGGACCGAGGGGGCCCGGCTTGGCTTCCATCCGCCCGCGGTCAGCCTGTGGGCGGCTTTGCTGCTGTGCCTCTGCCTGCTCTGCGGCCCGGGCCTGCGGGACCTGAGCGGCGCCAGCGCCCTGATCAGCCTGCGAAACGGCCAGGCCCAGGAGTACCACCGGCAGATGCAGGCGCGAATCGCTCTGTACGAGGACCCGGCGGTCCGGGGGGTGGAGGCTCCGCCCATCACGGCCTTTCCGCCGGTGCTGCGCCCCTCCGGCGTACCGGACTTGACGGAGGACCCAGAGGCCCCGGCCAACCGCTACGCGGCGGCGTTTTACGGCAAAGACTGGGCGGTCCTCAAGCCCTAGCCTCCCGCGCTGCCCCGGCCCTAAGCCTCCCGGGGCCCGCGCCCCCGGTTTTTTCAAAAATTATGGTGGAATTGCGGCGGGAAATGTGGTAGAATGGGGTTGAATCAGTCCGGCCAACGGGAGGACGGGGCCGGACCCGGCGAAATTGAGGCAGACGAACCTGTGATGGAGAAAGGGATGGAGCAATTTTATGGAACAGAAGACGACGCAGAGCTTTTTCAGTCCGAAGAACCGCGTAGCGCCTTTGGGCATCATTACCCTGGAGGGCGCGGAGGAGCTGGCCGGAAAGATCGACGCCCACCTGGTGCGCTGGGCCCGGGAGGCCGGCATGGAGGTGGACAGCTTCCGGCTGAAGAGCAGCTGCCCCCGGTTCAATTCCGGCGACGCCAAGGGCATCATCGAGCAGACCGTGCGCGGCTATGACCTGTTCATCGTGGTGGACGTGGGCAACTACAGCCCCACCTACCCCTATTTCGGCATGGAGAACCATATGTCCCCAGACGACCACTTCCAGAATCTCAAGCGGATCATCCAGGCCGCCAGCGGCAAGCCCCACCGCATCAACGTCATTATGCCTACCCTGTACGGCGGCCGCCAGCACCGCCGCAACTACCGGGAGTCCCTGGACGGGGCCTTCGCCCTGCAGGAGCTGCACAATATGGGCGTGCAGAACGTGCTCACCTTTGACGCCCACGACCCCCGGGTGCAGAACGCCGTGCCCTTGATGGGCTTCGACAACCTGATGCCCTCCTACCAGGTGCTGAAAAGGATGCTCCGCAGCTTCCCGGACCTGGTGGTGGACCGGGACGAGTTTATGGTGATCAGCCCGGACGAGGGGGCCCTGGACAGGAACATGTTCTACGCCTCTGTGATGGGGGTGGAGATGGGCATGTTCTACAAGCGCCGGGACTATTCCCGCATGGTGGACGGGCGCAACCCCATTGTGGCCCACGAATACCTGGGCACGGACGTGAAGGGCAAGGACGTGTTCGTGGCGGACGACATCATCTCCTCCGGCGAGTCCATGCTGGACATCGCCTACGACGTGAAAAAGCGGGGGGCCCGGCGGTTCTTCGCCTTTGCCACCTTCGCCATTTTTGCCAAGGGCCTGGACAAGTTCGACAGGGCGTATCAGGAGGGCGTGCTGGACGGGGTGTTCGGCACCAACCTGACCTACCGCACCGAGGAGCTGAAGAACCGCCCCTGGTTCTACGAGGTGGACATGTCCAAATACATCTCCTACTACATCTCCGCCCTGAACCACGATATGGCCATCAGCCAGCTCATCGACCCCCACGCCAAAATGACCTCCCTGCTGGAGGCCCGCCGGGAGGAGCACCGGGCGGCCCAGCACCAGCAGCTGAGCTTTTAAGTGACCACTCAGCTAAGGGAGGACAAATGTACGCGGTCCAGGTGCGTTAGGCACCTGGTAGGGTTCTTAGGGGGACTTGGCGCAGCCAATGTCATAAGCCCTTAAGCCGCCGGAGGGTGAGCGTCTGCCAGTGGCAGACAAGCTGCGAACCGACCGAGCCGGCAGGCGAGACCCGACCTTGACCTTTGCCCTTAAGGCGGCGCAGTAGAAACAAACAGTGCACACTGCCAGATCATCCCCCCAAGCCCCTATAGCGCGCATAGGCTGCGCCGCCGCCCCTGGTAACGCCTTAGAGCGAAGCGATTAACAGTGGCCTGTTTCCACCCAGTTAGTTTTTATGGAAGCGGACAACTGTTCCGCAAGGAGGGTAGCTGCATCAGGGAGTCCGCTGTTTGGCGCTTCGCTTAAATGCGCTTTCTATGGGTGGCGGCGCAGCATGGGACGCTATTCTTTAATTTGGGGGGATGATTTAGCCCATCACGCTAAGGCTTTTTACTGCGCCGCCTTTTTAAGGTCAAGGCCGCGAGACGCTGTCGGCGACTTCGCTTTGCGAAGTCGTGCTCTGCGGCCTTTGAAAAGGCCGGCGAAACTTTTACTGACTCGCTATTTTAGCTTGCGTGTGAATCCGTGATCCACGGCGCGGCACAATCCCGCATAGGATGGTGATAGGACATGGGCGGGACGCCCCGCCCCAGTCCGAAACTTGACTAAGAGGTGACAGGCTTTGTTTGATCGATTGAAGGAGGACCTTGACGCGGTGATGCAGCGGGACCCGGCGGCCCGGTCCCGGCTGGAGGTCTATTTCCTCTATTCCGGCTTTAAGGCCGTGCGGGCCTACCGCCGGGCCAACTGGTTCCAGCGCCACGGCATGAAGTTCATCGCCCGGGCCATCTCCCAGAGCGCCCGGCGCAGGACCGGCATTGAGATACACCCAGGGGCCAAGATCGGCCGGGGGCTGTTCATCGACCACGGCATGGGGGTGGTCATCGGCGAGACTACGGAGATTGGCGACAACTGCACCTTGTACCAGAACGTCACCCTGGGAGGCACGGGCAAGGACCAGGGCAAGCGCCACCCCACCTTGGGCGACAACGTGCTGGTGGGCGCGGGCGCCAAGGTGCTGGGCCCCTTCACCGTGGGGGACAACGCCCGGGTCGCCGCCGGGGCCGTGGTGCTGGACGCGGTGCCCCCGAACGCTACCGCCGTGGGCGTGCCCGCCCGGGTGGTGCGCATCGATGGGCAGAAGGTGGCGGAGGCCCCGCCCAGCAAAAAGCTGGACCAGATCCACGTGGCGGACCCGGTCTCCATGGAGCTGTGCCGCCTGCGGGGCGAGCTGGAACGCCTGGAGAAAAAGGTGGCGGAGATGGAAAAGACTCCAGAGCTGGAATAGGCTGGGAGTGTCCAGGACGAGTCTTATTAGATTTCTTGCGAAATTGCCGAGAGACAGACAAATTGCGCGGTCCAGGGGCGTTAGGCCCCTGGCAGACGCTCACCCCCCCTTCGGGACGCTAGTCCCGACCCCAGCATCCCCGTTGCTCTTTGACCGAATGTTTATGAATACAGGTCCTTAAAAGCTCCCGAGCTGGAACAAACCAATTGAGAGAGAAAGGCGAAACGCTATGCAGCTGACCAATACCCTCACCATGAAAAAAGAAGAGCTGGTTCCCCACGAGCCCGGTGTGATTAAGATGTACACCTGCGGCCCCACGGTCTACGGCTATGCCCACATTGGCAACCTGCGGTCCTACCTGATGGAGGACGTGCTGGAAAAGGCCCTGCGCTACGAGGGCTTTCGGGTGGACCGGGTGATGAACATCACCGACGTGGGGCACCTGACCTCGGACGGGGACACCGGGGAGGACAAAATGCTCAAGGGGGCCAGACGGGAGCATAAATCCGTGCTGGAGATCGCCCGGTTTTACACGGACGCCTTTTTCGCCGACTGCGAAAAGCTCCGCATCCGCCGGCCGGACACGGTGGTGCCCGCCACCAGCCGCATCGAGGACTTTATCGAGATGGTGCAGGCCCTGCTGGATAAGGGCTATGCCTACCAGGCCGGGGGCAACGTGTATTTTGACACCTCGAAGCTGGACAAATACTATGTGTTTGGCAACCAGAGCGCCGAGGACCTGGCCGTAGGCGTGCGGGACAGCGTGGAGGCGGACGGCAACAAGCGGAACAAGGCCGACTTTGTGCTGTGGTTCACCAAGTCCAAGTTCGACGGCCAGGAGCTCAAGTGGGAGAGCCCCTGGGGCCTGGGCTACCCGGGCTGGCACATCGAGTGCTCGGCCATCAGCATCAAAAACCTGGGCGGGTATTTGGACCTGCACTGCGGCGGCATTGACAACGCCTTTCCCCACCACACCAACGAGATCGCCCAGAGCGAGGCCTACCTGGGCCATCCCTGGTGCGGGCACTGGTTCCATGTGCTCCACCTGCGGGACGCCAGCGGCAAGATCAGCAAGTCCAAGGGAGCCAAGCTGACCGTTTCGCTGCTGGAAGAGAAGGGCTACGACCCCCTGTGCTACCGGCTGTTCTGCCTGCAGTCCCACTACCGCAAGCCCCTGGTGTTCTCCTTCGAGAGCCTGGACAACGCGGCGAACGCCTACCAGAAGCTGTCGGCCCGCATCGGGGCCCTGGACAAGGACGGGGAGCCGGACCGGGAAGCGGCCAAGCTCTGGCAGGAGAAATTTAAAGAGGCCCTGGCCAACGACCTGAACACTGCGGGGGCCCTGACGGTGCTTTACGATATGCTCAAGGCGGACCTGAGCGGCGCGGCCAAGCGTTTTTTGGTGGACGACTTCGACCAGGTGCTCTCCCTGGACCTGCTGGCCGCGGGGGAGCGGGCTGCCCAGCCCAAGGAAGCGGCGGTTCCGCCAGAGCTGGCGGCGCGGATTGAGGACCTGCTGGAGCGCCGGGCCCAGGCCCGCCAGGCCAAGGACTGGCCCGCCGCCGACGCCATCCGGGATGAGCTGGCGGCTCTGCGTGTGGTGGTAAAGGACACCCCCCAGGGAGCCCAGTGGCATTTGGAATAAGCGTTTTGAGCAGCTGGAAGGAGGCGCCCCGTGGGAAAGCGCTTTGAGTATGATGGAATTCTGCGGGAGATTCCCGAAAAGGGCGGGGCCTATGTGGCCTTTCCCTGGGACACCCGCAACGAGTTTGGAAAGGGCCGGGTCAAGGTCCACGCGTGGTTCGACGGGGTCCCTTATGACGGAAGCATTGTAAACATGGGCCTAAAGGGCCCGGATGGGGAGACTTGCTATATCATCGGCGTATTAAAGAGCATTCGGGAAAAGCTGGGAAAAAAAGAGGGCGATACGCTTCATGTGGTGATTGAGGAGCGGCAATAAAGAAAGCCCGCCGCTGGCAAGGGCGGCGGGCGAGACCAAAGCCCAAGCGCCGGGTTGGCCAACACTTGGGGCATTGGATCGTTGTTTTTGTTGTTGCTTCGCCAATAAGCGATTGGAAACGCCATGTCGGGACTACGTCCCGAAGGGGCCTGCGGCCCGATTAAGGAATGTCAGGGCCTCCGGCGGCTTAGGGACTCCGTCTCTAAGAATCCTGCAACCTTTGAAAAGGTTGACGAAACTTTTACTGTAGCGCTCAGGGGCTTTCTTCTCCATAAACGCAAACCAGCCTCTAGCAGATGCCGTATTTTTTGGCGTACTCCATAACCACTTCTGCCCAGTGGGCGTTTTTAAAGCCTGACTGGATATCCTCGGGCGCGATGTAAGCGCCGTTCTGGATGGCTTGGATGGCCGCCTCGGCGAACATGATCTCCCGCAGGTCGGGATTGGCCATGGTCTTTTCAAATTCCGTGTTCATCTTTAAGTCCACGCCGCCCACAGCTCCTAAATAGAAGAAGCTGTCCTTTCCCAGCAGCTGCCCCATGCGCTCCAGGCATTCTACGCCCTCACGCATTTGGGCAATGGTGGCCATGCGGGTGAACTCTTCGAGCCGCTTTTTTTCCATTTCTCTCTCACCTCCCATGAGAATATTGTCAATGGTGGTTTCCAGCACCTGCGCCAGCCGGGGGAGCAGGCTTACATCGGGCAGGGTCTCGCCGCGCTCCCACTTGCTTACCGCCTGAAAAGAAATGTGCAGGAGCTCCCCCAGCTGGACCTGAGTAAGCTGCCGGCGTTTGCGGAGCCGGTGGATGTGGGCGCCAACCTTGATGGGATCTGGTTCCATCGCGGAGTTCCTCCTTCCATGCATTGCGCGCTTTGCATGGCTTCATTCTATCACGCTGCGGGGCAAAGCGCAATAACGCCGCAGGTTAACTTGATAATTGAAATTTAAACCGTAGGTTGAAGTTCGGCGGCGCGGCGTTTTGCCCTTCGCAAATATAACATGAAAATAAAGGAGTTTGTTACAATGGATATTTCTGGCAAGCGGGCCATGGAACTGCTGGAAAAGCTGAATTTTACCCGGGTGGCCGGTTCGGCGGAGGAGCTGCGGGCGGCGGAGATTCTAAAGGCCGAGTGCGAAAGCGCCGGAGTGGAGGCCGCGCTGGAGAGCTTTGAGATCGAGGACGCGGAGGTGGAGACCGCCACGCTGGAAATTTTGGAGCCCTTCCAGCAGGAATACCCGGTGACGGGCTACAAATGCGCGAAGAACACCTACCAGGGCGGGCTGACGGCGGACTTCCTCTATGCGGAGACCCCAGTGGACCTGGCCCGGGCCGAAGGGAAGATCGTGCTGGTCCACGACTTTCTGCGGGTCCCCCTGTTCCGGGACCTGATGAAGGCCCGAGTGGCGGGGATCGTCACCCTGGAGGGCGACCTGCGGGACGACCGGGAGGGCACGGACCTTTCCACCCGCAAGCTCCGCCGGACCCTGCGGGCCTTTGGCAATGTGCCGGCGGTGAACATCCGGGTGGCCGACGCCTTCGACCTGGTGAGCCGGGGGGCCTGCAAGGCCCGCATGGTGCTGAAAAACGATATCGTGGAGCGGACCTCCCACAATGTGGTGGCTACCATCCCGGGCACGGAGCGGCCGGAGGAGGTCATTTCCTTTGGGGCCCATTACGACTCGGTGGACTTTTCCAAGGGCGTATACGACAACGGCGCGGGCTCGGTGATCTTGATGGAGCTGCTGCGCTGGTTCCAGGCCCACCCGCCCCGCCGCACGGTGAAGTTTATGTGGTACGGCAGCGAGGAGATCGGCCTGGAGGGCAGCTGGGCCTATGTAAAGGCCCACAAGGAGGAGCTGAAGGACCATCTTTTGATGATCAATGTGGATGTGGGCGGCCCGGTGCTGGGCCGGGACACCATCGGCGTGACCGCCTGCCAGGAGCTGGTGAACTATTTGGAGTACAGCGCCAAGGTTCGGGGCATCTCCACCTTGGTGAAGCAGCAGATCTATTCCAGCGACTCCATCCCCTTCGCGGACAGCGGCATACCGGCGGTGAACTTCTGCCGGGGCGGGGCCAAGGGCGCGGCCTATATCCACGACCGCTTTGATACCCTGGCCTTCCTCTCTCCCGAGGCCCTGGAGAAGACCGCCCGCTCCGTGCTGGCCTTCTCCCAGGACATGGTGAACGCCGCCGTGTTCCCGGTGAAGCGGGAGATTCCGGAAAACATGGTGAAGGAAGTGGAGAAGTACCTTTATAAAAAGGAGCTGGCCGAGGTGGCGGAAGAGAAGTGAGGCCTTGCCAGCCGGGAAGACAAAGAGAGGAGAAGCTTTTATGATACTCATCAAAAACGGCCGGGTCAAGTCCATGGCCGGGCCCGACCTGGAAAACGGACAGGTGCTCGTTGACGGCGCGGGGAAGATCGCCGCGGTGGGCGAAACCGTGGAGGCCCCGGCGGACGCCCAGGTCATCGACGCGGCGGGCTGCCTGGTGGCCCCCGGCTTTGTGGAGGCCCACTGCCACATCGGCCTGGACGAGGAGGCCATCGGCTTCGAGGGGGCGGACTACAACGAGATGACCGACCCCGTGACCCCCCAGATGCGGGGCATCGACGGCCTGAACCCCATGGACGAGGCTTTTTATGAGGCCTACAGCCACGGGGTCACCACCGCCGTGACGGGCCCGGGCAGCGCCAATGTGGTGGGCGGCACCTTTTTGGCGGTGAAGCTCTGCGGCAGGCGGGTGGACGATATGGTGGTGAAAAACCCCGCCGCCATGAAGATCGCCTGGGGCGAGAATCCCAAGCGCTGCTATGGAAAGTCCGGCAAGGCCCCCCTGACCCGTATGGGCACCGCCGCCCTGCTGCGGGAGCTGCTGGCCAAGTCCCAGAACTATATGGAGGAGCTGGACGCCTGGCAGGCGGACCCGGAGAACCACAAGAAGCCCGCCTACGACATGAAGCTGGAGGCCATGCTGCCGGTGATGCGCCACGAGATCCCCCTCAAGTCCCACGCCCACCGGGCGGACGACATCTTCACCGCCCTGCGGGTGGCCAAGGAGTTCGGGCTGGACATCACCCTGGACCACTGCACGGACGGGCACCTGATCGCCCCGGAGCTGGCCGCCGAGGGCAGGCCCTGCCTGGTGGGGCCCACCTTTGGGAATAAATCCAAGTTCGAGCTGAAAAATAAATCCTGGGACACGCCCCGGGCCCTGTGGGAGCAGGGCGTGAAGCTGGCTATCATTACCGACGCGCCGGTGATCCCCCTGCGGTATCTGCCCCTGTGCGCGGGCCTGGCCATGGCGGCGGGCCTGCCGGAGGAGGAGGCCTGGAAGGCCGTGACCGTCAACCCGGCGGAGATCGCGGGCATCGGGGACCGGGTGGGGAGCCTGGAGCCCGGCAAGGACGCGGATATCGCCATTTTCCGGGGCAACCCCCTGACGGACGTGCAGTGCGAGACCGTCTGCACGCTGATTGACGGCAAGGTGGTATTTCAAAAGGATTAATTGTTTTCACAGCCAGAAAATCACCACTCAGCTAACGGGGGACAATGTACGTGGTCAAGGGGCGTTAGGCCCCTTGCAGAGCGCGAGACAGCGTCTCGCGACCTTGCCCTTGACCTTAAAGGCGGCGCAGTAAAAGACCTTAGCGCACCACGCTTTTCATCTCCCCCCAAGAAAAAATAGCGTCCCAGTTCTGCGCCGCCGCCTTAGAAAGCGCATTTAAGCGAAGCGCCAAACAGCGGCCTGTTCGATGCGGCTAACCTCCTAGCGGAACAGGTGGCTCATCCCACAAAAGGCAGCTGGGGGGAAACGGGCCATTGTTAATCGCTTCGCTCTAAGGCGTTACCAGGGACGGCGGCGCAGCACAAGTGCGCTATAGATACTTGGAGTGATGTTTAGACGTTGTGCGCTATCCGCTTTTACTGCGCCGCCTTTAAGGGCAAAGGTCAAGGCCGCCTCCGGCGGCTTAGGGGCTCTGCCCCTAAGAACCCTGCAAGGGGCCTAACGCCCCTTGACCGCGAATGTTGCGCTATACATGCCGGAGTGATAACTTTGGGGCCTGCGGCTGCGGGCCCTCTTTTGAATCCGGAACTAAGGAGGCTTTCCATGAAGAAGACCCGGTCCTTCCGCTGGCTGCTGCGCACCTCCGTCTTCTGCGTGGCGCTGCCCTTGGCGACTTTGCTCGTCGTCAACACCCTTTACTCCATTCGGGCCTTTAATTTGAGGATCGCGGACTCCAACCAGCGCACGGTGGACGCCTGCGTCTGGCAGATCGAGGACCAGCTCTCCAAGGTGGACGACACCATGAATGTCATTGCCGCCACCAACGCGGACTTTCTGGCCCTCTCCAAGGGCGTGGGGCGGCTGCAGGCCCACCTGTCCTCTCAGGCCCTGCACGGCCAGACCAAGCCCATTATGTCCGCATACCCGGCCCTGGGCGCGGTGTTCATCTACAGCCACACCAGCGGGGCGGAGCGGGACATGTTCGCGGACAGCTTTTCCTATCCGGAGAAATTGGCGATCCGGGAGTACATCCGCGCCGCCGTGCGGGAGAACCGTTTTTCCCCCCAAATGGGCTGGCGCTGGGCGCGCATTGGAGACGCGGCCTACCTGCTTCGCTTTTACGGCGGGCGGGGCACCTATCTGGTGGCCCTGTCCCCCTTGGACAAGCTGATGGCCACGGCGGAATGGGAGCCCGGGCAGGAGGCGGTGGCCTCCTTCGTCACCCTGGACAACGAGCCCCTGACCCAGCGGGAGTTTATCGAGTCCCACCACATCGTCCTGCGGGGGGATTACCGGGGCTACTTCCTTTCCGGTTCGCCGGAGCGGTATATGATCATCGGCCGGCAGATGAGCAACGCGGACTGCATTCTGGTTTTTTTGGTGAGCGGGGCCGGTTATTTGGAGGCCCTGGACCCAGCCCAGCTGACCCTGCTGGTGCTCTCGCTGCTGGCGGTGCTGTGCATGCCGCTGCTGCTGTTGTGGCTGCTGGACCGGCTCATCGCCGCTCCGGTGGAGCAGATGAAGGGCACCATGGTGCGCATTCGGGAAGGAGACTTGGAGGCCCAGGCGGTTACCGCTGGGCAGGTGCTGGAGTTTCAAGAGATGGGCGAGACCTTCAACACCATGATGGGCCAGATCAAGGACTTGAAAATTGAGTCCTATGAAAAAGAGATTGAAAATCAAAAAGCCCAGCTGCGGTACTTGCAGCTGCAAATTCGGCCACACTTTTTTCTCAACGGACTAAAAAGCCTGTACGCCATGGCCCAGCAGCGGGAGTTTAAAAAAATCCAGCGGATGATCCTATCCTTCTCCCGGCATATCCGCTATATTTTTCAAGACAGCATGGACTTTGTGCCCCTGAAGCGGGAGCTGGACCATGTGCGCAACTACTTGCAGCTCCAGGGCCTCAGCATGCCAACGCCGCCCCGCTGCCAGGTGGACGCGGACCCCCGGCTGCTGGAATTCCCCATTCCGCCCCTGTCGCTGCAAACTTTTGTGGAAAACTCGGTAAAGCACCGGGCGGAGGATCTGCCTTTGGAGATTGAGGTGAAGGCCTCGGTGCTGAAAAGCGGCGGGGAGGTCTACATGGACCTGGCGGTCAGCGACAACGGGCCGGGCTTTTCGGAAGAGGTACTGCGGGAGATCAACGGGCCCTTCCGGGACATATACACCGAGCACCATGTGGGCCTGAACAACGTAAAGAAGCGCATGAGCCTTATTTACGGCGATCAGGTGATGTACGCCTTTTTTAATACAAATCCCGGCTGTGTTTCGGAGATTTTAATCCCCATTGAGAGCGAGGCGCTAAAAAAGGAGGGGGAGGCATGAACGTTTTGGTAGTAGACGACCAGCCCGAGGTGGTGCGGGGGGTGATCAGCGGGGTGGACTGGCAGAGGGCGGGGACCGAAAAGGTCTTTCCGGCCTACAGCGTCAAAGAGGCACAGGGGGTCTTTCAGCGGGAGCAGGTGGATATTCTGCTGTGCGACGTGGAGATGCCCCCCAACAGCGGCTTCGAGCTGCTGCGCTGGGCCCGGGAGCGCAAGCCCGAGGTGGGCTGCATCTTCCTCTCGGCCCACGCGGAGTTTGGCTATGCCCAAGAGGCGGTGAAGCTGGGCAGCTTCGACTATATTTTGCAGCCCGCCCCTTATGAGGAGATTGAGGAGGCGCTGATTCGGGCGGCGGGCAAAATGCGGGAGACCGCCAAGCTCCGCCGGTATTATAACTACGAGGGCTACCGCAGCAGCGCTCAGGACCAGGGCCCCTGGCGGGAGGAGTCCCCCGGCCCGGTGCGGGAGGCCATGGAGTATGTGCGCCGGAACCTGGACAAGGAGCTGAGCCGGGCCCAGATTGCCGAGGCCATCTTCCTCAGCCCGGAGCACCTCTCCCGGCTGTTCAAGCGGGAAACCGGCGGGTCCCTGAGCGACTATATTTTGACCGAGAAAATGCGGGTGGCCCAGTCCCTGCTGGCGGACACGGATGTACCGGTCAGCCTGGTGGCCTCCAAGGTGGGTTATTCCAATTTTTCTTATTTCTCCCAGGTGTTCAAAAAATTCTCCGGCTGTTCGCCGGTGGAATACCGGGCCCGGCGCAAGCGTCCGGCGGGGGGACAGGGGGAGGCGTAAGGTGTGGGCCGGATAGACTGGCCTGTGGAAGGAGCTCCGGCGAGAGCTCCTTTTTTGCGCTTGCGGGGGGGTTGGGCGAAGAGAATTCCTGTAAAAGTTAAGAATATAAAAAATGCAGTATTAAGTTTTGATAGGTTTGAATGATTTTAACAGGCAACTTGCAAAACTGTTCTTTTGAAAGTCATAATTGAAATGGGCTTCCACCAGGGCTGGCTGTACAGGGCCGGTTTTCCACAAGGGCTTATATGGGCATATGCAACGCGGGCCGGATAATCGTTCAAATTCCGCACAGAAAGGTCACAGTTTCAATAATGCACATCACAATTTTTACAGAAATCCTTTAAAAAAAGAGGTATACTGGTATAAACGGGGCACAGCGCGGCCAACAGGGAGAGTGTCCGGTCGGAGAGCTTTTCGTGTTCCCCCGCCCTACGGGCGGGGGAACACAGATGATTATCTCTGTGGTTGGGACACGCCCGCTAACAGGCCGCAGCCCGTTAAACGTAAAATAAGAAAGGATTGGTAGTACTTATGGCAAAGAGAATCATTGCGGCGCTCTTGGCCGTGGCGATGCTGCTGGCCCTGGCAGCCTGTGGCGGAGATGGCGGCAGCAGCAGTTCCCAGGAGAGCAGCGCGGCCAGCCAAAGCGGCACGAGCAGCCAGGAGTCCAGCGGGGAGAGCAGCGAAGCCTCTACCGCCGGGGACCTGAAAGAGCCCGAGCTGGTCACCCTGGACATCGTGACCATGGCCTCCGGCAAGGAGGAGAGCGGCATCGCGGAAGTGGAAGAGGCGATGAACGCTATTTTGGAAGAGAAGTTCAACATCAACGTGAAGCTGACCTTCCTGCCCTTTGGCAGCTATGCCGAGCAGACCACCCTGCTGCTGTCCTCTGGCGAGGGCGTGGACCTGATGGCCGTTTACATGGTGCCCTATGCCTCCTGCGCCACCAGCGGCCAGATTATGCCCATGGACGGCCTGATTGAGGAATACGGCCAGGGCATCATCGAGCAGTTGGGCTGGGATATGATCAACTGCGGCCGGGTAGATGGCGAGCTCTTTGGCCTGACCCAGGGCCGCGACCTGGCGGCTTCCCAGGGCTTCTCCTACCGGCTGGACCTGGCTGAGAAGCACAGCCTGGACATGGAGTCTGTCAAGACCCTGGAGGACCTCCACGACGTTCTGGCGGTTATCAAGGAGAAGGAAGAGAACGTGTGGCCCGTGGCCGTTTCCGCCGGTGAGAACATCCGCAACTGGGACTGGGACTCTGTAGGCGACGAGATGGTCAACCTGGGCGTTTTGGCCAACCATGCCCAGGACACCACCATTGTGAACCTGTATGAGACCGACCAGTATAAGGATCTGGTAACCACCATGTACAACTGGATGCAGGAAGGCCTCATTCAGTCCGACGCGGTGAACACCACCGAGACCGCTTCCACCCTGATGGAGGCCGGCACCGCTTTCGGCACCTTCACCAACCTGAAGCCCTACTATGCCGAAGAGAACAACGCCAACCTGAACAACAAGATCGGCGTGGTTGAGATTATGCCCGCCCTGGCCACCACCGACCGGGTTACCATGGGCCTGTGGTCCATCGCCGGCTCCTGCGAGCACCCCGAGGCCGCCATGAAGATGCTCAACGCCCTGTACAGCGACCCCGAGATCTCCAACCTGTACATGTACGGCGTGGAGGGCAAGCACTATCAGGTGGTTGAGGCCGGCGCCGTGACCAACGGCCAGGACCGCATCAACTACCTGGACGGCGTGGACGCCACCACCACCACCTACCGCAAGAGCGGCACCTGGCTGCAGCCCAACCAGTTCATCGGCGACATCTGGGGCCTGGACCTGCCCGCCGACTACTGGGACGCCACCCGGGACTTCAACAACAACTCCGACAAGTCCGCGGCCTTCGGCTTCTCCTTTGACGCCACCAAGACCGCCAACGAGATTACCGCCTGCACCAACGTGGTCAACAAGTACCACAAGGCCCTGGTGTGCGGCGCGCTGGATCCCGAGGAGACCCTGCCCAAGTTCAATCAGGAGCTCAAGGACGCCGGCTTGGACGCCATCATCGCTGAGAAGCAGTCCCAGCTGGACGCCTGGCTGAGCGAGAACAAATAAGCTCCCCTTTATGAGCATTGTATAGATCTTCGTCCCGCCATGTCTTCCCCGAAAGGGGAGGGCATGGGAATGGGCGGCCCTGGGCGGGCCGCTTGTTCCCATATCCTCCCCCCATGGGCCGGGGCCTCTCTCCGGGAATGCCAAAAGGGCGCAGTTTTTGAAGTTTTACGGAGTGGAGTCTCGCCTGCCGGCTCGGTCGGTTCGCAGCT
>CAOKRG010000055.1 GCA_948471095.1 uncultured Oscillospiraceae bacterium
GTACTGTTAAGGCCTCCGGCGGCTTAGGGGCTTTGCCCCTAAGAACCCTACCAGGGGCCAACTTCGCGAAGCGAATGTTGTAAGCTCCTGGACCGCGCAATGTTTCCTACAATTAACTGCCGGGGTAATAACTATGAATATAAGCTCCAAGGTAAGCGATACCTCTTTGATGAAAGGAAACCGAAACCATGATAAAAACACCTCTTTGTGAGCTCTTGGGCATCGAATACCCCATCTTCCAGGGGGGCATGGCCTGGATTTCCGATGGAAAGCTGGCCGCGGCCGTCTCCAACGCCGGGGGCCTGGGCATCATCTCGGCCATGAACGCCAACGCCCAGTACCTGGAGGAACAAATCGCGCTCTGCCGCTCCCTGACGGACAAACCCTTCGGGGTCAACATTATGCTCATGTCCCCCTTTGCCGCCGAAGTGGCGGAACTGACCGCCCGGGAAAAGGTGGCGGTGGTCACCACCGGGGCGGGCAACCCCTCCAAATACATGCCCGCCTGGCTGGAGGCCGGGGTCAAGGTGATTCCCGTTGTGGCCTCGGTGGGCATGGCCAAGCTGGTGACAAAGGCCGGGGCCTCCGCCGTGATCGCCGAGGGCGGCGAGTCCGGCGGGCATGTGGGGGAGCTGACCACCATGGTGCTGGTCCCCCAGGTCTGCGACGCCACGGACCTGCCGGTTTTGGCGGCGGGGGGCATTGGGGACGGCCGGGGCATTGCCGCCGCGTTCCAGCTGGGCGCGGTGGGCGTGCAGGTGGGCACCCGGTTCCTGGTGGCCCAGGAGTGCGGCGTGCATCCCAATTATAAGAAAAAGGTCCTCAAGGCCAACGACATCTCCACTATGGTGACCGGCAAGCGGCTGGGACACCCGGTGCGGCAGATCAAGAACCCCTTCGCCAAGGACTTTCTGAAGGCCGAGTACAGTCCGATCTCCGACGAGGAGCTGGAGGCCCTGGGCCGGGGGGCCCTGTACCGGGCCGCTGTGGAGGGCGACGAGAAGACCGGCGACTTTTTGGCCGGGCAGATCGCCGGCATGGTCAATAAGGAGCAGCCCGCCGGGGAGATCATCCGGGAGATGTTCCAGGAGGCGGAGGAAGTGCTGAAAAACGCCGGGAAGTGGCTGGCGTGACTGCCTCCGGCGGGCAGAGACACTTTCTGAAGAAAGTTTCTCTGCACTCTTCAAAGACTTTTAAACGTTTATCGTAGGTGTGAGGAGTGCCCTGGGCGCTCGGTTCCGGGCTCTTAATGAGCTCTCGGCTTACTTCCTTCCGCTTCACGCAACAGCGTCAAAGTTTTGTCCTTCTCAGCTGCCAGCAAGCCTCAAACCGAGCGTCCAGCCTTCTGTTTCCGCCTCCCCAAAACGTGTAAAAGTTTCGTCCACCTTTTCAAAGGTGGTGGGGGTGGAGGGGGCAAAGCCCCCTCCCCGCCGGAGGCCACTCCGTAACACTGCCAAAGGCTGCGGGGTGTGGAGCGGCGGCTAAAAAAGATTTCATCAGAAACGGAGAAATAATATGGGTAAAATTGCCTTTGTGTTTTCAGGCCAGGGGGCCCAGTACCCGGGAATGGGACATTCCCTCTGTGAGACGAGTCCCGCCGCAAAAGCTGTTTTTGATATGGCGGACCGGCTGCGGCCGGGCACCTCGGCCCAGTGCTTTGAGGGCACGGCGGAGGAGCTGGCTGTCACCCAGAACACCCAGCCCTGCCTCTACTGCGTGGATTTAGCCGCCGCTCTGGCCCTGGAAGAGCAGGGCGTCCACGCGGACTTTGCCGCCGGCTTCTCCCTGGGGGAGGTTCCGGCCCTGGCCTTTGCGGGCGCACTTTCCCATGAGGAGGGCTTCCGCTTTGTGTGCAAGAGGGCGGAGGCTATGCAGGCGGCGGCGGAGCAGAACCCGGGCAGTATGGCCGCTGTTTTGAAGCTGCCCAACGAGGCCGTGGAGGCGCTGTGCCGGGAGTTTACCCAGGTGTGGCCCGTGAACTACAACTGCCCGGGCCAGCTGGTGGTGGCGGGCGAGCCGGGCCAGCTGGCGGAGTTCCAGAAACGGGTGAAGGAGGCCGGAGGCCGGGCGGCGCCCTTGGCGGTGAGCGGGGGCTTCCACTCCCCCTTTATGGAGAGCGCCGCCGCCCGGCTGGCAGAGGAGCTGGCCCAGACGGCCTTCTCCCCCGCCCGCGTCCCGGTCTACGCCAACTACACCGCCCAGCCCTATGGCAAGGACCCGGCGGCTCTGCTGGTCAGCCAGGTGAAAAACCCGGTGCGCTGGCAGGAGACGGTGGAGGCCCTGGCCGCGCAGGGCGTGGACGCCTTCTTCGAGTGCGGCCCGGGCAAGACCCTGTGCGGGCTGATCAAGAAAACCGTGAAGACCGCGCGGGTCTTCCAGGCCCAGGACGCGAAGAGCATCCGGGCGGCGCTGGCGGAGCTGTAAGCGGGCGGCATACTTTTCTTTATAGACGAGAGGAGAATCCTTATGAAACTAGAGGGCAAAGTGGCTTTGGTGACCGGCGGGTCCCAGGGGCTGGGGCGGGCCATCGCCTTAAAGCTGGCGGAGAACGGCGCGGATATCGCCGTGGTGTATGTAGGGCCCAGCGAACCGGCGGAGGAGACCTGTAAGGCGATCGAGGACCTGGGCCGCCGGGTCAAGTCCTATGTGTGCGACGTGCGGGACGAGGCGGCCTGCAATGAGACGGTGGCCGCCATCGGCAAGGACCTGGGCAAGGTGGACATTCTGGTGAACAACGCGGGCGTTACCCGGGACGGCCTGATGGTGGGCATGAAGGACGAGGACTACGACATGGTGCTGGACATCAACCTAAAGGGCGCGTTCCACATGACCCGCGCCTGCTACCGGGACTTTATGCGCAAGCGCTCGGGCAAGATCATCAACATCAGCTCCATCGCGGGCCTGGTGGGCAATGTGGGCCAGGTGAACTACGCAGCCTCCAAGGCCGGGCTCATCGGTATGTCCAAGTCCGTGGCCAAGGAGCTGGGCAGCCGGGGCGTGTGCTGCAACTGCATCGCCCCCGGCTTTATCGAGACGGACATGACCAAGAACATCACCGGGGACAACTCCCTGCTGCTGCAGGTTCCCATGAAGCGCATGGGCAGTCCGGAGGACGTGGCCAACGCGGCGCTGTTTTTGGCCAGCCCCGAGTCAGACTACATCACCGGCGAGACCCTGCGGGTAGACGGAGGTCTGGCGACCTAAAGGATGGAGAGGGGCGGCGGTCCGCTCCCCCTGGATGAACCAAAAAAGCAACCCAAAAGGTTAGGAAAGATTTTATGGCTCGGGAGCCTTTTCCAAAGCTCCCGAAGCGGAACGCGGGCGGCTTGGCAACGCGAGCGCGGAGTCCCGCTGCCTTGAGAAAGGACGGATCCATATGAATCGTGTGGTGATTACCGGAATGGGCGCGGTCACGCCCATTGGGAACGATGTAAAGAGCTTTTGGGAAGGGCTTTGCGCCGGACGCTGCGGCGTGGGGCCCATCACCAAGTTTGACGCCAGTGAGTACAAGGTAAAGGTAGCGGCCGAGGTCAAGGACTTTGACCCCAGCCAATATATGGAAAAAGCGGAGCTGCGCAAATACGACCCCTTCTGCCAGTACGCCTTGGCGGCGGCGGCCCAGGCCATGGAGCAGAGCGGCCTGGAGGGGGCCTGCCCGCCGGAGGAAGCCGGGGTCTACTTCGGCTCGGGCATCGGCGGCATCGACACCTTTGGCCGGCAGTATCAGACCATGATGGAGAAGGGCCCCCGCCGGGTGTCTCCCTTCTTCATTCCGGCGCTGATCATCAACATGGCCGGGGGGCTCATCGCCATCAAGTACAATTTACAGGGGGCGGCCGTCTCCTCGGTCACGGCCTGCGCCACGGGCAACAATGCCATCGGCGAGGCCTACCGGTCCATTAAGCACGGATACCTGACCGCCGCCCTGGCCGGAGGGGCCGAAGCGGCCATCGTGCCCCTGGGGCTGGCGGGCTTCTCCAACATGAAGGCCCTCTCCACCGAGGAGGACCCCCAAAAGGCCTGCGTACCCTTCGACGCCCGCCGGAGCGGCTTCGTCATGGGGGAGGGCGCGGGAGCCCTGGTGCTGGAGGAATATGAGCACGCCAAGGCCCGGGGGGCCCATATCATCGCGGAGCTCTGCGGCTATGGGGCCACCTGCGACGCCCACCACATCACCGCCCCAGATCCAGAGGGCAGGGGCGGGGCCCGGGCCCTAAAGCTGGCCTACGACGAGGCCGGGGGCTGCGAAGACCCCCGCAGGCTGTACATCAACGCCCACGGCACCAGCACGCCCCTCAACGACGCCTGCGAGACCCTGGCCATCAAGAAGGGCCTGGGCGAGGAGGCCGCCCGGGCCTGCATGGTCAGCTCCACCAAGTCCATGACCGGCCACATGCTGGGCGCGGCCGGGGCGGTGGAGGCCATTGCCTGCGCCATGGCCCTGCAAGAGGGCGTTGTGCCCCCCACCACCGGCTACCAGGAGCCGGACCCGGCCTGCGACCTGGACTATGTGCCAAACGCCGCCCGCAAGGCGGAGATCGACCTGGCCTTGTCCGCCTCTCTGGGCTTTGGCGGGCACAATGCCTATCTGGCGTTTCGACGCATTTCATAAGGAGGGACGGCAATGGACGTCAAATCGATTGAGAGCCTGGCAAGGCTTATGAAGGAGACCGGGCTTACCGGCCTGGAGTATTCGCAGGACGGGGTCAGCCTGAAGCTGGAGCGCCAAGGCGCGGCCGCTCCGGCGGCCCCGGCCGCGGCCTCGCCCTTTATCTCCGCCCCGGTGGAGCCGGAGCCCGCGCCCAAAAGCGGCTCTTTGGTGCTTTCGCCCACGGTGGGGGTGTTCTATGCCGCGCCCTCGCCGGAGAGCAAGCCCTTTGTGGAGGTGGGCGACCGGGTGCGCCAGGGAGATACCCTGTGCATCATCGAGGCCATGAAGATGATGAACGAGATCCCCGCCGAGGTGGACGGCACCGTGGCGGAAATCTGCGTGGGAAACGGCCAGGTGGTAGAGTACAACCAACCCCTGTTCCGCATCACCCAGAACTAGTGCCTCTGGCGGCTTAAGAAACTTCTTGAAAGAAGTTTCTTAAGAATCTTCAAGAACTTTTACACGTTTTGCGGAGGTGGGGGGAGTGAGCTTGGCGCTCGGTTTTTGGCTTTCCCCAAACCTAGCGCCTCCGGCGGCCAAGTTCGCTTTGCGAACTTGCAGAAACATTCTTGAAAGAAGTTTCTTAAGAATCTTCAAGAACTTTTACGTCGTGACGCGGGGTGGAAGGAGAATACTAGGCGCTCGTTTTGGGGCTTTTGTTAAGGCGCAACCGCTCTCGATTAGCAATTTTCATCAAGCCTTAAACCGGGCGCGAAGCTGCCTCCTTTCACCACCCGTCAAACGTTTAAAAGTTTCGTCCACCTTTTTAAAGGTGGCAGAGCGCGAGACAGCGTCTCGCGACCTTATAGAGATACGAGAGGAAGTCTGTCATGAACCGAGAGGAAATCAAGAAGATCCTGCCCCACCGGGAGCCCATGCTTTTGGTGGACGAGGTGGTGCTGGAAGATGGGAAGTCCCACGGGAAATACCTGGTCCGGGGGGACGAGTTCTTCCTGCAGGGGCATTTCCCGGGGAATCCCGTGGTCCCCGGGGTCATCCAGTGCGAGATGCTGGCCCAGTCCGCCTGCGTGCTGCTCATCGGCCGGGCCGAGGGCATGACCCCTTTGTATACGGGCCTGAACAATGTGAAGTTCCGGGGCCAGGTTAAGCCCGGCGACCTGTTCGAGACCCAGTGCGAGCTGGTCCGCAGCCGGGGGCGGTTCTATTTTGCCAAGGGCTCGGGCTTTGTAAACGGCAGGCTCTGCGTGGCGGCGGAATTTTCCTTCGCGCTGGTAGAGGCGGAATGACGGGAACACAAAGGGGGCGGGCAACATGTTTACCAAGATCTTGATCGCCAACCGGGGGGAGATCGCCATCCGGATCATCCGGGCCTGCAAGGAGATGGGCATCTCCACCGTGGCGGTGTATTCCCAGGCGGATAAGGACTCGCTGCACACGGCCCTGGCCGACCAGGCGGTGTGCGTGGGCGGGCCCCGGGCGGAGGAAAGCTATCTGAACGGCTCCCGGATCATCAGCGCGGCCCTGGCCACAGGCGCGCAGGCCATCCACCCGGGCTATGGGTTCCTCTCTGAAAACGCGGCCTTCGCGGCCCAGTGCCGGAAGTACGGGCTCACCTTCATCGGCCCCCCGGCGGACGTGATCTCCAAAATGGGCGACAAGGAGGCCGCCCGCCGCCTGATGCGGGAAAACGGCGTACCCACCACGCCCGGCACCGACGTGCTGGAAAGCGTGGAGGCCGCGAAGGAGGCGGCAAAGGCCCTGGGCTATCCGGTGCTCATCAAGGCCAGCGCCGGAGGCGGGGGCAAGGGCATCCGGCAGGTGGACCGGCCGGAGAACCTGGAGCGGGCCTTTCTGACCGCCTCGGCGGAGGCGGAAAAGGCCTTTGGGGACGGCCGGGTCTACATGGAGAAATTTTTAAACCCGGTCAAGCACATCGAGGTGCAGCTTTTGGCGGACCAGCTGGGCCATACGGTCTGCCTGGGAGAGCGGGAGTGCTCCATCCAGAAAAACAACCAGAAGCTCATCGAGGAATCCCCCTCCCCCGGAGTGAACGGCGAGACCCGGAAAAGGCTGATGGAAGCCGCGGCTAAGGCCGCCAAAGCCGCCGGGTATGTGAACGCCGGAACCGTGGAATTCTTAATGGACAAGACCGGCGGCTTCTATTTTATGGAGATGAACACCCGCCTGCAGGTGGAGCACCCGGTGACGGAGCTGGTCACCGGCGTGGACATCGTCAAGTGGCAGATCCGCATCGCGGCGGGGGTTCCCCTGGACTTCGCCCAGGAGGACATCCATTTGCGGGGCGCGGCCATCGAGTGCCGCATCAACGCCACGGGCGCGGGCAAGGTGGAATTCTTCCACCCGCCGGGGGGGCCCTGGGTGCGGTTCGACACCTGCCTGTACCAGGGCTACGAGGTGCCGCCCTATTACGACTCCATGCTGGGCAAGCTGATCGTCTACTCCTCCACCCGGGGAGAGGCCATCCGCAAGATGCAGTCCGCCCTGTGCGAGCTGATCATCAACGGGGCGGGCAACAACATCGAGGAGCAGATCGAGATCGTGCGGGACCGCCGGTTCCGGGCCGGGGACTATTACACGGACCTGATGAAGTACTTCCACCCGAAGAAGGACCGTTCCTAACGCCAGCCGGCCGCTAGAGTCTGTCAGACTCTGGCGCCGCGTATTCCATGACAGAAAGGATCACCGCTTATGAACCTGATGGGACTGTTCCGTTCCCCCCAAAACGAGCTGGAAAAGGGGGGCAAAGAGGCCGAGGACGCGGGCATCCGCTCCGCCTGCCCCCGCTGCGGGGTGCAGCTCCCCCTCTCGGACCTGCAGGAGAATATGAACGTCTGCACCGCCTGCGGCTACCACTTCCGGGTGGGGCCCAGAGAACGCATCGCCTACCTGACCGACGAGGGCAGCTTTTACGAGCTGGACGGCGACCTGCTCAGCCGGGACCTGCTGGACTTTCCCGCCTATGACCAGAAGCTGCGCAACGCCAAGCTGGCCTCTCGGGAAAAGGACGCGGTGGTCACCGGCGCGGCCCACATCTTGGGGCATCCCTGCGCCCTCTTCGTGATGGACCCCAACTTTATGATGGGCAGCATGGGCACAGTGGTGGGGGAAAAGATTACCCGGCTCTTCGAGTTCGCCACCGGGACCGGCGCGCCGGTGGTGGGCTTTACCGTTTCCGGCGGGGCGCGGATGCAGGAGGGCATCCACTCCCTGATGCAGATGGCCAAGACCAGCGCCGCGGTGCGCCGCCACGGCGAGGCCGGGCTTTTCTATCTGACCGTGCTGACAGACCCCACCACCGGGGGCGTCACTGCCAGCTTTGCTATGGACGGGGACGTGATCATGGCCGAGCCCGGGGCCACCATCGGCTTTGCCGGGGCGCGGGTCATCGAGCAGACCATCCGCAAGAAGCTGCCCCAGGGCTTCCAGACGGCGGAGTTCCTGCTGGACCACGGCTTTGTGGACCTGATCGTCCCCCGGGCCCAGCAGCGGGAAACCATCGGCCGGCTGCTTCAGCTCCACGACCCGGGCAGCATCGGCATGGCGGAGGAAGAGATGGGAGGCGGTTTGGAATGAGCGCATACGACAAGGTGATTCTGGCCCGGTCCAAGGGGCGGCCTACGGGCGCGGCCTACATTGAAAACGTCTTTGACGGCTTTTTGGAGCTGCATGGAGACCGCCGCTTTGCCGACGACCCGGCCATTGTGGGCGGGCTGGCTCTGCTGGGGAACCTCCCGGTCACGGTGGTCGCCATTGAAAAGGGAACCGACACCAAGGAGCGGCTGCGGCGGAACTTCGGCATGCCCAACCCCGAGGGCTACCGCAAGGCCCTGCGGCTGATGAAGCAGGCGGAAAAGTTCCAGCGCCCGGTGGTGTGCTTTGTGGACACCTCTGGGGCCTACTGCGGCCTGGGGGCAGAGGAGCGGGGCCAGGGCCAGGCCATCGCGGAAAACCTGATGGAGCTCTCCACCCTGCGCACCCCAGTCATCTCCATCCTCATCGGCGAGGGCGGCAGCGGCGGGGCCCTGGCCCTGGCCCTGGCGGACCAGGTGTGGATTTTGGAAAACGCCGTCTACTCGGTGATCTCCCCGGAGGGCTGCGCCAGCATCCTCTGGAAGGACCCGAAAAGGGTAAAGGACGCGGCCGAGTGCCTAAAGCTTACCGCCCAGGACATGGAGGCCATGGGCGTGGTGGAGCGGGTCATTCCGGAAGAGAATTTCGACTCCGCCTACGCGCAGATCAAGGAGCTGCTGGCCGAGGTCCTGCCCGGACTCATCGCTACGCCCACCGACGAGCTGCTGGAAGCCCGCTACCAGCGGTTCCGCAAGTTTTGACGGGCATAATCCGCCCTGCGGGGCAGGAGGAGCTGCGGGACATATGGAAAAGAAGCTGGAAGGAGGCCCCTTATGAACGTGAGGACCCAATATGGCGGCGAAAATTTGGACCGGATTTTCCGGTATTTTATGCGGACCATCCTGCGCATGGAAAAGTCCTCCCTGCTGGCGCTGCCCGTGAAAAACGACCTGGAGGGGGAGCCCCTGCGGTCCTTTTTGGACCTGGCCATGCGGCTGTTTACCGACGCCCAGCCAGAGGCGGTCTGCCGGCCCATTTTAGAGTCCCAGTACAACTTTATTCTGGCCAACTCCAAGCTGGACGCGGACATGGCCTTACAGATGTGGCTGGTGATGGAGCTTTCCCTGCACATCCACTACGACCCGGACCCCTGCCAGTTTTTGTTTGGCACCGGCAACCTGTGGGGGAATCTGGCGGAAGAATTCGCCACACGGACCTTTTACCCCAATATGAGTGAGGAATGGCGGAAAAAGTATGGCGTGGACGCCGTCATGGAGCATGTTCCGGAGAGCTTTCTGCGGCCGGAGGACTACTAGAGCCGGCTTCCTTACGCGCACGCGCCTTTGGGGAATTTTGCAGGCTTCGGGCGCAGCGGCGCCGGATTCTTTTGTAAGGCTCCTCCTGGCTCTTCCTCCCCCAAAAAGGGGAGCGTCCGAAGAGCGTTGTTATAGAAGTATTAGAAAGGGTCTCGCCTGCCGTGTCTCCGCTGCCGCGCCGGTCAAGTTGACTATGTCAACTCGGGGTCAGAAAGCTTCCCACTGGGAAGCTTCCCCCTCCGGCGGCCAAGTTCATTAAAGATGAACTTGCGGGACTTATGACGTTGGCTTCGCCAAGTCAACGCTCGCTGCGCGAAGGCCCCTAAGAACCCACGAGTTATCCTATGGATAACTCGTCCGCCTCTTGAAAAGGGTGGCGTCTGCCAGCACCCCGCGAACATGAGTTGACTTCGTCAACTCAACCGAGACGGCAGTCGAGAAGGACGAAACTTTTACGGATGCGCTTAGTAAGCTGCTTCTCATTAAAACGCGCGTTTGGCCAATCCCCCCAAGCCAAACGTGAAGAGTAAATTACAAAAAAGTTCAAAAAATTTTCCCGACTTATGGAAAGGGGGGGCGATCACGCCGGAACCCCCGCTTTTGTGCAAAAAGGCAACAGAAAACCAAACCGGGCGTTTTTCTCGCTTCCGGCTCCGCCCCCTTTGTGTTCAATTATTCGGGGCCATGTTATGTACCGTTCGAAAAGCATTTGCGGCGCTGCCCAGCCCAATATCCGCCGCGGGTAGTTCGCCGGCCACTCTTCTGCTTCCGCAGCCTCCGCCGCCATCGCTTCATCAGAGATTGTTCCTTTTGGAAAGAAACGCCGGATATCCTCCATGCTCATCTTGTCCTCCGACAGATATCGGGCATAGATAAATCCACGATATGCTCTGCGGGCTATGAGCGCAAACAGGAGGAAACGCCCCGACATCATCGACTGCGTACAATACACCTGTAATAATTATGGCAGGTACGGCAACGTCATGTGTACCGCACACGCCATTGAAGCGAGGGACTTATTCAACGCCGTCCTTGCCGACATCAACCGTTTTGCGGATATGGCGGTGAATGACGAGCGGGCGGTGAGGGCGATTGAGAAGCGGCTCACGGAAACAGACCAGAGCAAGGCAAAGGCAATGGAGAAAGAACAAAAGAAGCTGAACAAACGCCTTGCGGAGCTTGACAGGCTGTTTTCCTCTCTCTATGAGGATAAGGTCATGGAGCGTATCACCGAGCGGAATTTTGAGATGATGTCGGGGAAATACCAGAAAGAACAGCTTGAAATCGAAGCGAGATTAAAAGAGGTAACGGAAACGCTCAACGAAAGCTATGAGAAGTCGCAGGGAATCCGTGACTTTCTCTCCCTTATCCGCAACTATCAAGGCTTAAAGGAACTGGACGCAACGGTTGTAAACGCACTGATAGACAAGATACTTGTTTCGGAGCGTGAGAAGTTAGCGGACGGAACGGTTAGACAGGAAATCAAGATTTACTAGAAACACTCCTGGCCGCTTACCACTGCTAAACGCCTCTATTTCAAGGGTTTAGGAGGCTGTTAGAAGTGGTAAAAAAGGAAGAAATGTAGATAGCTCATATATTATTCCTGCATTATTCCTATGCAGATATTCCTATACCATGTTGAGAGGAGGCGGTTCAACTTGTTAGCCCATCGAGAAGGTCCGATAACTTTTGATTACGATCCCAAATTTGATACCCTATACGCATCTATCAATGGCAAAGACAAAAGCCATTCTTATGGCGATGACCGGGTTCCGGGGCTTTTAGTCGCAAGAGATATGGATACAGATGAAATAACTGGATTCACGATTTTTCGATACATCAAGAGTAACCTCGAAAGGACGCGAGAGATGTTGGAAAGTTATTTCTCGTGTTATGAAAAATCGAATGGCCAAATCGAACCATATCTCAATCTGCTTCATGAGAAGCTCCAGCATATACCTAAGAGGGTACCCATAGTGATACCAAAACAAACAAATAAGAGCGTCCTCTTTCTGTGTGACGGCGCAGTAGGAAGCTGCCCGAAAACAAACTGCTACAAAAGAAGCGGTGAGTGTCGGCACACCCTGAATAAGAATCATGCTTTGAATTCTGAACCTCACAACTTCCTTCCTGATGAGGCAGGAAATTTGTGGGAGGCTGAATCTTAGAAAAATTATGCATGGAACAAAGAAGAAACGCCATTTCTAAAAGAGAGGAAAAGGAGAGGAACTGATGGCAGCAGTCCTCTCCTTTCGTGTGCCTAATTATGGATCAACTATCGTACCTCTTCCAAGTTCTCTGACACTTGTCAAATCCATTTTTCACACCTCCTCTCTTTTGGAAATGATGTTTCTTCTACGCTTTATCAAGGGAAATGAAAAGGAGTTGCCCCGGGCAAAGACAACTCCCATAAAACGCTATGCAGTAAATGACTCAATGGGTAGAGCTTTAAGGATAAACTATCTGTTTCACTCGTATGAATGGACATATCGGGCCGCTTCTTTAAGCCAATCGAGACTCGGCTTTTTAATCGAAGAAGGCCTATGTCGACACGACATTTCGTCATTGGATTCTTTAGAAAAACAGAAGTCTTCGTAACGAATACGACGGGCACGAATGCAGAGCAGAATTGCTTCTTCGCCGAAGACACGATTTCCGTCCTTATCATGGATGACAACAAACGTAAGAGTCCGATCATATCCCTTGAGAAGCTATTGCAGAAGGAACATGAGTTTGTTTCACTTGAAGATGCGTTGCAGGACGTTGTTCCCCCAGAGTGGAGTGCAGATGTCTTGAATGGGAAGAAAAGAGTTGTTATTGATTGTCCAGAACCTGAAGAATTAGGGGAGTTGGAAAAAACTATTGCAGAGAATCAGTTCTTTGAACGAGTAGCAGCATATGTTTCTTCCTTATCAGAACCTATAACTGGATCGCCTAAGTCCGAAATAAACATTTGCAGTACAGTCGCTATAGTAAATCGCCAAGAAACTCCCAATATGAGAAATCGGAATATTGAAAAAACGTAGAACACGACTTTGCCTCTTGCTTTTTTTCTTGAAATGTTGTATAATAAGCAAAATCTGCATTTGTCACGCTCGCTTTGGAATAGATTTCTTGGAAAGGGGGAAGAATCTAGTGGAGGACAGCACGACAATTTCCCGATTTCCCTCATGCTTTCCTGAGGACTTTGAAGAAAGACTCCTTCCAAAGGATTTGCCAGATATCGAACTATCTCCGGTTTATCGTGTCTGCACAACAAAAGATATTACTAAACGCACTTTCTTAAGTACGTATGAGGAAGATCTACTAAATCCAAATAGGAAACGGCATTCACTAGACGATCCTAGTACATTCGGAACAACTGTTTTCATGACCTTAGAAAGTGTTAATAATGTTCTAAAATGCCTGACTCGACATTATCCAGCACCGTATATTATCTTGGGAAAGGTGCTATCGGATTTAGGCCCTGCACAAAAGACATATGAAAGAACTCAACTCAAAAAAGACAAAGATCATGTGGATTGGTGGTTATATACTAACGCTGATCCGTCATATCTTTTTAATAAGTATGAGCCGGAATCGGATAATAAGGAGAAGTGAGGTGAAGTATTGTGAGTATCATTTTCCAACATGTGCCTGTTTTGGGTGATTTATATTTGGAACATGAGTTTTACAGCTATGATGAACCAATCCTGTTTACTTGTATAGATAGGAGAGGAACTCGTTATTTGTGTTCTTGTTGCTACTTGGGTTCTCAGTGGGTATTAGGTGAAATAACTTCGGGACTTCTGGCGGCAATGATTGAGAATAGTGTCACTCTACGCGAGACCTTTCAGAAAAGCAATACCTGCTATTTCTTACAGCGAACTGAAGTTGGTTATACTATCACAGAAGATATTCCTCATGATTCGTTTCCTAGGGAAGGCGAATATTTAGATTTGGAAGACGAAAAGAACAGTGCCTTTTATACTGAGCTTTGTGCTGGACATAGAAATCAATCTATAGAAGTACACTCTAACTATCCATCGGAAGAAACGTGCGATTTTTCAGATGATTTGAACAGAAGTATAATTGCGGAGAGTGAATTCAATGTTGAGGAAGGGGCGTTTAGCACCCCGAATATACCAGATGTTCAGGAGTATTCCTTAAGCTTAAATTCTTCTCAGTCGTCTACTGGTGTTTCTAAAGTAATGCTTTCAACTACTTTTCCTGACAATCCAGTCTACAAGTGGAAAACAAAATCAAGTGCTATTTTAATAGCAGCTTGAATAAGGAGAAACATTTATGGAGAAAAGTGCATTTCAATTTTCTACACCTGTAATTACCGATTTGATTTTTAGAATCAATAATGAATACGATGCCAGTAATACTCAGAAAGAATTGCCAACTTGCGTTGATGTGCATGAGGAACGTTCTAAAACCAGCCAATCAGCTATTGTTGCTTTGGATTTGAAAGTTGGTGCGATGCAGAAGGACTTTCCGTTCTATATTCGAGCCGTCATGCAAGCTAGGTTCACATGGGATGACATAGACGGAAATATGTTGAACGCGCTTTTGAAGAGAAACGCCCCTTCGTTGTTGCTTGGTTATTTGCGTCCCTATATCGCGGCGATTTCATCAGCTAGTCCTTTCCCCGCTCTACAAATTCCTTTTATGGATTTTACGAAAGTAGAGGAAGATGATAACGATAGTATATAGAGCGCTACCGGTCATATACCCTAAAGTAAGTTTAAGGCGGAACCCGTTACCGATGGGCTCCGCCTTTCTTTCGTTTTACAGACCATTTTATTTTCTCTATTTCTTCTCTTAGCCACTCAAATTCTCGGTGGGTATAGACCTTCTCTGTAATGTCAGAAATCTTATGGCCGACCATGTACTTGATGGCATACTCGTCTACTCCATCCTTTTTTGCCGCGGTAACAAAGTGTTTTCTGCCATCGTGGATAAGGTAAAATAAGTTTCGCAAAAATAAAAAGAGACAAGGTTTGTAGAATCTG
>CAOKRG010000056.1 GCA_948471095.1 uncultured Oscillospiraceae bacterium
AGCTGCGAACCGACCGAGCCGGCAGGCGAGACTCCACTCCGTAAAACTTCAAAAAACTGCGCCCACTCTCCGCCGGAATCCTTCGGCTTCTTAAAAGGCAAACGCCCCAGCCTTTTAGGGGCTGGAGCGCTCGTTTCGGGCGTCTGTATTCTATAATCTTTAAGAGGGAAAAATCACTCGTCAAAGTTCATGGCGGCATTCGCTCCTCCGTAGTCCTCTTCCGGAGAGGGGGAGGGGGTCAGGCCGAGATCGACGTCCGTGCCGTAGCCTCCCCCGGCGTACCGGAACACGGCCTGGCTGCTGGTCTTCCGGCCTAAATACAGCTCGTACACTGCATCCTGCACCAGGCCCTCCTCCTCTGCGGCGTTATTCCAAATATACAGATCCAGCCGGGTTTTGGCGGTGCCGGCGCTATCGCTATAATGCCCGTTGTCCTGACCGGCGATGACCTGGTAGGTCAGATAGACGAAGTCGTCCTGATAGCTCTGGCTGAGCAGCACGGCCTCCAGGTCCGCGCCGCCCACCGTGAAGCCATATTGGGCCGCCTGGGCCTGGGGGGTGTCCGGGAGGTAGAGAACCAGGCTGAACTGGTCCTTTTCGTCCAGGCGGCTCAGGCGCAGCAGGTGGACGGTGGGGCCCATTATTCGCAGGGCGGCCGCCTTGACCCGGTCCATGCCGCCGGCCACGTCCTCCGCCGTGTAGCCGCCCAGCCGGGGGGACTGCTCCCCCTCCTTCTGGACTTCGATAGCCCCGGCCTCCCCGCCGCCCGCCTCCGCGGCCTCATATGCCCCTGCGGCTCCGGCGCCCGCCGGATCGGAGGCCGTTTCCGGGTAGACCAGCATTTGCTCCAGCAGCGCGGGGCCGAAGTTTACCGCGCAGGCTATGGCGATGCAGGCGGCCGCCGCCCAGCCGGCCCAGCCGATCCACCGCCGCCGCGGGGGCTCCTCCACAACCTCCACCAGCCGCGGCTCCCGCCGGGCCCCGTGCCGCCCCATGTAGCGCTCCCGGCGCTTTTTCCGGCGGGCGGGCTTCTTTGCCTCTTCCAGCCCCAGCTTTTCCAGGGTCCTGGCCAGAATGGCCCCCTCGTCTACCGCAATGGGCGTCACCCGGCGCAGCTCATCGGGATAGGCCCGGTTCACCAGCTTGTCGATTTCGCTCATAGCAGGCAGTCCTCCTTCATCAAAACTTTTTTCAGCTTTTCCCGGCCCCGGGAAAGGCGGCTTTTAATGGCCGAGGGCTTCTTGCCCATCTCTCCGGCAATCTGCGCCACAGTCTGCCGCCAGAAATAGTGGCGCAGGAAGACCTCCTTGTCCACCGGCTCCAGGCCGTCCACCGCCTGGCGGACGATGCGGATGCGCTCCTCTCGCTCCCAGGGCTCCTCAATGGGCGTGTCCGCGATGAAGTTTTCCTCCAGGGGCTCCTCGAATTTCAGCTTGCGGCGGCGCTTTAGGGCCGCGTTGCGGGCCACCACGGCCAGCCAGTATTTCAGGTCGCTGTCGTCCCGCAGCTTTTCCGCGTTCTGCCACAGGGCCACAAAGGTGTCGGAGGAGAGCTCCTCCGTGTCCTGGGGTGTGCCCAGGGTTCCCAGGGTCCGGTTGATCACCGCGGCCACGTAGCCGGCATATTGATGAATCGCCATTTCCAGCGCCTCCTGCTCCCTTAGGCGGAGGCGGGCGAGTATTTCATAATCTCCTTTCAAGGGGCTTTCACCTCTCTCCTTTTCCCTTTCTATCTGTTAAGAATGCGGTTTTGGGGGGACCGGTCGCGTTTTTACAAAATTTTTCTTGCGGTTTTGGCGCTGGGGGTATATGATAAAAGCATAGGGGGAGCGGCATATTTTATTGAGAAGCAAGCCCACTCAGCGCAACAGTAAAAGTTTTGTCCACTTTTTCAAAAGTGGCAGAGCGCGAGACGGCGTCTCGCGGCCTTGACCTTAAAAAGGCGGCGCAGTAAAACCGGATAGAGCAGCGGGCCAAATCATCACACAAAAGGAAAATAGCGCACCCATGCTGCGCCGCCGTCCCTTACTAGCGTCTTCGAGCGAAGCGATGAACAGCGGACTGTTCGATGCCGCTACCCACCTTGCGAAATAGGCGGCTCATCCCACAAAAGCCAGCCACGGGAAACAGTCCACTGTTATTCGCTGCGCTCTAAGGCGTTGCCAAGGGCGGCGGCGCAGCACAAGTGCGCTTTAGACGCTTATGGGATGATCTAGTGTTGTGCTCTATCCGTTTTTACTGTGCCGCCTTTAAGGGCAAGGTCTAGGTCGCCTCCGGCGGCTTAGGGGCTCATGACATTGGCTTCGCCAAGTCGCCCTAAGAACCCTGCCAGGGGCCTAACGCCCCTGGACCGCGTACACTGCGTTCTACCGCATACACTGCGTTCAAAAAAATCAAAAAGGAGCGATCCTATGAAACGCGTCATCACCTACGGTACCTTCGACCTGATCCATTACGGCCACATCAACCTGCTCAAGCGCGCCAAGGAGCTGGGCGACTACCTGATCGTGGCCCTCTCTACCGATGAATTCAATTGGAACAGCAAGCAGAAAAAGTGCTATTTTCCCTACGCCAAGCGGGAGCAGCTGCTGGAAGCCATCCGCTATGTGGATCTGGTCATCCCCGAAGAGAACTGGGAGCAGAAGGTCACCGACGTGCAGCTCTATAAGGTGGACACCTTTGTTATGGGCGACGACTGGGCCGGGAAGTTCGACTTCCTGAAGCCCTACTGCAACGTGGTCTACCTGCCCCGCACCCCGGAGATCTCCACCACCCAGATCAAGTCGGACCTAAAGACTTGAGGCCGCTCTGAAAGAAAGCCTGCTAAGCGCAACAGTATAAGTTTCGTCAACCTTTACAAAGGTTGCGGGGTCCTTAGGGGCAGAGCCCCTAAGCTGCCGGAAGCCCGCGCAGCGAAGCGAGCACTACCCAATCATATGCTTTACTTGTCCTGCAAATCAACATCTTCCCGCCAAAGAGCCCGCGCCCTTTTTGTGGCGCGGGCTCTTTTTCATGGGTTCGGCATCCGGCCGTTCAGCCAGCGGAGCACGTCCCCATAGACCTCTTCCTTGCCCAGCTCGTTGAGCACCTCGTGGCGCATGCCCGGGTACAGCTTCAGCTCCACCCGCCGGACTCCCGCCGTGCGCAGCGCGTCGGCCACCTCCTGGGGGCCCTGGCCATAGCTTCCCACCGGGTCTTCCTCTCCGGCAATGAGCAGGACGGGCAGCTCCTTGGGCGCCTGGGCCGCCCACCGGGGGGCGCTGATCTCCCGCAGGCCGGTGAACAGGTCCCGGTACCCCCCGGCGGTAAAGGGAAAATGGCAAAGGGGGTCCGCCTCAAACCGCCTGCACACCTCGTCGTCCCGGGAAAGCCAGGCCGAACCGTTCACCGGGTTCTCAATGCGCTTGTTGTAGCCGGTGGAGGCCAGCTTATCCAGGGCGTTGCCCCGGGAGCGCGGCCCCAGGAGCCGGCACTGGGCCTTGGCCAAGGCCAGACCGGCAGGCACGGCGGGGTTTTTGCCCATGGTGCCGCACAGCACGCAGCCGGAGAGGCCCTCTCCATAGCGGACCATGTAGGACCGGGCCAAAAAGGACCCCATGCTGTGGCCCATCAGGAAAAGGGGCAGGCCCGGGTGGCGCTCCGCCGCCTGGCCGGCCAGGGCCTTCAGGTCGCTGACGGTATGCTCCCAGCCCTCCTTGTCCGCGAAATGCCCTTTAATCTGTGCCGAGCGCCCATGGCCCGGGTGATCGTTCATATACACGGCGTAGCCGTTCTCCGCCATGAAGCGGGCAAAATGGTCATAGCGGCCGCTGTGCTCGGACATGCCGTGGGCGATCGCCAGCACCGCCCGGGGCTCCTCCCCGGTCCAGCTGCGGGAAAAAACCATGCCCCACCCGCTGGAGGCGGGGCGGAACCATTCCTTTACATTGACTGCCATGTGAATCAACCTCCTAAGGTCGCGAGACTCAGTCTCGCGCTCTGCGGCCTTTGAAAAGGGCGCTGGTCGCCAGTGGCGACCGTTCAGCGCCGACCGAGCCGGCAGGCGAGACGGACGAAACTTTTACACATCTTCTAGTTGTGTGGACCGCGGGCTCTACGCCCGGTTTTGGCTTAGAACAGGTCCAGCACGTGGCAGGGCTTGCGGTAGAACACCGCTTCCAGGGGCGCGCTGGGGTTGCGCACGGTAATGTCCGGGGTCAGGGCGATGCTCTCCGTGCCCCGGGCCCCGCCCAGCAGCACCGCCAGGCTGCCCACGTCCAGCTCCACGTCCGGGGCGCTTTCCGTGCGGGCCACCTGGTTTTTCCGCCCCGGGGCAAAGGCCAGCCGGAACGTGCCGTTGTTTTCCGGAATCACGCCGTCCGAGACCTTGACCTTTACTTCCCCCTCTCCCTTGCAGCGGCAGAGCCGCAGCAGCGCCTCCACATTCACCGCCCGGGCCATGCCGTTGAGGGCCGGGCGGCAGTCCATGCCGCTGATCTCCGGCAGCAGGGCGCAAAGGTCCACGTGGGCGGGCACCATGAGCTGGATCTCCTCAAAATTGGCGAGAAAAGCCGTGCGCACAAAATTCAGCAGGCCAATGAGGGCCCGGACGTCCGTGAAGAGGAACGCGTCCTTGGAGGGGAAGGTGGGGCAGCAGTGCAGGGCCTCCTTCACCCGGGCGCCCACCAAAAAGCCCCCGGGTACGCCGGCCTCATCGTACCACACGAAAATCCAGCGCTTGGCGGCCAGGGGCTTGTCCCCTTCCAGCTCCTTGTCAAAGGCCTCCCGCAGGCAGGAGAAGTTCACGTCCCCATACATTTTGTTGTAGACATCCAGCAGCGGGGAGAGATCGTCCCCCGGGAACAGCTGGCGCACCGAGCCGCCCACCTCGGGCAGGCCCCGCAGGTCTTGCAGCTTCACGGTCCAGCGGACGCTCTGGCCCGCCGGGGCGAAGCCGAACTGCCGGTAATAGCCCGTGCTGAAGGGGTAGAGATGGGAGAGGGCGTACCCCTCCCGGTACAGGTCCCGCAGGGAGGCCTCCATGCAGGCCCGGATGGCCCCGCCCCGCCGGTGGGCGGGCAGGGTGGCCACGCCGCCTACGCCGCCCATCCTCACCACGTGCCCGTCAAAGCGGACCTCTTTCTTGTTCATGACCAGCGAGGCCACGGGCGGCTCTCCCTCCTGGAGGAACGCGCCGTACAGGTCCTCCTTGGGGTCCTCTTCCCGGGCCTTCTCCTGTTCCTTCTGGTATTCGAAGCCGCTTTCAAAGGCCACAGCCATGTTCAGGCCGGCCCGCCAGTACTCCTGGGGCGTTAATTTTCTCGCAAACATAAGGCATCTCCCTATAAATTATTTCTTTTAGCTTTGAAAAGCAATCCCAATGCGCAAAAAGGATGTGTCTGCTTGTGTATTTTATTAAGAGAAAACTTTACTAAGCGCAACAGCCAAAGTTTTGTCCACTTTTTCAAAAGTGGCAGGGTGTGGGACGGAGTCCCGCGGCCTTGCCGCAGGGTGAGCGTCTGCCAGTGGCAGACAAGCTGCGAACCGACCGAAGCGGTAGCTGAGACCGCGCCTTTTGCGCCCGGAGGCCATATATTACTCAACTTAAATCTATTTTCGTAAGAGGCCTATTATTTCTTTTCGCTTAGAAAAGCAATCCCGCCGCGTAAAACTCAAATTACGGCCCACAGCGGGAGGCTAATTTTTCCTTTTGCTCATAAGGGAACAACTGACTGCTACAAATAAGCTGATCAGGATCCAGGGAAACGCCGCTCCTAAAAAATCATTTACCGCATGGAACATAGTTCATTTCTCCTCAAATTTTTTATTTTTTGATTCAAAAAGGAGATTTATACATTAAACCGGAACAGCACGATGTCCCCGTCCTGCATCACGTACTCCTTGCCCTCGGAGCGCACCAGGCCCTTGTCCTTGGCAGCGGCCATGGAGCCGCAGGCCATCAGGTCGTCGAAATTGACCACCTCGGCCCGGATGAAGCCCCTCTCGAAGTCCGTGTGGATTTTGCCCGCCGCCTGGGGGGCCTTGGTGCCCTTTTTGATGGTCCAGGCCCGGACCTCGTCCTTCCCGGCGGTCATGTAGGACATGAGCCCCAGCAGGTCGTAACAGGCGGTAATGAGCCGGTCCAGGCCGGACTCGCTGAGGCCCAGGTCGCTTAAAAACAGCTCCTTCTCCTCGGGCTCCAGGCCCGCGATCTGGGACTCGGTCTCGGCGCAGATGGGCAGCAGGTTGGCGCGCTCCCTTTCGGCGGCGGCCCGCACCGCCTGGAAGAAAGCGTTGCCCTCCACATCCTTTTGAAAGTCCGCCTCGCTCAGGTTGGCGGCGAAAATAATGGGCTTATTGGTCAAAAGGGAGACCGAGGCCAGCAGCTCCGCCTCCTCGGGGGAGCACTCCACGCTGCGGGCGGAGTTCCCCGCCTCCAACGCGGCCCGGACGCGCTCGAAAAAGTCCAGCTCGGCCTGGTACTTCTTGTCCGCCTTTAGGAGCTTCTTCGTCTTGTCGATGCGCCGGTCCAGGACCTCCACGTCCGCGAGAATCAGTTCAAGGTCAATGGTCTCGATGTCCCGGGCTGGGTCCACGCTGCCCTCTACATGGATGACGTCCCCGTCCTCGAAGCAGCGCACCACATGGACGATGGCGTCCACCTCCCGGATGTTGGAGAGGAACTTGTTGCCCAGGCCCTCCCCCTGGGAGGCCCCCCGCACCAGGCCCGCGATGTCCACAAACTCGATGGTGGCGGGGGTGAACTTGTTGGGCTCGTACATGTCCCGCAGCTTTTCCAGGCGCTTGTCCGGCACCATGACCATACCTATGTTGGGCTCAATGGTGCAGAAGGGGTAGTTGGCGGCCTGGGCCCCGGCGTTGGTGATGGCGTTGAACAGCGTGGACTTGCCCACGTTGGGCAGGCCGACGATTCCTAGTTTCATATATACAGCTCCTTGCTTTTGGGTGTATCGCTCGCACTGGGCACATTATAACACAGCGCGGGGTGGTTTTCAAGCGGGGCGCGATTCTATTCGAAACAAAAAGAAAGGGCGGGCCGAGGCCCACCCTTGAAAAGCGTTATTTGAGGTTTTGGAACAACAGCCCTTACTGGAGCAGCTGCAGCACGCCCTGGGGCACCGCGTTGGACTGAGCCAGCATCGCCTGAGCGGACTGGATCAGGATGTTGTTCTTGGTGTACTTCATCATCTCGTCGGCCACGTCGGTGTCGCGGATGGTGGACTCAGCGTCCTGAATGTTCTCCTGCATGACGGACAGGTTGTTGACGGTGTGGTCCAAACGGTTGGACACAGCGCCCAGCTTGCCGCGGAAGCCGGAAATCTGGTTGATCAAGCCATTCTTGGGCTCTACACCGGCAGGGCCAGTGCCACCAGGAGTTCCGCGCAGCTTATCAATGGCCTCCAAAGCCTTATCAGGGTCGGTGATATCAATTTCAGCTACCGTTGTGCCACCACTACCAGCCGCAGCGGTATTGGCGGTGGAGATAAACTTTGTCAGGTCAAAGCCGACAAAATCAGTGCCCAGCGCGTCCTCCATGCTGAGCTGGTCAGCGGTGGCCGCAGAGTCGCCAATCTGGAACTTCATGGCAGTGGATGTTGCAGCATCACTACCCATCTCGCCGTTGAGCAGCTTCTTGCCGTTGAAGTTGGCGGTCTCGCCGATGCGGTTGATTTCAGCAACCAGAGAGTCCACCTCGTCCTGCAGGGCCTTGCGGTCAACATCAGTATCATAGGTGCCGTTGGCAGACTGCTCGGCCAGGTAGACCATGCGGTTGAGCATGTCCTGAACCTCCTGCAGAGCGCCCTCAGCAGTGTTGATCAGACCCTTGGCGTCCTTGGCGTTCTTCTTGGCAGCGTCCAGACCGGTGATCTGAGCGCGCATCTTCTCAGAAATGGCCAGGCCGGCGGCGTCGTCGCCAGCGCGGTTGATCTTGTAGCCGGAACTCAGCTTTTCCAGGTTGGCGGACAGGGACTTCGTGTTGTTGTTGTAGTTCCGGTAAGCGTTCATAGCCATAATGTTGTGTTGAATACGCATAATTCTGCTCCTTCAGAATGTATTTTTATAACCTGCGCGGTTCCTTCCGCACAGGGCAGGGCTGTGGTGCAAGCAATATACGCATTTGCGGCCCGGTATCCGGCCAGACTGTCGGGCCGCACAACGTATACTTAACTTTATTTCAATCGACGGTTGGGGTCGAGTGAAAACGGGATAGGGTAAAAAATCAGTTAATTATAATCAGGTGGTAGCAGCGGCAGCCTTAGCGGTGAAGGTGAACGCGATGGTAGCGCCAACCTTGTCAGCACTAGACCAAGCAGTGGTGGGCTGAGAAGACGCGTCGCCAGCCAGCTTGAAAGCCAGATAGTTGGCAGTGCTGCCATCGGTAGCAGCCAGCTCGACAACTGCCTTCCTGGTCGTAGACCTCTCGCTGATGGCAACCTGGTTGGTAGCCTTGCTGTCATAAGCAGCCGCCCAGGTGGGGTCGCCAGAGCCGTCGTTTGCAGTGGCGGCGCCAAACTCAGCATACATGAACACACTGTTGGTGGTAACTACCTTGGTGCCAATGGGGGTGGTGGAGAAGATAGCATTGCCCTCTTTTTTGCCAGTGACCGTCACGTCAAACACCAGCGGAACATCAGAGGTGTTTGTTACATACATAGGGGCGGAAATAATCTGGTCGGTAACCTGATTGCTGCCAACAGTGACCTCCATCTTGTAAGGATTGACGGTAACCGCACCGGTAGCGGGGACGGTAACAGCAATGGCGGGGGCCTGTGTTGTGCCAGTAATATCGGTGGTATTGTTTGCAGTAGCAAAAGCGGGAACAGTCAGGCTGGCAGCCATAGCCAGAGCCATAGCGGCGCTAACGATTTTCTTCATGGACATAACAATAACGCTCCTTCGTTATAAATGTTTTGGGCGGCGTAAAGCCGTATGAAATCATGTGGTCACTGTGAAATCCATCGTCACAACTACTTGCTGGTGGATTGTCGCGTGATCGTCCTCCACTTGGGTGTAGACCACATAAACTCTATGGGTGCCGGGGCTCAGGGGGCGGTCCAGCTTAACCTCGCGTTTCGCGCTCCCTGGCGGAATCAGCTTGGAAAGGTAAAGCTGGTCGGTAAGCTCCGCGTCGGAGAAAATTGTGAGAAATATGTCATAATCCGCTTTTGCAGGGTTTGCGATGTAGCAGCTGAAGTTCTCGCCATCGGTGCTGGAAGCCCCGTTTTGATATTCAATCGGAACGCCCTCTTCCTTGGCTTTTTCATACATGTCGTCCACCGCCTTTTGCAAAGCGCCCGCGTCATCCACCACGGTAACCCCCTCCTCGTACCCAATCAGGGGCGTGCTGGCGTCGCCGAGATTCTCTGTTTCGGGCTCCTTTCCGCCGAACTTGCTCACCGCCAAAAACGCGGCCACCGCCAGAAGCAGTACGATGATGATGATAAGTACCAAGGTCAGCGGGGACAAGCGCTTTTTCGGTTGTGCGTCCATAGGTTTGCAGCCTCCTCAAGCTTTGGATTTTCCGCCCGCCTTCTGCCTGGCCGGAGCAAGGGCGGGGCGGCTTGGGACTATTTCATCCGGCGGCTGATATCCGCGCCGGTTGAAACCTCTTTGAGCCTTACATTTTTACTATCGGCAGCTTTCTGGAAAAGTTAAGGGTTTTCAAAAAATATTTTTGAGAAAGTTTTGCTTTGTTTTGTAACCCTCGCCGACAATTGTATATCGGCAGGAATTTAAATAAATTAATAGATGGAAAAAGAAAATTTCGCGCAAAAAAACCGCCCGCCCGGGCGGAGGCCTATCTATATAAAATGCCGGCCCGGCCGGGCGAAACTTCCCGGCCGCTTTTGCATAGAATGGAGGGAGCAAACACAACATACGGTTTGGAAAGGGTTTGGTTCTATGTGCGGCTTCGCCGGTTTCAGCGACTTTGACGAGAACTTGTTGGACGAGAAATACCTATGGATGGCCCTGGCCCGCCGGATGGCCCGCCGGGTCTCCCACCGGGGCCCGGACGGCCAGGGGACCCATGTGTCCGCCCACTGCGCCCTGGCCCACATGCGCCTGGCCGTCATGGACCCCCAAAACGGCCAGCAGCCCATGACCGCCCGCCAGGAGGGGCGGGAATGCACCATCGCCTATAATGGGGAAATCTACAACGCCCCCGAGCTCCGGGCCGACCTGGAGAGCCGGGGCTACCGCTTTTATACGGACTGCGACACCGAGGTGGTCCTGAACGCCTACCTCTGCTATGGGGAGGAGTGCCCGAAAAAGCTCAACGGCATTTTCGCCTTTGCCGTGGACGACGGCCCGCGGGACCGGGTGTTCCTGTGCCGGGACCGCTTTGGGGTGAAGCCCCTGTTCTACACCTTTCAAAACGGGCGGCTGGCCTTCTGCTCGGAGATCAAGGGCCTGTTCGAATACCCTGGGGTCAGCCCCGTCATCGGCCGGGAGGGCCTGTGCGAGGTCTTCGGCCTGGGCCCCGCCCGCACCCCGGGCTGCGGGGTGTTCCAGGGAATCCATGAGCTGAAACCCGGCCACTTCGCTGTTTTCGACCGGGAGGGCTTCCAGGACCGCCGCTATTTCCAGCTGGCCGCCGCGCCCTATGAGGGGACCTATGAGGACGCCGTGGAAGCCGCGCGGGAGCTGCTGCTGGACGCGGTGGGGCGGCAGATGGCCTCCGACGTGCCCCTGTGCACCTTCCTTTCCGGCGGTCTGGATTCCAGCATCGTCACAGCCATCGCCGCCCAGCGCTTAAAGGAGCGGGGCCGCGCCCTCTCCACCTACTCCTTCGAGTTTGAGGGCAACGAGGAGTATTTCACCCCCTCCTCCTTCCAGCCGGACCGGGACCAGGCCTGGGCCGAGAAGGTCAGCGGGCTTTTGGGCACGGACCACCGCACCCTGCTGTGCGGCAGCGGCCAGCTGGCCGATTCCCTCTCCGAGGCCGTCATTGCCAAGGACCTGCCCGGCATGGCAGACGTGGACGGCTCCCTGCTCTTTTTCTGCCGGCAGGTAAAGGAGCGCCACGTGGTGGCCCTGTGCGGCGAGTGCGCCGACGAGGTTTTCGGGGGCTACCCCTGGTTCCACCGGCGGGAGATGTACGACGGAACCCACTTTCCCTGGAGCAACAACCTGGACCACCGGCAGTCCCTCTTAAAGCCCGAGCTGCGGGAGGCCTTGGCCATGGAGGACTATGTGGCCGCCCGGCTGGAGGAGACCCTGGCACAGGTGCCCCGCCTGCCGGGAGAGGGCCCGGAGCAGGCCCGGGCGCGGGACCTGGCCTACCTGAACCTGCGGTGGTTTATGGCCACCCTGCTGGACCGGAAGGACCGGTGCAGCATGTACAGCGGCCTGGAGGTCCGGGTGCCCTACTGCGACCACCGGATCGTCCAGTATGTGTATAACCTGCCCTGGGAGGTCAAATGCCCCGGCGGCGTGCCCAAGGGCCTGCTGCGGGACGCGGCCAAGGGCCTGCTGCCCCAGGAAGTGCTGCTGCGGAAGAAGAGCCCCTACCCCAAGACCCACAACCCGGGCTACGAGGCCATTCTCAAGCAGAGGCTCTCCTATATCCTGCGGGACAGCCTGCAGCCCATCCACAAGATTTTGTCGGAAGAGGCGGCCCAGGGGCTCTTGAACCAGAGCTTCGACTATGGAAAGCCCTGGTTCGGCCAGCTGATGGCGGGCCCCCAGCTGCTGGCCTATCTCATTCAGATCAACTACTGGATGCTGCATTACAATATTTATATCGATTTATAAAAAAACCGGCAAAAAGAAAAACGGCGGGCTCCTGGGGAGTCCGCTGTTTTTTTATGGGTTATTCCTGGGTTTCGCCGTTGTCTTCCAGCAGGGTGGCGGTCACTTCGATCTCCTCGCCCTCCGCCAGGGGATTCAGCGCCGGGCGGTACAGGGTGACGCTCACCTTGTCTCCCGGCGCGTAGCTGAGCAGCAGGTTGGACACGTCCCGCAGGTTCTCCACCGTCTTGCCCTCAATGGCCACGATGATGTCCCCCTCCTGGGCCTCGGTGCCCGCGAAAGCGCTTTCCTCGTTGACGGACTGGATCAGCAGCCCCCGGGGAATGCCGTTCAGGGCGGAGGTGGCGCTGTTGATCTCCCGGCACATAATGCCCAGGCGGGTGCGGCCCTTGATATAGCCCCCGGAGAGCAGCTCGTTGATGATGGGGTGGGCGCGGCTGACGGGAATGGCAAAGCCCATGCCCTCGTAGCCCTCGGTGACGATTTTGGAGGAATTGATGCCCACCACCTGGCCGTAAAGGTTCACCAGCGGCCCGCCGGAGTTGCCGGGGTTGATGGCCGCGTCGGTCTGGATGTAGGTCATGCCGTTCTCGCTGTACTTGCCCACCTCCCGGTCCAGGCCGGAGATGATGCCCCGGGTCAGGGAGCTGGAAAACCGGTCGCCGCCCGGGTTGCCGATGGCCAGCACCCACTCGCCCACCGAAAGCTCCGCCGCGTTGCCGAACTCCGCCGGGGTAAAGCCGTAGTCGTTGGTCTTCAGCACGGCCAGGTCCGTGGTGCGGTCCACGCCCACCACCACCGCGTCGTACTCCTGGCCGTCATAGGCAGTCACCGTGACCCGGGTGCTCTTGGAGTTGAGCACCACGTGGGAGTTGGTGATGATATACCCGTCGCTGGTGGCGATGATGCCCGTGCCGGAGCTCTCCCCGGTCTGGCCGTCCCGCTCCAGCGTGGCGGAGATGGACACCGTGGAGACCACCACCCGGTCGTACACCGCCTCCGCGTCCAGCTGGGGACCTGCCGGGCGGCTGTGGATGGCGATGCCCTCGGTGTTGGGGGTCACGTCCACGTCCGGCGTGGGCAGAGGCGTGGCGGAGGGCTCCGCCTCCTCCTGGCTTTGGGCCGGGGGCTCTTCCGGGATTTCATAGGGCCTGGGGCCGGAGCCGCTCATATGGACGCCAAAATAGACCGAGGCCCCCACCACGGTCCCCAGGGCCAGCAGGCCCGCCAAACACAGGAAGAGGACCATGCCCCAGGAACGCTTCTTCTTTTGGGGAGGCTTGGCCCCGGCGTAATAGGGGTAGGGCGGGTAAGGCCCGCCCGCTCCGGGCTGGGGGGCGGATTCCGCCGGGCTGGCGGGAAGCGGCCCCCCTGCCGGCTGGGCCCCGGCGCCTGGGTAAGCGGGAGCGGCCCCCTGGGCATAGGGTTGAGGCGGATAGGCCGGGTAGCCCTGGGGCGGATAGGGATAGGGCGCATAGGCCTGCCCATAGACGGGCTGGGGCGGCGGATAACCCGCAGCTCCCGGCTGGCCGGCAGAACCATAGGCCGGCAGGACAAAATGAGGGTCCGGCGCATAGGGCGGGAAATAGGCTCCCTGGGGCGCGGGGCCACCGGCCGCGGGGCCTGCCGGGGCGGCCTGCCCAGGCGCGGGCTCTTCCGCCGCGGGCTCCGGCGCGGAATCCGCGGCTCCCGCGTCAGGACCGGCCCCCGCGTCCAAACCGGCGCCAGGCTGGTCCTGGTCCGGCAGCAAAGGCTCCTCCACCTGGGGCGGCTCCGGCTCGACAGGCAGCGCAGCGGCCTCCTCCGGCCCCTGAGAAAGCCCGTCCTCAGCCAAGCCCAGCTCTTCCTGCCGCTTCTGTTCGTCATTCATATTCTCAACCATTCCTCTCTGCACTAATTAAGATCTTGCCTCCGGCGGGTTAAGGGACTTTCTGTAGAAAGTCCCTTAACAATCCTCAAAGACTTTTACACGTTTAACGGGGGTGTAGGCCGTTGGCTTTGCGCTCGGTTTGGGGCTGGCGGCTTTCCCTTGGGTTGGGGAGGGCCTGCAAGTCTATCACCCAGCGCCCTCGCGGGCAGCTCCGCCAGATAATCCCCCAACGCCAGCACGCGCGTGTGCCCACCGCCAGGTGGGGGGCTTGCAGGTCTATCACCCAGCGCCCTCGCGGGCAACTCCGCTAGATGATACCCCACCGCCCG
>CAOKRG010000057.1 GCA_948471095.1 uncultured Oscillospiraceae bacterium
TGTGATCGAAGGCGGCGGGAATGACCGCTTTGTAACGGACGAAGGGGAGGTTATCGAATTTGTCTTTCTTTGTTAAGCGGCGCAGATTTTGAGCGTATCGGTAGGATTGGCGCTGGGATTCTCCTTGCGCCATTTCTCTTTTTGACCCATCAAAAACATCTTTGTCGGGTATGCCCTTAAGTTCGGTCCGGACTTTTCAAAATCCCGTGGTACCATTGTGGTCAAGAAAAGCGGAAATCCATGAAGAAAATTTTGACGGCCATCCTGGCGAATATCGCCGGTTGCCGGGCCCCACAGTACCAGCCTGGGGAGGGGCGCCGCCAGTAGGCGGAACCGGCGCGCAGACGCCCCGAACATCACCGGCGATGTGGATAAGCGCAAATCTCCGATTCGCACTGGTATGAGCACGCCGGGGGGAGAAAACGCCGCTTCGGCCTTATCATTCGGTGGTTCTTGCCGAAGCTCCTGTATTTCCCAAGTAGGACCAGAGGGCTATTTACGCCAAGAGGGGGGAACTGCCGGCTTCCCGGCGGCTCCCCCCTCTATTCTACCGTAAGGACCGGCATGGGCCAGCGCTCAAACGGGCCTTGCGGCTTTTGGGCCGCGCCCGCGATGGCGGAAAGCCCTTAGCAGGTCGCGCCGCCCTTTAGGTGCTTCTGCGCCGTCAGGTTCTCCTGCTTGCGCTCAAGCAGGCCGTCGGAAAGCAGCTGCTCCTGGACGTTCTCAAAGCCCAGCCGGGCAATGGTGTCCGCAAAGCGCTCGCCGGTGATCCCCTGTTCCCGGAACAGCAGAATGGCCTTCTCAATCACGTCCAAAACCTCGTCCTTGTCCGTAAAGACCTTGTCCAGGTAGCGGCCGTGGGCCACCTTTTTGCCCCAGCGCCCGCCGATATAGACCCGGTAGCCGGAGGTAAAGCCCTCCACGGCCTTGAAGGGGCATTTGCCCACGCAGCGGCCGCAGTGGTTGCAGGCGGCATCGTCGATGACCGCCTTGCCGTCCTTCATCACAGGCACCTGGATGGGGCAGGCCTTTTCCACCTGGCAGACCTTGCAGCCCCGGCATTTGTCCAGGTCGATCTCCGGCACCTTTTGGCCGATGACCCCCAAATCGTTCAGGTCGGGCTTGACGCAGTTGTTGGGGCAGCCGCCCACGGCGATCTTGAACTTGTGGGGCAGCTTCACCCCGGCATAGCCGTGGAAGAAGCGCTCGTGAATCTCCTCGGAAAGTGCAAAGGTGTCGATGAGGCCATATTGGCAGGTAGTTCCCTTGCAGCTTACCACCGGGCGCACCTTGCTGCCCGTGCCGCCGGTTTCCAGGCCCGCCGCGGCCAGGTCCCGGCGCAGGTCCTCGATGTTGTCAAAGGGCACGTGCTGAATCTCCATGGTCAGGCGGGAAGTCATGGCCACCTCGCCGCTGCCGTACTTCTCGGCGGCCTCGGTAATGGCCCGCATCTCGTCCGCGGTGATCTTTCCGTTGCGGGTGATGACCCGGCCGTTGAAGCAGTCCGGGGTCCGCTTATCCCACAGGAAGCCCAGGCCCTTGACGCGGGCAACCTCCTCCGGCGGCACGGCGGCCCCGGCGGCCTTCACCCGCACCTGGTTGAAGAAGTTGGCCCCTTCCAGCACCCGGGTGTGGGTGTAGCCCAGCGCCTTCAGCCGGTTCTGGAGGAAATAGGCCCGCTTGCCCTTGGCGCAGACCAGCAGGAGCTTCTCGTCCTTGCCAATGCCCTCCAAGGGGCCGTTGACGCCGGCCAGGTCCACGAACCTGGCCCCCCGCACGGCGGGGGCGGGGTTCACGTCCAGCACCGTGTAGCCCTCGGCGGCTCCGGCGGCGTACTGGGCGGGGGTCATGCTCTCCAAAATGCCGTCCAGCTTGTTTTCCAGCACGTACACCGCCTGAACGAAGGGGTGGATGGCCGTGGAGAAGGGCGGGGCATAGGCCAGGTCCAGGTTTTCATAGTCGCCCAGCTTCGCGCCCATGGAAATGCCCAGCACCCCCAGATCGACGAGCTTGTCCACCGCGCCGGGGCCCAGGGCCTGCACGCCTAGCAGCCGGCGGGCAGCCTTGTCCGCGATGAGCTTGATGACGAAGAAAGAGGAATCCGGGTAATAGTGGGCCTTGTCGTCCGTGACCATCAAAGCGGTCTCCACCTGATAGCCCGCCTCCTGGGCGGCTTTTTCGGTCAGGCCGGTCTTGCCCGCGTTCAGCCCGGGCAGCTTACACACCGCGGTGCCCAGCACGCCGGGATAGCGCTTGTCCTCGCCCGCCAGAGCCTGGGCCAAGGTACGGGCCTCCAGGTTGGCGGAAGAGCCCATGGGCGACCACTGGGGCCGGCCGGTCAGGCGGTTTTTCACCAGGGCGCAGTCCCCGGCGGCATAAACGTCCGGCAGATTGGTGCGCAGCCGCTCGTCCACCACGATGGCGCCGCGCTCCGTCTCAACGCCGGTTCCCTCCAAAAACTGGGTGTTGGGCCGCACGCCCACGGAGAAGATGACCGCCCCGCAGGGGAGCTTCCCGGCGCTGGTGGCCACGGCCTCCGCCTTATCCTGGCCCAGCACGGCCTCGGCCTTTGTGCCGGTGAGCACCCGAACCCCGTTTTGCTGCAAATGGCGCTTTACATAGCCGGCCATTTCCGGGTCCAGTACCCCGGGCATCAGCTGGGGGGTGAACTCCACCACCGTGGGGGCTACGCCCTTTGCCAGCAGGTTCTCGGCCATTTCCAGGCCGATGAACCCGCCGCCTACCACCACGGCCCTTTTCACGCCGTTCTGGTCCAGATAGTCCCGGATGGCCGCGGCGTCCTCCGGCGTGCGCACCTGGAACACCCCGGGCAGGTCCGCGCCCTCCACCGGCGGCGTAACCGGCGAGGCGCCCACAGCCAAAACCAGGGCGTCGTATTCATAGATTTCCGTCTCGTTGGTGGCCAGGTTCCGGGCCTCCACCCGCTTGGCCCGGGGGTCCACCTTGACGGCCTCCCGGCGGGTGAGGACCTCCACCCCGGTGAGCCCCTGGAACTTCTGGGGCGTGTTGACGATAAGCTCCGCCCGGTCCGCAATGGCCCCGCCCACATAGTAGGGCAGGCCGCAGCCCGCATAGGAGATGTCCCCGTCTTTGGAGAGCAGGGTCACCTGGGCCTCCCGGTTTTCCCGCTTGAACTTGGCGGCGGCCTTCGTTCCGGCGGCCACGCCGCCGATGACCAGCAATCTCATAAGGATTTACCTTCCTTTCCCACCCGCCGGAACCGGCGGAGGATTCTATTATAATTAAGTATAGCGGGTAAAAAGGCAGAAGTCAATCGAAATTTCGGAGGATTCCCGCGCGGCGGCGGGCCGGAAGCGGCCCTCCGCCCAGCGCTCAGTCCGGCCCGAAAAGCGCGCTCTCCCCCTGGGAGGAGGCCTCTCCCTCCGCCTGAAGCGGGGCGCCGTTCTGCTCCGCCCGGATGTTCTCCGCCATCTGCCCCCGGGCCGCAAAGGCCAGAAGGACCGCCGCCGCGGCCACCGCCGCCCCGGCGACGACTAGAGGCAGAGCCGGATGAAGCCGGCCCGCCGGAGGCAGGCCCGGCGCGTAATCTTGGGCCTGGAAGCGGTCCGTCCCACCGCCTTGGGGCGCGGGGGTCCCGCAGTTGGCGCAGAAGTGGTCCGCCTCCCCCATCTCCCGGCCGCATTTGGCGCAGTATGGCATATCAATTCCCCCTTGGGTCGCGGGGCTGCGCGGCCCCTTTCTAGGTGCATTATAGAATGCTTCCGGCCAAATGTCAAGGCTGGTCCGGCCCTCTTTGGTATTCGTACTGCTCCGCCCGGTAGCGGAAGGTGGAAAGGGGCATGCCGCACTCCTGGGCGGCGGCGCCGGTAATGGCTCCGGCCTTCCAGCGCAGGTAGGCGCTGTGGTAGTTTTCCGGCAGGGGCCGGGGCGGCCGGCCGAAGCGCACCCCCCTGGCCCGGGCGGCGGCAATGCCCTGCTGCTGGCGCTTGCGGATGTTCTCCCGTTCGTTTTGCGCCACGAAGGAGAGAATCTGCAAAACCAAGTCCGCGATAAAGGTGCCCATCAGGTCCTTGCCGCTGCGGGTGTCCAAAAGGGGCATGTCGATGACGCAGATATCCACCTCCTTCTCCTTGGTCAGCACCCGCCACTGGTTCTGGATTTCCTTATAGTTGCGGCCCAGCCGGTCGATGCTCAGGATGTACAGCAGGTCCCCGGGCCGCAGGCGGCGGACCATCTTCTGGTACTGGGGCCGCAGAAAGTCCTTTCCGGACTGTTTATCCACAAAAATATTCCCGGGCGGAACCGAACGCTCGTCCAGGGCCAGCAGCTGGCGGCCCTCATTTTGTTCGGTGCTGGAAACACGGACGTAGCCATAGGTTTGCGTTGGCATAAACTCCCTCCTTCAAAGTATCGCCGCTCCCAAATAACGGCGGTACTTTTTTTTACGCTTCCGGAGGGAAGGATTACTGTTTGAACGGCGCCTTTTGAAATTTTTGTCGAAATCTGTCAAAAGAAAGGGGGAAGAAACCGGCTCAGAGCCAGGACTGTGCCTATGCATAGGTCCCGCGCCGGTAAGGCCCGCCCCACAAAAAGCTTGACAGCCGGCAGATTCCCGCGTATAATGGAGAAAAATCTTTCGAGGCGGTCGCCATGCGGAATGCGCTCACACAGAGGAATCGTTTCTTTATGCAGCCTACCTTTTTCGCCAACGGGCAAAAAGGCGGGCTTGTGTTGCTGAGCGGATTTTCTGGCGGCTGAACCGGCCGCCGGACGTGGCAAGCGGCGCGGGCTTCCCTAAAAAGAAGCCCGCGCCGCTTTTGTTTTGGAAAGGAGGGATCGCGCCTGTTGGGGGAAGTGTTCAAACGCGCGTTTTATATGGAGAAAGCTTTCTAAGTACAACAGGAAAAGTTTCGTCCACCTTTACAAAGGCGGCGGGGTTCTTAGGGGGTGAGCGTCTGCCAGTGGCAGACACGCCGCGAACCGACCGAGGCGGCAGCCGAGACTCAGCGCCCCTAAGCCGCCGGAGGGGGAAGCTTCCCGGTGGGAAGCGTTCTGACCCGACCGAGCCGACAGGAGAGACCCCACTCCGTAACACGCCCATTAAAAATGCGCCCTTTGGACGCTCCCCCCCGCTGGGAAAAGCCTTGAAAGCCTTACGCTAAAGTGGTATAATAACATCATTGAAGAAAGATGGAAAGGACGTTGGAAGATGAAAGAGAAAATTGAGGCCCTCCGCCAAAGCTTTGAGCAGGAGCTTCAAAAAGCCGCCAGCAGCGACGCGGTGGAAAAGCTGCGGGTGGCGTATCTGGGAAAGAAGGGCTCCGTCACGGAGCTCTTAAAGGGCCTAAAGGACGTAAGCGCCCAGGAAAAGAAGGAGCTGGGCCAGCACGTGAACCAGCTGAAAAAGCAGGTGGAGGAAAACCTGGCCCGCCAGGTGGAGGCCATCCAGGCCGCCGAGGAGCAGAGGGAGATCGACTCCGCCGAGCAATATGACGTAACCCTGCCCACAGCCGGGGCAAAGGGCTCTTACCACCCCATTACCATCGTGCAGCGGCAGCTGGAGGAAATCTTTGTCTCTATGGGCTTTACGGTGGAGGATTACCCGGAAATCGTTACGGACTACGAGTGCTTTGAGGCGGTAAACGTGCCCAAGGACCATCCGGCCCGGGACATGCAGGACACCTACTATTTGGAAAATGGCCAGCTTCTGAAGACGCAGACCTCCGCCGCCCAGAACGCCATTCTGAGAAAATACGGCGCGCCCTGCCGGGCGATTTTCCCCGGGCGCTGCTTTCGCAACGAGGCTACCGACGCCAGCCATGAGAACACCTTTTTCCAGATGGAGGGCGTCATGGTGGACAAGGACATCTCCATCTCCAACCTCATTTACTTTATGAAGACCATGCTCTCCGAGGTTTTTGAGCGGGACGTGAAGGTCCGGCTGCGCCCGGGCTTCTTCCCCTTTGTGGAGCCGGGCTTTGAGCTGGACATCAACTGCCTGATCTGCGGCGGCGAGGGCTGCTCCACCTGCCACCACTCCGGCTGGGTGGAGTTGTGCCCCTGCGGGATGATCCACCCCAATGTGCTGAAAATGGGCGGGGTGGACCCGGAGGAATACACCGGGTTCGCCTTTGGGCTGGGCCTTACCCGCCTGGTGATGATGAAATACGGCGTCAAAGACATCCGGGACCTTAACAGCGGGAACCTCAAGGCCCTGGGGCAGTTTGTGCATGAATAAGGGGAGGAAAAGACCATGCTGATAAACAACAACCAGACGGTCACGGGAAATGCCGGCCAATACCAGCCGCAGGCCCCGGCCGGCAGACCGGCCGCCGGGGATATGAACCAGCTGTTCGCGGCCATGGTGGAAAGCATGAAGCGCGCCAAGGATATGCGCCAGCTGGAGGAAGAGGACGAGACCCTGCGGATCCTATATGAAGCGCTGGACAGACAGATGGGCGAGGACAACGGGAAGTCCACTGCCCAGCAGCTGCAGGAGATTTTAGACAAGCTGGCGCCAAAGGCCGCCGGGTGATAAAAGTAAGTAAAATTGCGCGGTGAAGGGGCGTCGACGTTCGCTCCGCGAAGTCGCGGCCCCTTCTAGGGTGTGGGACAGAGTCCCACGGTCTTACCGCAGGACCGTCCTTTGGTCCGGAGGGGGAAGGTCCCCAGTGGGGACCGCTTTGACCCGACCGAGCCGGCAGGCGAGAACTTTTATTACTCAAAAAAGTTTATTTTCGAAAGAACTCTATTACGGAAAGAAGGAAGACCATGCTAATATCAATGAACTGGATCGGCGACTTCGTCGATCTTTCCGGCCTGGACCTGCCTGCCCTGATTCAGCGCTTCACCCTCTCCACCGCCGAAGTGGAGGAAATCATGGAGATGGGGCGGGGCCTGCGGGACGTGGTAGCCGGTAAAATCCTTTCGGTGGAGAATCATCCGGATTCCAAGAAGCTGCACCTCTTAAAGGTGGACGGCGGCGATAAAATCTACGACGTGGTCTGCGGCGCGCCCAATGTGCGGGAGGGGCTGGTGGTCCCCTTTGTCAAGGAGGGGGGCATGGCAGCCGGGCAGGAGATCGCCTGCGCCAAGATTGCCGGGTACGAGAGCCACGGCATGTGCTGCTCTGAGCATGAGCTGGGCATTTCCGCCGACCATTCCGGCCTGATGGAGCTGCCGGAGGACACGCCCATTGGCAGGGATATCACCGAGATTTACGCCATCCGGGACACGGTTTTCGAGGTAGACAATAAATCCCTGACCAACCGCCCGGACCTGTGGGGCCACTACGGCATTGCCCGGGAGTTCGCCGCCCTGACCGGCCGGGAGCTGCGCCCCTTGGAGACCGTGGCGCTGGAGGCCTTCGACGGGCTGGACCCCATTGACATTAAGATCGAGGACCCGGACCTCTGCCTGCGCTACACGGGCCTGAAGGTGCGGAATATCAAGAAAAAGGTGAGCCCGGTCAATATGCGCATCCGCCTGTTCTACTGCGGCAGCCGGGCCATCAACCTTTTGGCGGACCTGACCAACTACCTCATGCTGGAGATGGGCCAGCCCATGCACGCTTTCGACTGCGCCAAGGTGGACCGCATCGAGGTCAAGCGCTTCCCGGAGCCCTTCCGCTTCACCACCCTGGACGGGGTGGATCGCCAGGTGGACGAGAACACCCTGATGATCTGCTCCGGCGGCAAGCCCGTGGCGGTAGCGGGCATTATGGGCGGCCTGGACTCGGAAATTGAGGACGATACCGACAGCCTGCTTTTGGAGTCCGCCAACTTTGACGCCCCCAGCGTCCGGCGCTCCTCCACCCGGCTGGGCCTGCGCACGGACGCCTCCATGCGCTATGAAAAGACCCTGGACCCGGAGATGACCGTGCCCGCCATCGGCCGCTTTCTGAAGCTTTTGCTGGACATTGACCCAGAGGCCCAGGCAGTCTCCCGGCTGACGGACGTGTATGTCAAGCATTACCCGGCGGTCTCCCTGACCTTTGACAAGGCCTATGTGGACCGGTATACCGGCATCGAGATCGGCAATGACCGGATTTTGGACACCCTGCGGTCCCTGGGCTTCGGGGCCCAGTGCCAGGGGAACAGCTTCACGGTGGAGGTCCCCAGCTGGCGGGCCACCAAGGACGTGACCATTAAGGCGGACATCATCGAGGAGATCACCCGCATTTATGGCTATGACAACTTTGCCGTTTCCACCACGGTCAGCCCACTGTATCCCCAGAAGAAGTCCCCTCAGAATAAGGCGGACAACTTTGTAAAGGACATTCTGGTGCAGCGCTATGGGCTCCACGAGGTGCACTCCTATATTTGGGAAGACGCGAAAGCCTGCCGGGAGCTGGGCCTGGCCCCGGTGGAGAACGTGAGGCTGCTCAACGCCCAGACCCCGGACCACGAGACTCTGCGCCGGAGCATGGGCCCCACCCTGCTGGGCTGCGTCCAGGCCAACCGGGCCTATGGGGCGGAGTTTGGCGTGTTCGAGATCGGCCGGGTGTGCGAGGGCCTGGACGAAGAGGGCCTGTGCCGGGAGCGGAAAAAGCTGGGTCTGGCCCTGTTCAGCCGGGTGCGGTCCGAGAAGGAGCTGTACTTCCAGCTGCTGGGCATTCTCAAGGACCTGGCCCAAAGCGTCAAGCGGGCGGACCTGGCCTTTGCCAACGGGGAGGCCCTTTACGACTGGCAGCACCCCCGGAACACGGCGTTTTTCTCCTGCGGCGGGGAGGAGCTGGGCTGGCTGTGCGCGGTAAAGCCCTCGGTAGTCCGGCGGATTGACAAAAAGGCCGCGGTGGTCTGCGCCCAGCTGGATATGGACGCTTTCGCCGCCCTGGCCCCCCAGGACCTAAGCTACCGGGAGCCCTCCCGGTTCCCGGGCATCGACATGGACCTCTCCCTGCTGCTGCCGGACGGCATGCGGTACGCGGACATGGAGCCCGCCTGGGCCGGGGCCGGACCGGAGCTGGCCGGGGTCAGCCTGATCGACTCCTTCACCCAAAACGGGCGCAGGAGCCTGACCCTGCGGTTCGCCTTCTCCTCCCAGGAGAAGACCCTCTCCAAGGAAGAGGTCCAGCCCGTGGTGGACGGCATTGTGGAAATGCTGGCGGCGGCCGGGGCGGCCCTGCGGGGCTGAGGCTTCTCCGCAAGGAGCCCGGTGCGCCTGCCGGGCCGTTGGCCTCTAGGCTTTTTTGGCTCTACCCGCTTCCTGGTTTTGCCAAGGGCGGTCCTGGCGGTCTATGCGGCCGCAAAGCCGGCACGTCTCCTTATTTCTCAAAGCTTGGGGAGGCCCTGGGGTCAGGGCCTCCCCAAAACTTGTTGAGAGCGGGGCGCGGTTTATGAAAAGCGCTACGGAGCGGGGACCCGGCAGGCAAGACGGACGAAGCTTTTTCCGGCCCGCCGGCCTGGCTAATTCCGCGTATCCACCCGTTCGGGCGCTCCCCGGCTCATTCCCCCTCTTGCGTTCCGGTTCCAAACGCGCTATAATGATTTTGAACATTCCACGCATTTATTTTATCAGGAGGCTGATCAGCACATGAAAGAACTTCGCATCGGAATCATCGGCACCGGCATGATCTCCAACCGCCACATGACCATCTGGTCCCATATTCCCGGCACAAAAGTGGTGGCCGGGTGCGACATCGACCAGGCCAAAGTGCGGGCCTGGGGCGAGCGCTACGGCATTCCGGAGGAGGACCTGTATGTGGACTTCCGGGAAATGCTGAAGCGGGACGACCTGAACGCCATCGACGTGTGCGTCCACAACAACCTGCACACCCCTGTTTCCGTGGCCGTGATGAAGGCGGGCTTCCCCTGCTACTGCGAAAAGCCCATGGCCGCCAGCTATGCCGACGCGAAAATCATCTACGACGCCGCCAAGGCCACGGGCCAGAAGCTGGCCGTACAGCTGAGCTCCATCTATAACCTCCAGACCCGCCTGGCCAAGAAAATGATTGAGGAGGGCAAGCTGGGCAAGCTCTACCATGCCCGCAGCGTGGGCCACCGCCGGGAGGGCCGTCCGGGCTTTGACATGCCCAACTTCTCCCGGGACTTTATCTCCAAGGAGATCGGCGTTCACGGCCCCCTGTGCGACCTGGGCATCTACCACCTCTCCCAGATGCTCTACGTGATGGGCATGCCCGAGCTGGACACGGTGTTCGGCGTTTCCTCCGCGGACTACTACCAGGACCCCCGGCTGCTGCCCCCGGGCCTCACCTACGACGTGGAGGACCTGAGCGTTGGCATCGCCACCTTCAAGAACGGCGTGTCTCTGGACATCTATGAGGACTGGGCCATGCATATGGACGAGGTGGGAACCAGCTTCATCGCCGGGTCCCTGGGCGGCTTAAAGCTCCTGGACGTGGACACCTCCGGCGGCGACTTGGCCCTCTCCAAGGAGAGGCGGCTTGCCGGCGCCAGCGCCCAAAAGCCAACCCTGGAATTCTTCGGCTATGAGGACGGCATGAAGACCTCCAAGGTCATCAACTGCCAGGAGAACGGCCGCAGGGAGGTTCTGGCAGACCCCAGAATGGCCCTCTACAATGACAACCAGGTTCATTGGGTGGCCTATCTGCGGGGCGAGCTGGACGACAGCAGCCGCATCGACTCCCCCTACATCGCCATGGAGACGGCCCTGCTCTCGGACGCCATCTTCCTTTCCCAGGCCCAGCACCGCAGCGTCACCGGCGAGGAAGTCCGGGCCATGTCCCAGTCCGTGGCCCTCCGCCGCCAGGAGACGCCCTGGGGCGTGATCGAGTACGACTTTTAAGCGGCCGGGCGGCACCGGTGGATTCCGATAAAAAAGAAGGCAGGCCAACCAGGTCTGCCTTCTTTATTTATGAGAAGCGCCGCCCCGCCCGAAACCCGGCCTTGCGGATTTCCAAGCGCGCCTCCCCCTCATATACAGGGGGCCAGCTCGCCGTTGACGATAATCCGGTAGTCCCGGCTCCGCAGCTGCTCCACCAGCTGGGCCCCGGTGCGGGCCCGCTCCCGCAGGGCGACGCCCGCCCTGCCCACGGCCGCGCCGGAGGCGCTGTGCTCGTCCCCGCCCGAGGTGGCCTGCAACCCGTTGGCCTTGGCCAGGGCCAGGGCCTTCTGGTTTTCCTCCGGGTAATTGTAAAAGTTGAAGACCTCCACCGCGTCCAGATATTCCGGCTGGGGACCTACCGCCATGTTGATATAGGGCCGGTCCCGGTAGGGGTGGGCCATGGAGAGGAACCCGCCCGCCTGGTGGACCAGCTCCGCGTACTCCTTCAAGGGAAGCCTATGGATGCCCGGATGGGCGGTCAAAAAGTCCAGCCCTATGCCATAGGTGAGGACCTCCTTCCCGTCGCCATAGGCGTGCTCAATGCCGAACAGCACGTCGAAGTCCTTGCCCTGGGCCCACTGGGCGGCGGCCTGGGCGGCCTCCCAGTAGCGGGCCATCTGCTCCTCCCAGGGCAGGGAGCGGTCCACGCAGGAGTTGCCCCGGAGGAAGTGGTCCGTCAGGACCATCCCGGCATAACCGGCGGAATAGTAGGCCTCGGCCATTTCCTGGGGGGTGTTCCGCCCGCAGCCGCTGCACCAGCAGGAGTGGCAGTGGGTCTCGTAACGGAAAGGGTAGAGCGATTCTTGCATGATAAAACAACCTCGATTCCAATGATTTGCGAGTGACGGAGCAAAGCGAGAGGGAAGCCTCCGGCCAGACGAAGGGTGCGCAAATTATGCTGACAGTTACTGGTGGGCAACATTCGCGGTCCAGGTGCGTCGATGTTCGCTCCGCGAAATCGCGGCACCTGGCAGGGTTCTTAGGGGGACTTGGCGAAGCCAATGTCATAAGCCCCTAAGCCGCCGGAGGGCGCTGGTCGCCAGTGGCGACCATACAGCGCCGACCGAGCCGGCAGGCGAGACCCGACCTTGACCTTGCCCTTAAGGCGGCGCAGTAAAAACCGATAGAGCACACCGCCTAAACATCCTTTAAGCCTTCATAGCACACTTATGCTGCGCCGCCGCCCATAGTAACGCCTTAGAGCGAAGCGATTAACAGTGGCCGGTTTCCCCCGGCTACCTTTTGTGGGATGAGCCACCTGTTCCGCTAGGAGGTTAACCGCATCGAACAGTCCGCTGTTTGGCGCTTCGCTTAAAGGCGCTTTCTAAGGACGGCGGCGCAGAATGGGGGCGCTATTCTTTTTGTGGGAAATGATTTAGCTTGTCACGCTTAGCTTTTCTACCGCGCCGCCTTTTAAGGTCAAGGCCGCGAGACTCTGTCTCGCGCTCTGCAAGGGGCCGCGACTTCGCGCAGCGAAGGTCGACGCCCCTTGACCGCGTACATTTGCTTGCCATTAGCTGGGTGGTAGAATACATCATCTTAAGCGTTCACCACATTCTTGGCCCATATGCCGGACTTGAGCATGGCCACGCCAATCACGCACTTGACCATGTCCCCGCACTGCACCAAAAAGAACGCCCCCGCCAGGCCGATCTGGGTATGGTAGCACAGAAGGTAGGCCAGGGGCAGGCAGACCGCCCAGTTGAACACGCAGTCAAACAGAAAGGTGATGAAGGTCCGCCCGCCGGAGCGGATGGTAAAGTAGGCGCAGTTGGTCACGGAGCTTATGGGGAGCATGGCGCCGGAGATCATCAGCATCTGGGTGGCCAGGCCCCGCACCACGGGCTCCGTGTTGTAGATCAGGGGGATAAAGGGCGCGCAGCCGATCAGCGCCAGCCCCGCCGCGGCGTTTAGGCCCAGGCCGAAGACAATGAGCTTGCGCACCGTGCTTTTGGCCCCCTCCATGTTGTTGGCCCCCAGCTGCTGCCCGGCCATAATGCCCACCGCCTCGCCCATCGCCATCATCAGCAGGGCGAACAGGTTGAACACCGTGCCGTTGATGTTGGAGGCCGCCACGGCCGTCAGGCCCCGGGAGGCATAGCAGACCTGGACCAAGGAGGTGCTGACGGACCAGAGAGCCTCGTTGAGCATAAGGGGCGTGCCGGTGGCGGCGATGCGCCGCACCAGGGGCAGGGGCACCCGGGCGCTGCGGAACAGGCCCTTGAGAAAGGGAAACCGCTTGGTGTGGCGCATGGACTGGACCACCAGATAGAGCAGCTCCACGTAGCGGGCGATCACCGTGGCCAGGGCCGCGCCCGCCACGCCCATCTTGGGAAAGCCCAGGGCGCCGAAGATCAACAGCCAATTGAGCGCCAGGTTGACGAAAATGGAGATCAGGCTGGCCGTCATGGGAATGAGGGTCTCGCTGGCATTGCGCAGGGCGCTGGAAAAACAGGCGGAAAGGGCAAAGGGCGGCAGGCCCCATAGAATAATGCGCAGGTAGTCCCCGGCAAGGCGCAGGGTCTCGGCAATCTCCACCGGGTCCGAGGCCTCGCTGTTTAAAAAGAGCCGGCAGAAACCCTCCCCAAAGCGGAGCAAAATGAGAATTCCCAAGGCGGAAACCCCCACGGCAAAATAGACCCGGAACCGCACCGAGTCCCGCAGGCCCTCCTCGTCCTTTTTGCCGTAGTACTGGGCCCCGAAGATGGAGGCCCCGGACATGCCGCCGAACACGGTCAGGTTGAAGATGAAGACCACCTGGTTCACAATGGCCACCGCCGACATGGGCACCGTGCCCAGGCGGCCCACCATCACGTTGTCCAAAAGGCTGACAAACTGGGTGATGCCCTGCTGGACCACCATGGGAACCAGCAGGGCCACCACGGAGAGATAGAACGCCTTCGTGCCGATGTAGCGGTCCTTTATGGCCCGCAGCTTTGTTGAACTCAAACCATATCCTCCTCAAACGAATCGATTTACCAATGAGCCTTGATAGCGGGCCATCGCGCGGTCCAGGAGCTTACAACGTTCGCTCCGCGAAGTTGCCGTTCGCTCCGCGAAGTTGCCGTTCGCTCCGCGAA
>CAOKRG010000058.1 GCA_948471095.1 uncultured Oscillospiraceae bacterium
CATACCTCCTAAATCTTTCTCTGGAAAAAGAAAAAGGGCCATGATTTTCATCATGGCCCTTCTCAAAAAATATTTTGTTTTTCTTCTGCCCTGACTCGCTTTTTGGCAACCACGCAGGTTCAGATCCCAAAAATCAGGGTGGCATCTCCCAAAACACGTCACGCCGTGACGGTCCTTTTTTGGCCGCTTGAACGCCAAAAAACCCCGGAATCCCGGGGTTTTTTCGGTGTGGCATCTTTTAAGATGTGTAAACATGGTGCCGGTGGTGGGACTCGAACCCACACGGGTGATTAGCCCAACGGATTTTGAGTCCGTCACGTCTGCCAATTCCATCACACCGGCACATTTTTGCTGGAAGGGCCGGAAAGCTTGGCCGGCCGCTTCAAAATACAGCCAGAACGCGCCTACCCTGCCTTCCCGGCATAACCCGCTAGCCCCAATGGACAACGAGGGGGACATGCCGCAGTCTGTCTAAGCATCCTCATTATACTCCCATTCCGTCTAAAATGCAAGTGCTTTTTGTAAATTAAGCGTCTTTCGGCTGTAATTTGTAGCGGGAAGGGGAAGGAGATGTCAAAGGCCGCTCTCTTTCACAGAGGCTCCCGCACAAGCCGAAGTCAGCCAGGCCGGAAGCTTTCCCGCGTACAGGTCATAAGCCAGCAGTCCACCAGGACTCCGGCGTGGAGCTCGTGCTTGGGAAGAAATTTCGCCTTTTGGAATCCGCAGGCCTCATAGCAGCAGATGGCCCGGGGGTTGTCCGCATGGGGGTCCAACACCACGGCGGCCGCCCCGCAGGCGGTGAACAGCCACCCGCACAGCAGGCGGATAAACCGCCGCCCAATTCCCCGGCCCCACAGCTCGGGTACGCCGATAAACTGGTCGATGCCAAACACCGGCTCCTGGGTATAAGGGTAGCCGTACGCCTCAAAGCCCTCCCGGTCCAGGGGGTAAAACTGCACATAGCCCACGTCCCGGCCCTCAAACCGGATAACGCACCGGGAGGTAGGGTCCGGATCCTCGTAAAAGTCCTCCCGAATCCGTTCCGGGGTAAACACCGTGCCAGGACCCTCCCAATATTCCAGGTTCCGGGGATCGGTGAGCCATTGAAGAAGCAGACCGGTGTCTTTCGGAGTCAGGGGGCGCAGGGCGACCGGGTCCTCCCGCAGGCTGATATCATATTGCACGGGAGCTACACCTCCGTAAATTCCATCAAAAACCCATGGGGCAGAAGCTTGGCCAAAAGCCGGTAAACCTTATAGAACAGGCTGTTGGTATACACCAGCTTGCCCCGCTTGGCGGCCCGCAGGGAACCCGCCGCCACCTCCTTGGGATCTACCCTGGGCAGTTTGTCAATGAGCCTGGACTTGCCTTCCGGCACATTGGCCACAGTCCAGAAATCAGTGTTCATAGGGCCCGGGCACACGGCCAGCACTTTAATGCCCCGGGGCCGGAGCTCATCGTGCAGGGCCTTGGACAGGGCCAGCACGTAGGCTTTCGTGGCGCTGTACACGGACATGCGGGGGGTGGGGGCAAAGGAGGCGATGGAGGCGATGTTCAGCACCAGGCTGTCGTCCAGCATAAAGGGCAGGCAGAGCCGGGTGACGCCGGTAAGGGCCCGGCAGTTCAGGTCTACCATGCCGGTCTGGGAGCGGCGGTTGGAGGCAAAGAAGTCCTCGCATTTGCCATACCCGGCGTTGTTGACCAGGACCTTGATCTCCGGGTTGTTTTCCTTTAAGAGCTGCTCGAATTTATCAATGCTCTCCTCTTTGGACAGGTCCAAAGAAATGGCCGCGATGGTCTTGTCCGGATGGGCCTCGGCAATCTCCCGCAGCAGCTCCTTGCGCCGGGCAACCAGCCAAAAGGCGTCCACGCTGGGGTACTGGGCGATGATGGCATCGATATATTCCTTTCCCAGCCCGCTGGAGGCGCCGGTAATCACAGCTGTAACCATGGTCTTCGCCATCCTTTCCAAAATCTAGGGTAACTGACTCGTTAACACGGTTGAAACGGATCCCACGGACTCTTTTCAACCCGGCGGCAAGGCCGCAGCGCCTGCCGCGCTCTTTGCCGGTCTTCAAGCGAGATTCCTAACGTGTCCATTTTACGCCATTTTGGGGGGAACGTCAAGGGGCGGAAGAAAGTTATTTCAAAAGGGCGCATCATCCAATTCTCAAGTTAATTCACACCGTCCCTCCGCTGGGTAAGCTCCCGCTCCATCTGCTGGTTGAGGGGAATGAACCGGCGGATGGTCTCGACGGTCTTTCGCCGCGTGTCTGGGTTTTGCAGGGCTTCCAGGGTCACGTTCAGACCCGTTCCCAGCCGTTCCAGCTCCCGCCAAAGGTCCTCGTTGCGGTCCAAAAGCGCCAAAAACCGCAGGATGCCCGGCATGTCCGGGTTGTATACATAGGCCCTGGCCAGAAAGTCTGCGCCGTGCCGGGCGTTGGTGGCCAGGTTGCAGACAAAGACGCACCAATCGCCCCAGCTTTCAAATTCCTCCGGTATCAGACTTTCATACCGGCCGTTTTCCAGATCATCCGCCCAGCGGCGGTAAGCGTTGGCTCCGAAGTCCACCCCGGCAGCGGTGCGGGCCCGCATCAGCTGGGGGATTTGCAGCATAGACTCCCGGTAAACCTGGGCGATATCCTCAATCTGCGGAAGGCTGTCGATAAAGATAAACGCGCTGCCGCTTTCGGCCAAGCGGCAGGTTTGATTGTGCTTCGGGTCCCCGCAGGTAACGGAAAAGACCTCCCCGTTTTCCTCATAGGCGAAAGCCAGGTCAAAATTCATGCCCTTCCCCATCGCTCCCTTTACCAGCACGGGAACGCCCCGGTCGATGAAGCTTTGCAGCTTTTTCTTGAGGGCCTCCGGGTCCCGCTTCCACTGAGCCGGGGAGGCCAGCTCATAGCGCAGCCCAATGCGCCCGAAGGTTCTGGCAAGAAAGGTTTCCGCGTCCTCGCAGACGGAAACGCAGTCGTTATACAGGCCGTTATTGCCATAGCACATGATGAAATCGTCGCCGGAAAGCCCCGCGAAAAAGCCATAGGTATAAAGCCCTTGGTCCGCACCCAGAACCTCCATCAGCTTTTTCATGCAGGCGGAAAAGGGGTAGTTTTCTCCGTGCTCCCAGGTGATAAAAGTACCCAGATCGATTGCGTTTTGCGTCATAACTCCTTCTCCTTCCAAAAATCCGCGCCCCTCTGCTAGGGCCTGTTTGAAAACCAGAAAAGCCGCTCTTTCGCGTATCTGCCGCCCCATTCCGCGTCCGGCTGTCTCTTCTGTTTTCAAGCAGGCTCCCGCGAAGTTGGGCACGGATTTTCTCTGCTCTTTTTATTGATCCAAAAGCGCCGATATCTCCGGGAACGCCTCCAGGCTCCGGCGCAGGATGCCGTGCATCTGGGCAATGGCGACGCCGTAGTTGACAATAGGCACGCCTGCGGCTTTGGCTCGTTTGATCCGGCTCCGCATTTCCGCTTCATTGAGCATACAGCCGCCGCAATGAATTACCAGCTTATACTTCCCCAAATCTTCCGGGAACTCCCCACCGGAGGTGAAACTGTAGCTGGGCTTGCAGCGGGTAAAGCCCTCAATCCACCCGGGCAGCTTCACCGTGCCGATGTCTCCGCATTGCCGGTGATGGGTGCAGCCCTCGGAAATCAGTACGGGGTCCCCCTCCTTTAGGTGGGCCAAGGCGGCCGCGCCCTGGGTCAGCACCGGCAGGCTGCCCTTATACCGGGCAAAAAGGATGGAGAAGCTGGTGAGCAGCACGTCCGGCGGCACGTCTTTGGCCACCCGGCCAAAGGCTTGGGAGTCGGTAATCACCACCTTGGGCTTTACCGCCAAAATTCCAAGGGTTTGGGCCAGCTCTTCCGGCTGGCAGGTGACAAAGGCGCAGTGGGCGTCTAGGATATCCCGCATAGTCTGCTGCTGGGGAAGGATCATCCTGCCCTTTGGAGCCGCTTCATCAATGGGCGTTACCAACACCGCCAGGTCCCCGGGAGACAAGAGATCGGCCACGATTTTCTTTTGGTTGACGGCCTTCCCGATGAAGGATCCCAGCTTTTCTTTCAGCGCGTTTACGTTTTCCCGGGTTTTTGCGCTGACATAGATGCTATTTTCCGGCAAAACGGGCCGGTCCGCCAGTAAATCCGCCTTATTGTAGGCGGCAATGTACGGCAGCCCCCGCTCCTGAAATAAGGCCAGCAGCTCCCGGTCCTGGGGGCTAAGGCCAGTCTTGGCGTCCACTACCAGCACGGCAATATCGGTTTTTGCTAAAATTTCCTTAGCCTTTTGGACCCGCAGAGCTCCTAGTTCTCCTTCGTCGTCCAGGCCGGGGGTATCAATGATCACCACCGGGCCCAAGGGCAGCAGCTCCATGGCCTTGCGGACCGGGTCGGTGGTGGTGCCCTTTACAGGGGACACCACCGCCAAAGCCTGTCCGGTGACGGCGTTTACCAAGCTGGATTTGCCGGCGTTGCGCATACCGAAGAAGGCGATATGGGGACGCTCGGCGGAGACGGTCTCATTTAGGCTCATAGGGTATGGCCTCCTTTTCTTTCATCGTTTGTCTTTCGGCCAACCTCTGTATTCTTGGCCGGTTGTATCTCTGCACAATGACGAACAACAGATCAAAAGCCGCGGCCAGCGCCGATGTAATGAGGAAAACCGGCAGATCTCCAAACCATATGGCCGCGTAAACCGGGCAGAAGCTCAGCGCACAGTTGGTTTCATGCACCAGCTCGGAGCGGCACATTGCTTCCGCGATCTCCCGCCAGCTGTGCAGGCGCGGCGAAAAGTTCTCCGGCGCGTAGGTTGGCAGCTTGTTCTTCCAGGCCTTGACGTTCAGCGCCGTATAGAGTCCCTCCTCCCAGGGCCGGGAACGGTACCAGAATTTTTGAGGGTCGTGGCGGGGGTTGGCCCAAGTGAAAAGGCCGCCAACCAAAAGCCTTGCCCCAAAGTGGTATCCGGTCACGCCGCAGGTGATGGCCAGCGTCAGAAGCGCTTCCTGGCGGAAGGCCCGGTACAGGCCTCCGGAAACGCAGGCCGCCGCCAAAAGAACCGCCGTTAAGAGCTTCATGGTTTTCGCCATAGGAGCCCCCTCCTACTCAAAAATCCGGATGGTATATCCGTCTATGGTGGTGATAAGGCAGACCTTCTCGCCCCAGGGCCGGGTCTCTACAGGCGTTATTTTTTTCCAGCCCCTGCCGGTAACATACTGGTGCAGCCTGTCAATCCCTTGTACCTGCATGAAGGAAATCTCATTTCCTATGAGCTTGCCCGCGAACAGCTGGAAGCCGGTAAAGGCCGCAATGCCCGCCGCCTCGATCTCAGGGGGAACGTCGAACACACAGCCATACAATCCCCGGCCCTGGCTGTCCCGCTCCACAATATTACCGTACCAGCCCAGCACGTCCTCGAACCATTTCGCGGTCCTGTCCATGTGGGGGGTGAAGTAAATGGGCGCGTTCTCCTTGACAAAGCAGCCTTTTTCGCTGAATCTGCTCATCGTTTATTCTCCTTTTGTACTGTATTGGCATTCCTCTATTATGATATAGGCAGAAACCGGACAACAGTCTGTCAGGTTTATTGCCAATACTCCAAAAGTTTTTCATCAATGGCGGCGATCTTCTCTTCCCCGTTGACCTCCCTGTAAAAGGCCAGCCTTCCGATCTCCTCCCGGTCAGCCCGGCTCTTTTCCATCGCCTCCAAGCTTCCGGCAGGCAGGGTGAGGCCGTACAGCGCGCCGTATTCCTCGTGCCACGCCGGGTTAAAATAGCCGGGAGTCAATTTCAGGCGCATGAGCCCCAGAAAGGTCCACTTCGCGCCGGAGAGGCCCAGCTCTTCCAGGCCTTCCCGCTCTATGCACCGGCGGAGGGACTCCCCCTCCTCCCGGCAGCCGCCGAAGATCTCCCAGTCCTGCCGGTACTGGTTCCAGCCCAGAAGGTAATCGTCCCCCAGCTTTACAATGCCCAAGGCATGGGTGATGGGCGGTAAAGCTGGTCTGCCTGGCTCTCTTCCACGGGGATCATCTCTAAGAGCTCGTTGCCCTTTTCGTCTCGAACGATCATAGGGGCCTCCTTTGTTTACGATTTCCGCAGCCTCTCTAAAAAGGCCCGGAACGCTTCCAGGTCCCGCTGGTCCGGGTGGCGCTTGGCGATGCCCCCCACCAGCTTCCAGGGGCCGAAGGTATCGAATCCCCGGCAGGAAAAAGCCCCAACCACCGGCAGGCCCAGCTCTTCCAGTTGGGCCTGGAAGCGCCGGGCATAGCCCTTGCCGCCGCTTCCGCTGGTGCACACGGCGAAAATCTCCGGGGGATTTCCCCGGCTGTCTTGGGCAATTTTCCCGGCAAGCTCCAGTAGGCTGGCGTGGGGCTTGCCCATGTAGACGCCAGAAGCCAGCCCGATGAGCCGGTACTGGGAGAGCGCCGCCTCCCCGGCCTGGTTTACGGGGAACGCCTCCACGCCCTCTATGCCGGAGACCAGCTTCTTCGTGTTGTCATGATGGCTGGAATGGTAAAAAATCGCGGTTTTCTTCATGACCTCAACCTCCCTTGGCCTCCTTAAGGTCCTCCACATACAGCTCCACATGGCCGCATTGGGGGCACACGGCGCAGCGCAGCTTGCCCTGGATTTTGGGGAACAATTTCTTCTCCTTCCCCACCAGCACCCGGCCGTGGAACGACTCGTCATACAGGGCATAGCCCTCCTGCATTTCCGTTTCGCATCTCAGGCATTTTCTCATAAAGCTCTCCTCCTTTACAGCACCATCAGCAGCGTCCCCGCGCCAATGAGCCCGCAGCCTACGGCCGCTTTCACCGTGATTTTTTCATGCAGGAAGAGAAAGGCCAGAATCAGAGTAATGACCACGCTCATCTTGTCGATGGGCACCACCTTGCTGGCCTCGCCCACCTGTAAAGCATAGTAGTAGCACAGCCAGGAGGCCCCGGTGGCAAGGCCCGAAAGAATCAGGAAAATCCAGCTCTTTGTGCTGATACCGGAGATCCCGCCCTGGCTTCCGGTGAAAAACACCATGCCCCAGGCCATGACCAGCACCACCCCTGTGCGGATGGCGGTGGCCAAGTTAGAGTTGACCCCCTCAATGCCCACCTTGGCCAGAATGGAGGTGAGCGCCGCGAACACCGACGACAGCACCGCAAACAGCAGCCACATATTCTTTCCCCTCATTCCTTCCCCAGACTTCATGATCAGAACCGGAAGTCCCGGCGGTTGGAGTTCTTGATATCCTGGATGTTCTGCTCCGCGATCTGGCGCACCTTCTCCTTGGGAATGCGCTTCAGCTCTTCCTCCACCATCTTGTAGCCCACCTCTTTGGTCTCGGGGCTGGCGTAGTCTTCCAGGTACTCCGAGAGGGTCATCAGGGCGTTGGGGTGGCAGCAGTTGAGAATTTGGCCGGACTTGCACAGACTCATGAACCGGTCGCCGGTACGGCCCTCCCGGTAGCAGGCGGTGCAGAAGGAGGGAATGTGCCCGTTCTCCATCAGCCAGCGTACCACCTCGTCCAGGGTGCGCTGGTCGGAGACGTCGAACTGCTCGGTGTCGTGGGGGCGCTCCTCCTGGGTATAGCCGCCTACGGAGGTACGGGACCCGCCGCTGACCTGGGAGATGCCCAGCCGCAAAAGCTTAGAGCGCACAGCTTCGGTCTCTCTGGTGGAGATAATCATGCCGGTGTAAGGCACGGCCAGACGGATGCAGGCGGTGATGTGGGCGAAGGTTTCGTCGTCGATACCGTTGTCGAACTGGGTGGGGTCAATGTCGTCCGCCTTTTTCAGCCGGGGTACGCTGATGGTGTGGGGCCCTACGCCGTGGACGGCCTCCAGATGCTCGGCGTGCATGATGAGCCCCGCGAATTCATACTTGTACAGCTCCAGGCCGAAGAGCACGCCCAGGCCCACGTCGTCGATGCCGCCCTCCATGGCCCGGTCCATGGCCTCGGTGTGGTAGTCGTAATTATGCTTGGGGCCGGTGGGATGAAGCTCTTCATAGGACTTTTTGTGGTAGGTCTCCTGGAACAGGATATAGGTGCCGATGCCCGCCTCCTTGAGCTTGCGGTAATTCTCTACCGTGGTGGCGGCGATGTTCACATTTACCCGGCGGATATCTCCATTTTTGTGGTGGACGCTGTAGATGGTCTTGATGCAGTCCAGGATGTACTCGATGGGGCTGTTCACCGGGTCCTCGCCGGACTCAATGGCCAGCCGCTTGTGGCCCATGTCCTGTAGGGCGATGACCTCGGCCTTCACCTCTTCCTGGGTCAGCTTTTTCCGGGGGATATGCTTGTTCACCGCGTGGTAGGGGCAGTAGACGCAGCCGTTGACGCAATAGTTGGAAAGATACAGGGGCGCGAAAATAACGATGCGGTTGCCGTAGAAGGCCAGCTTGATCTCCTCGGCGATCTCGTACATCCTTTCAATCTTCTCCGGGATGTCGCAGGCCAGCAGCACGGAAGCCTCCCGATGGGAAAGCCCCGCGCACACATAGCCGGTGTCGGTCTTTTGGGGACGGGCCTTCTCCAGAATTTGGTCGATGAGCTCCACGTTGCGCTTGTTTTCCTCAGCATAAGCCAAGGTTTCGCGGATTTCTCCGTCGTTGATGAACTCCTCCGCGTGCAGGGATTTGGGGTCGTACTTTGCCATAACATTTCTTCCTTTCTTTGGGGCAGATTTCTCTTAGCCTCAGATTATTTTGGATCCAATTGCCATTTATTTTAATTTTTTTGAAAAATAGAGCACCAGATCATCATCGTTGCGGCAGGGCGCATGGGGCTGGCACTGCCTGTCTCTATACCAAAGCCCCGAGCCGTCCGGTATATAGCCGCGCTTTACATACATGCGCTGGGCGCTGCCATATCCGCTGTGCAGGCCCACTCCCAGGTACACTACAGCGGCATACTCCGCGGCTATCCGCTCCGCTGTGTCCATCAGAATACTTCCGATTCCATGCCGCCGGTACTTTTCCAGCACTCCGAAATCTACAATCTCCGGCCAGTTCTTACTGGAGAAAGGGCCATCCTGCCCATGGGGATAGACGTTGATATACCCCGCCACCTCCCCCGGTATTCCGCAACCAGGGAAACCGATTTCCCCTCCGATTGGTCCTTCAAACGATTCCGGTGTTTTTCAAGGGTGGGGGCCCAGCCTTGGGCCGCTTCTTCGTCAGACAGTATCTGGGCGTCGCCTTCGCGCATTCTGCGCACCGCTATTACGCCATCATCGTAGTATAGGATTTTCCTCCCCTCCTTACCTTAAGCCTTGGGGCTTTTCTCCAAAAACTCCTCTATTGCCGCCACCCCCTCCTCCAGCACCGCCTGGTACACGTCCATGGAGTGGAACTTATCAAAGGCGTACAGGTCCCGGGCAATCAGCTCTTGCTTAAGCCCGATAATTTGCTCCTTCTGGGCGGCGGTGGCCCGGGCGGCAATACCATCGCAGAAAGCCTCGGCTTTTTCGATGGTCTCCCGGTCAAAGAACCACAGGTCGAAATTCCAGCGCTCGCCGTCAATCATGGCCTCAAATCCCTGGAACCACACGGTCTGCCCTTCATCGTTGACCTCCTCCTTGGCCTCGTACCAGAAGGGGTGGAAGGTTTCTATAATATAGCTAGTCAGCTGGTATAGCTTTTCCAGGGACATGCCCTGGTTTTCAATGTCAATATCGATATCGTTCCAGGCCATCATGTCCATGCGGCAGCTGCCAATGACATGGGGCCTGCCATACTTTTCCAAGTGTTCCAACAGGCGGGAGCTTTCCAGGATGCCATCGGCTTTCTCTTTCCTTGTCACATGGTTCCCTCCCTTTTTACATCCCCCCGGTCCGTCGCCACCTGATACCCAATGCGGCCCATGCGCTCCTTTAACGCCGCCAAGCCCTGGGCGGCTTCGGCCCCGGTGTTCAGCTTGTTGTTGTAAAGCTCGTACTTCCCCCGTACGTTTTCCGGCGACAGATTGGGCATCACCACGTTGGCCCCGGCCAGAATGCCCAGCTCCCGGCCCTCGGGGTGGATGGTGCCCAGGGCCGTGGTGGCGGGCAGCAGCACCGGCGGGTGGATCAGCCGGATGATGGAGAGAAGGTAGCAGGTCTGTTCCAAAGTCCCGGCGGGGCGCTCTCGAAAAGGGGTGTCCTTATGGGGCACAAAGGGGCCAATGCCGCACATGTCCGGCTTAAATTCTTCAATGAATTTGAGATCCTGGGCCAATGTTGCACTGGTTTGGAAGGGCGAGCCCACCATGAAGCCGCAGCCCACTTGGTATCCCAGCTCCTTGAGATCCTGTAAGCAGCGCATCCGGTTGTCAAAGCTCATTTCCCGAGGGTGAAGCCTGCCGTAATGCTCCCTGTTGGCCGTCTCATGGCGGAGAAGGTACCGGTCCGCCCCGGCCTCCCGCAGGCGGCGGAAACTCTCCCGGCCGCGTTCTCCCATGGAAAGGGTCACCGCGCAGTCCGGGTGGGCCGCTTTCAGCCGGGAAACCAGTCCGCACAAAACCTCGTCGGTAAAATAGGGGTCCTCGCCCCCTTGCAGAACGAAGGTCCGAAAGCCCATATGGTATCCCATTTCCCCGCAACGCAGGATTTCCTCCGGACTGAGGCGGTAGCGCTCACAACGGGCGTTTCCCCGGCGGATGCCGCAATAGAGGCAGTCGTTCTTACAGATGTTGCTGATCTCAATCAGCCCCCGCACGTACACGGCAGTTCCATACACCGATTTCCGAACTTCCACGGCTCTTGCCGCCAGCGCCCGGGCCGTCTCCGGGGACTGGGCCTCTATCATCTCCCGGTACTCTTCCAGCGTAAGGCTATGGGCCGAGGCCAGCTTTTCGATGAGGGCCGCCGCCCGCTCAGTCATGGCCCGTCACCCCAGAGAGGGCGGTCTTGACGCTCACCCCCGGCAGATTCCCGATTTTCCCGGCCAAAGTGGAGATGGTGTCCTGGGGCGCGTCCAGCGCGATGCTGATAATACTAATGTTCCGCGCCCGGTAGGGCAGGCCCATGCGCCCGATGATAAACTCCCCATATTGATGCAGGATTCCGTTGAGCTTCTCCACGGAATCCCCCGCTTCCACAATGACGCTCATAACCGCGACTCTCGTTTCCATACCGCAAGCTCCCTTCCCAGATGTTTTCGGCCCAGTCCTCGTGCTCCTTCCCCAAAAGGCGCGTCTTCCGGCGGGCGCTCCGCCGTTTGGAGGACGCAAAAACGCCGTACCCTAAAAAGGTACGGCGCATGATATGCGAAACTGCCGCAAAGCCAGCCGTACCTTTCACGCAGGGCGGGAGCCAGCCTCCCGGGCCTTAGTGTCAGGCACTGTTCTTATGTTTTTTATTATAGCAAAGCTTTCGCCGGATGTCAAGCGTTGGGAAGCACAAGGGAGCGGCCAAACCCGTGTTTTATTGAGAGGCAAGCCCTAAGGGGCGGAAAAGCGTTCCCCCGAAAGCCCAAAGGCCCCCGGGGGATATTTCAGGAGGATTCCATATTATCTTAGAACCGTACTTCCCGGTTGGTTTCCGCGGCCCGGTAGATGGCGTCCAGAATTCTGGTGACCACCAGCGCCTCCTCCGGCTTTACCAGGGGCTGCGTGCCGTTGAGGACCGCCTCCAGCCACTGGCGGTTGTCCACAAAGCCCGCGTTGACCCCGCCGCCGGACCGGTAGGCGATCTGCCCGCTGGCGGAGATGACCTCCTCCATCAGCTGGCCGTTGCGCCCCCGGTTGTAGATCAGCTCGCTCTGGGGGAAGCTCATGCCGGAACGGATCTCCGCGCCGGCCTTGGTGCCGCAAAGGGTAGTGGCCGCTTCCCGGCATTCCAGCATGTTGATGGCCCAGGCGGCTTCCAGCACGATGGCGCTCCCGTTCTTCATTTTGATGAAGCCCATGGCGCTGTCCTCCACCTCGTAGGTTTTCGGGTCCCAGGGGCCGAAGGCGTTGCCCTCGGTGGCCTGCTGCAGGCCGCCCAGCTTATAGAACACGCTGCCGGACACCGCATCCACCTGATAATTGTCCATGCACCAAAGGGTGATGTCCAGGGCATGGGTGCCGATGTCGATCAACGGCCCGCCGCCCTGAAGGGCTTTGTTGGGGAACACGCCCCAGGTGGGCACGGCGCGGCGGCGCACCGCGAAGGCCTTGGCGTAGTAGATTTCGCCCAAATCCCCGGCCCGGCAGGCGGCGTGAAGGTTCTGTACCTCGGGGCGGAAGCGGTTCTGGTAGCCGATGGTAAACTGCTTGCCGGACTTCTTCCAGGCGTCCACCATCTTCTGGGCCTCCTCCGGGCTGTGGGACATGGGCTTCTCGCAGTAGACATGCTTCCCGGCCTCAAAGGCGGCGATGGTGATCTCGCTGTGGGAGACGTTGGGGGTCAGCACATGGACAACCTCCACCTCCGGGTTGGCCAGCAGCTCTTTATAGTCCTCGCAGACCTGCGAGCCGGGGACTCCGTATTCCTTGGCGGCCTTCTCCGCCCGCTCCCGGACGATGTCGCAGAACGCTACCACCTCGCACAGGTCCTCGTTGGCCCGCATAGCGGGCAGGTGTTTCTGGTTGGCGATGCCGCCGCAGCCTACAATGCCGATCTTCAGTTTTTTCATTTCGTTTTCCTCCTTGTTCGTTTGTATGACGCTTAGGGTCTTACGGCTGTGCCGTCGGGCCTGCGGGCCAGCAGCCAGCTGTGCTCCCGGAAGCTGCACGGGTACTTTGCCGCCTTTTCTTCGTCAATGTCCACGCCCAGGCCGGGCCGGCCGGAGAGATAGAGGTAGCCGTTCCGGGCCTCCGGGCAGCCGGGGAACACCTCCTGTTCCTCCTCGGTGAAGCCCGCGAACTCCTGGATGCCGAAATTGGGAATGGCCGCGTCCAGGTGGATCTGCGCCGCCGCCCCCACTGGGGAGAGGTCGTTGGGGCCGTGCCAGGCCGTGCGCACGCCAAAGGCCTCGCAGAGGGACGCCAGCTTCTTCGCCGGGGTGATTCCCCCAATCTGGCTGACATGCACCCGGATGTAGTCGATCAGCCGCCCCGTAATCAGTCCGGTCCACTCGGCCGGGTTGTTAAAGAGCTCTCCCATGGCGATGGGCGCCGCGGTCTGGCCCCGCAGGCGCTCCAGCCAGGCGGACTGCTCCGGAGGCAGCAGGTCCTCCAGGAAGAACAGCCGGTAGGGCTCCAGGCTCTTGGCAAACGATATGGCCTCAATGGGGGTCAGGCGCTCGTGCACATCGTGCAGGAACTCCACCTCCCAGCCGAACTCCTGCCGGAGCCGCTGGAACAGCTCCACCGTCTCCCGGCAGTACCGGGCGGGATCGTAATACACCCCAAACGGGCTGTTCTCCGGGGCGTTTTTGCCCGGACCGGCCAGCCGCCCGGTCTCGTCCCGCAGGGTGCCGCCATAGAGGCCCAGCTGGCAGCGGATGTACCGGCAGCCCTGCTCCACATACCGGCGCACCCCTTCCACCGCCTCCTCCATATCGCGGCCGAACACATGCCGGTAATAGGCCACTCCGGTCCGGCATTTGCCGCCCAACAGGTTGTAAAGGGGCATGTTGGCCATCTTGCCCTTGATGTCCCACAGGGCTTCGTCCACGCCGGAGACGGCGTTGTTCAGCACCGGGCCGTTGCGCCAATAGGAGCTGCCCATGGCCGTCTGCCAAATGTCCTCGATCTCCTCCACGCAGCGCCCTTCCAAAAGGGGCTTGAGGTAGTCTTCCACCGCGCTGGCCACGGCCCGGTACCGCTGGGTAAAGGTGGCGCAGCCCAGGCCGTACAGGCCCGGCTCGCTGGTCTCCACCTTCACCACCGCCAGGTCGACGCCCCGGGGGGCGGTCAAAATGGTTTTGATGTTGCGTATGGTTACCACGTTCACTCCTCCT
>CAOKRG010000059.1 GCA_948471095.1 uncultured Oscillospiraceae bacterium
CCCTCCGGCGGCCAGGGTTTCACCCTGGACTGGACCAAACATTTTGAAAAAAGTTTGGATCAAAAACTTTTACTGTTGCGCTTAAGAAGCTTTCTCTACATAAAACTCGCCTTTTGGATACTCCCCTCTCTCCAGGCTGTTGGCGCGGCTTGCCCGCGCTGAACGTATAGTCCCAAAAATTTATGAAAAAAGGAGCTGGCGAACATGCCGACCAAATCCGCCGCGCTGGAACAGGTGGGGAAATCCCGTTCCGCGCCGAAAAAGCAGGGCCGCTTTCTGCGCTATCTGCCCCTGTATCTGATGTTCCTGCCGGGCGCGCTCTACCTCTTTATGAACAACTACGTGCCCATGTCCGGCCTGATCATCGCATTTAAAAAGGTGAACTGGCGCAAGGGCATCCTGGGCAGCGACTGGGTGGGCCTGAGCAACTTTACCTACCTGTTCAAGACCAAGGACGCCTTTAACATCACCCGCAACACGCTGCTTTATAACATCACCTTCATCATTCTGGGCACGGTGATCGCCATCACCATCGCCGTTCTGCTCAACGAGATCACCCACAAGCTGATGAAGCAGCTGTACCAGACCATCATTCTGCTGCCCTACCTGATCTCCATCGTGGTGGTCAGCTACCTGGTCTTCGCCCTGCTGAGCTCCGAGACGGGCTTTGTAAACAACACCATCCTGAAGGCCCTGGGCAAGGACCCGGTCTCCTGGTATACGGAACCCAAGTATTGGCCCTACATATTGGTTATCGTCCATGTCTGGAAGACCTTCGGCTATGACTGCATCCTCTACTACGCCACCTTGGTGGGCATTGACCACAGCTACTACGAGGCCGCGGTGATCGACGGCGCGAACCGCTGGGACCAGATCGTCCACGTGACCCTACCCTGCCTGCTGCCCACCATCATCACCCTGACCCTCATGTCCATCGGCAAAATCTTCTATTCCGACTTCGGCCTGTTCTACCAGGTGCCCATGGATTCCGGCCCCCTGCTGGACATTACCAGCACCATTGATACCTATGTGTACCGGGGCCTTATCCGCTTAAACGACATCGGCATGTCTTCCGCCGCCGGATTCTACCAGAGCGTGGTGGGCTTTGTGCTGGTGCTGCTGGCCAACTGGACCGTGAAAAAGGTCGGCGGCGAAGAAAACGCGCTGTTCTAAGGGAGGAAAGCTGTCATGGTTGAAAAGAATAAGAATTTCCAAGTGGTCGCCCACATTGTCATGATCTTCCTGGCGCTGTGCTGCATCTTCCCCTTCGCCCTGCTGATCATGTCCTCCGTCACGGAGGAGAACGAGCTGATCCGCAGCGGCTACACCCTGTTCCCGGCCCAGTTCAGCATGAACGCCTATCTCTACATGTTCAAAAGCGGAACCAAGATTGCCTCCGCCTATCTGATGACCATCTTCGCCACCGTGGTGGGCACCAGCTGCGGCCTCTCCATGACCGTGCTGATGGCCTACGCCCTCTCCCGCCGGGACCTGCCCGGCCGGAACGTGATGGCGTTCTACGTGTTCTTTACCATGCTGTTTAACGGCGGCCTGGTGCCCACGTACATTATGTACACCCGCTACATTCCGGTCAGCAACACGCCCTGGGCGCTGATCATCCCCTCGCTGATGGTAAACGCGTTCTATGTCATCATGATGCGCACCTATTTCAGCACCAACATTCCCGACGCGGTCATCGAGGCCGCCCGGATCGACGGGGCGGGGGAGTTCCGCATTCTGCTGACCATCGTGCTGCCCATGAGCATTCCCATGATCGCCACCATGACTTTGCTCATCGGCCTGGCCTACTGGAACGACTGGAAAAACGGGCTGTACTATCTACAGCAGAACAAGAGCCTTTACAGCATCCAGGTGCTCTTGAACGACATGCTGCGGGACGTGCAGGCTCTGAAGAGCGGCATGGACGCGGCGGCGGCGGCGGAAATTTCCGCCACCATGCCCAGCACGGGCATTAAAATGGCCATTGCCGTGGTGGGCGTGCTGCCCATTCTGATCGTGTACCCCTTCTTCCAGCAATATTTTGTAAAGGGCATCACCATCGGCGCGGTAAAGGGCTGAGCCTCCGGCGGCTTAGGGGCTTTGCCCTTAAGAACCCCACCACTTTTGAAAAAGTGGACAAAACTTTTACTGTTGCATTTTTGGGGTTTTCTGCTTTATAGAACCGCGCAGTTTTGAGATGTCTTACCGCGCTGACGGAAGACAATGGGCTGGTCAGCGAGCCGGTAAAAGTTTCGTCCGCCTTTTCAAAGGTGGTGGGGGTGGAGGGGGTGAGCGTCTGCCAGTGGCAGGCACGCTGCGAACCGACCGAGGGGGAAGGTCCCCGGTGGGGACCGTTCTGACCCGACCGAAGCGGCAGCGGAGACACGGCAGCCGAGACCCAAAGCCCCTCCCCGCCGGAGGCCATACACCGGTGGGGGAAGCGGTTCACAGTGCATAAAAAACGGCCAGGCCGGGCAGGAGATCTGCCTGGTCTGGCTGTTTTTTCTCCGGAAGGGCCTGTGGCCCCGAGTGCGCGCGCATACCGGCAGAGCGGATTTCAAAACGCGGCGCACGGTTTTGCCGCCTAATTAAAAAAGGCCAAAGATTCATAATCTTTGACCTTTTTCCGCTTTATTCACATGGTACGCTTGGCCGGCGAGCCTTACAGATCCCGGCCGCAGCACTTTTTGTACTTTTTCCCACTGCCGCAGGGGCAGGGGTCGTTGCGCCCGGTTTTGGCCCCCTTCACCACGGTTTTGGAGCTCTTCTGCTCCTTATAGAGCTCCTTGCGGCGCTCTTCGCTTAGCAGGGACTCCCACTGGGGCAGGTTGTAAAGCCAGTCGGCCTTGGCCTCCACCATGTTTTTATACAGCAGCTCCTTGTCGTAGTCCAGATTCACCTGGGAGCTCTCTTCCAGGCTTTCCAGGTCGTTGGGGGTTTTCAGGCTGTCGTTCACGCCGTCCAAAAAGCCCATCATGATTATGGGCTCCACCCCAAAGCGCTGGGCGCACTGGGCCAGGGAGCCGGGCTGGTCCCCGCCGGTCAGCAGCTGGCGGTAGAACTCGGTCTCCTGGTCAAAGTAGCGCTTCCAAAATTTCACGCCCTGGGCCTGCTGGCCCTCTTCGGCGTATTTTCTCCAATCGTCCAATAAGGACATTGTTTTCCCTCCTTGCGTTTTGAGATACTGGCTAATACTACCATGTTTGGGGAAAGCTGTCAAGCGCGGGAAGGAGTGCCGAAACGAGTTGAGAGAAGAAAGCCCGCTGAGCGCAACGGTAAAAGTTTCGTCCACCTTTTCAAAGGTGGCAGGGTTCTTAGGGGCTTATGGCGTTGGCTTCGCCAAGTCCCCCTAAGAACCCTGCAAGGGGCCGCGACTTCGCGCAGCGAATGCCGACGCCCCTTGACCGCGTATATTGCCCGTTATTAACGGAGTAATAACACCGTCTTTTGGCCACTCCCGCGCCCCGCGGCTTTCCCTTTTGAAAAACTCAACTTTCAATCTTGTGTATGAGAAAGAAATATGGTATACTTAGGAAAACTCCAAGCGCTTTTAGCTCATGGAAGCATTTTATTTCGCATTGAGGCCCCATTGACTTATCATAAGGATTTCAAATGGATACCATAAAACTTAAAACCACGCTGGCCCGCTCCGCTGGAGAATGCATGGCCGCGCTGCTGCTGGTGCAGCCCCTTCTGGACGTGCTCTCCTACTTTATGCAGGGACTGGGCATGACCGCCCTGACCACCGCCCTGCGCACGGTGCTGCTGTTTGCCGTGTGCGCCTATGGCTTCGCCATTTCAGACCGGAAAAAGCTTTACGGCCTGCTCTGGGGCGCGGCGGGGGGCTTTTGGCTTTTGCACATGCTCAACTGCTTCCGGCTGGGCTACCAGGACCCGGTGGGAGACGCAGCGGAATACCTCAAGCTCATTCAGTTTCCGTTGTGGACGGCGTCGTTCCTCACCTTTTTCCGGCAGCGGCCCGGCCTGGACCTGCGCGCCGCCGGTATGCTGGCCGGGAACTTCGCCCTCATTCTGCTGATCATCGGCCTCTCGTACCTGACCGGTATGCCCGCCTATACCTACGACCTGCCCGCCCGGGGCTTTCAAAAGGGCCTTCTGGGCTGGTTCGGCGTGCCCAACGCCCAGAGCGCCATTGTCTCCATGCTGGCCCCGGGGCTGCTCCTCTGGGCTTGGCGGACGGAGCGGCTGTGGGTCTTTTCCGCGGCCTGCGGGCTGGGGCTGGGTCTGCTGTATTTTACCGGCACCCGCCTGACCTACTATTCGTCGGTGCTGCTGGCATTGGGCTTTTTGGCTTTGCTGGGGCTGGCGGCCCTGGGCGGGGGGGACCGCAAGAGGATTCTCCTCTTCTGCGCCCCCCTGGCGGTGATGCTGGTCCTGGTGCTGGCGTTCCGGGGGCAGTCGGTAATGGCCCAGCGGCAGGCGCTGACCGCGGACGCCTACGCCGAATATCAGGCCCAGGCGGACCGGATTCTGGGGGAAGGCTGGGATTATGAGGGCGGAGAGCCCTCCCCGGGGGAGCTGGAAAAAATTACCCGGGTCTATGAGGAGGTCTACACCCAGCGGAGCGTGGCGGATACGCCCCTTTTGGGGGATCTGCTGGAACGCTTTGGAACCCAGCGGGTGATGGAGCACTACCGCTATGCCACGGACGCCGCCACCCTGTACAACAGCCGCACCAAAAAGCTGGCCGTTATGGCCCTGACCTGGCGGGAGCAGGATTGGATTACCAGGATTTTCGGCTTTGAATACGCGAAAGCTACCATAAACGGGACCAATTACGACCCGGAAAACGACTTTCCGGCCCTGCCGTATTTTTACGGCTATCTGGGCGCGGCGCTTTATATGGGCTTTACGGCCTATTTCCTGCTGGCGGTGCTCTGGGGCTGCCTTAAGAACCTGCGGAGCCTGCCCGGCTTTTTGACGGTGGAGCTGGGGGCCTACTCCATGCTGTACTGCCTGGGGCTGTGCTCGGCCCAGTTCTCCGGGCAGGCCCTGCGCAAGCCCAGCGTCACGGTGTACCTCTCTCTGGCGGCGGCCCAGATGTACTGGCTGGCCCGCCCCAACCGGGAGGGCAGGCTGTTCGCCCGGTATGACCGCCGGACCGCGGTCACCATAAAACAACTGTAAGGAGGCGGCGGTATGGAAAGGCTCAAAGGCTTTTTAGAGGCCCGGCTGGGAGGCATTGTGCTGGCCATTGTGGCGGTGCAGCCCGCCCTGGACGTGCTCTCCTACTTTTTGGGGGAGATGGGCAGCAACGCCGCCTCCACCCTGCTGCGCTTCGTTATGCTGGCGGCGGTGGCCCTGCTGGGCTTTCTGCTCAGCGGCGCCAAGCGCTTCTACTTTATCCTGTACGCCGTGGCGGGGCTTTTCTGGCTGGCCCATATGCTCAACTGCTTCCGCATCGGCTACCAGTCCCTGTTCAGCGACGCCAACAACATGCTGCGCACCTTGAATTTTCCCATCTTCGCCCTGACCTTTATCACCATCCTGACCAAGCGCCCGGAGCTGCGCGGGCATTTTTACGGGGGCGTGGCCATAGCCTTTGGAGAGATCCTTCTCTTCACCGCCCTGCCCTGGCTCAGCGGCCATCCGGTGTATACCTATAAGCCGCCCATTCAGCTGGGGGTGCTGGGCTGGTTTGCCACGCCCAGCGCCCAAAGCGCCATCTTGGTGCTGGCCGTGCCCTTTTTCCTCTACTGGGGCTACGCGGTGCGGAAGTACTGGGTCTACCTGCTCAGCTTGGCCCTGAGCGTGGGCATTCTGTTCGTCACCGGCACCAAGCTGGACTTTTTCTCCATCTTCATCATTCTGGGCGCGTACATCTTCCTCTTTTTTCTGCAAATGGGGAAAAAGTCCCTTAAATACGTTCTGCCCGCCGTGGCCCTGCTGGCGGCGGTAACGGCTTTCCGGTCGCAGTCCCCCATGGCCGCCCGGGAGCGCATGACGGCCTATTCCCAGGCCCTTTACGGCGACATGGTGGAAGACAGCGTGAAAAGCAACAGCGACGGCGCCTTGGACGAGGGGGAGGTCAAGCGGCTTCCGCCCTTGGAGAGGCAGCGGGAGAAGCTGCGCCAGAGCATCATGGGCGTGTACACCGATGAAGAGGTGTACGGCAAGCTGATGAAGAACCTGAACCAGCGGTTTGGCCTTTACAACGTGATGGAATCCTTTGGCTACACCACGGAGACCTACCTGCTCTCCGACACCCGGGTGCGGAAGAACAATTTCGCCTCCATGGTGTGGGCGGAAAAGGACGCGCTGACCCACTTCTTAGGGTTCGAGTACAGTGATTTTCTGGCAGGCGACGGCATTTACGACCTGGAAAACGACTTCCCGGCGGTGTTCTACACCATGGGGTATATCGGCTTCGCCCTGTACATGGCCTTTCTCGGCGTGTTTGTGGTTTTGGTGCTGCGGGCCTTTGCGGGCCAGGTGGACCGGGGCCTGCGGCAGGTCCGGCAGGAGGGCGGGCAGGGCCCTGGGGCCGCCGCCGCGGGCTTCTGGCGGGGGCTTAGGAGCTTTTTGTCCATAGAGATGGGCGCGGTGGGCATAAGCTTTCTGCTGGCGGTGATCGCGGCCCAGATTTCCGGCAACGTGCTGCGGCGGCCCAATGTGACGATTTACTTCGCCCTTTCGGCGGCCTGTCTGTTCAGCCTGACCCGGGGAATGCCGGGGCCGGAGCGCAAGGCGGCTTCCCAAAGGAAAAAGCCGCGCCGCTCCCCGGACGCGCGCCCGTAGGGGGATCATATAGTTAAACCGAAACGAAGCGAGGTGAATGTCATGCTGCACGGAACCGCGGTGTCGGAGGGCATCGGCCTGGGCAGGGTGATGCTTTTAGAGGAAAGCCGCTTGGTATACCGGGAGGAACGGGCCAACGGCGCCCCGGCGGAGCGGGAGCGCTTCCGGCAGGCGGCGGAAGCCTACCGCCAGAGGACCCGGGCCCACATGGAGCGGCTGAGGCACTCCGCCGGAGAAGAGGACGCGCAGATCTTGGAGGCCCATCTGGAGATGAGCGGCGACCCCAGCCTGCTGGAACAGGTGGGGGAGCTTATCGACCAGGGGAAAAGCGCGGAAGCGGCCCTGCAGGAGGTGTGCGGCGGGTACATCCAGGTTTTTTCCGCCAGCGGCGACGAGCTGACCCGCCGCCGGGCCGAGGACGTGCAGGACCTGTGCCGGGCCATCCAGCGGGAGCTGCTGGGCGTGGAGGAGGCGGACGTGCGCCAGGCCCCCAAGGGCACGGTGCTGGTGGCCAAGGAGCTGAGCGCCGCCGTGATGGCGGGCATTGACAGCGACAACATCGCGGGCATTGTCACCGAGGGCGGGGGCATGACCTCCCACTCTTCCATTTTGGCCCGGGCCCTGGGGGTCCCGGCGGTGTGCGGGGTGGAGGGGGCGGCCTCCCGGCTGGCCAGCCAGGCTTTCGTCATTGTGGACGGCACCCGGGGCGACGTGATCTTTACCCCCAAGCCGGAGGAGATCGAGGCCTACCAAAGGCGGCAGGACGCGTTCCTGGAAAAGCGGCGGCGGGTCCGGTACTTCCTGCACAAGAAGACCCTGGCCAAAAGCGGCGAGGAGTTTAAGCTCTTATGCAACATAAGCATGCCCAGCGGCGCTTCCCGGGCGTTGGAGGCCGGAGGCGAGGGCGTGGGGCTGTTCCGAACGGAATACTTATTTATGAACCGGCCGCATCCGCCCTGTGAGGAGGAGCAGTACCGGGCCTATGCCCAAACCCTGCGGGACTTAAAGGGCAGGCCCCTGACCATCCGCACCCTGGATGTGGGCGGGGACAAGGAGGCCGCCTGCCTGGAGCTGGCCCGGGAGGAGAACCCTTTTCTGGGCCTGCGGGGCATCCGCTGGTGCTTAAAGCACAGGGACGTTTTCCTCGTCCAGCTGCGGGCCCTGCTGCGGGCGGGGGTGCTGGGCGACCTGCGGGTGATGCTGCCCATGGTGTCCACCCTGGAGGAGCTGCGGGAGGCCCGGGCCCTGTTGGACCAGGCCCGAGCCCAGCTGAAGGCGGAGGGGCTCCCCTGCGTGGGGGGCCTTCCGGTGGGCATTATGATCGAGACCCCGGCGGCGGTGCTTTCGGCGGCGGCGCTGGCCCGGGAGGCGGACTTTTTCAGCATTGGCACCAACGACCTGGTGGGCTATGTGATGGCCTGCGACCGGGGCAGCCCCCAGGTGTCCGGGCTCTATTCCCCCATGCAGCCGGCCGTGCTCCACGCCCTGCGGGAGGTGGTCCGCCTGGGCCGGGAGCGGGGCATACCGGTCGGCCTGTGCGGCGAGGCGGCGGCAGACCTGCGGCTGACCCCCCTGCTGATCTCCTTTGGATTGACGGGGTTCAGCGTCTCGGCGGCCTCGGTGCTGGCGGTGCGGGCCGCGGTGGCCCGGTGGACCAAGGCCGAGGCGGACCAGGTGGCGCGGGCCGCGCTGGCCCTGGGCACGGAGGCCGAAGTGAGGGCCTATCTGGGCCAGGCGGCGGGAGAGGCCTGAGAGGACGGCGTACATAAGGAGGGAGCCCAAAGGCGCAGCGCCGCTGGGCTCCCTTGTTTTCGCGTATTTGCGGATGGCGCGTCCGCCGGAGGAATTCCTGGAGTGTCCAAAACGCGCCTTTTATGAAGAAAGCTCCCTGAGCGCAGCAGTAAAAGTTTCGTCAACCTTTTTAAAGGTTGCGGGGTTCTTAGGGGCAGAGCCCCTGAGCCGCCGGAGGCTACTCCGTATTACTCTTCAAAACCGCGCCCTTTGGACACTCCCTCCCGCGAGTTGGGGCTTTTCAAAATCGAAATCCCGTGGTATAATGACTATTTGGAAAAAGACAACGCGGCAACGCATGGGAACTCCCAATGGAAAGGAATGGAAACAATACGATGGGGATTCGTAAGGACCTGCGCAACGTGGCGATCATCGCCCACGTTGACCACGGCAAGACCACCCTGGTGGACCAGCTTTTAAGGCAGAGCGGCATTTTCCGCGAAAACGAGGCCGTGGCGGAACGGGTGATGGACTCCGGCGACCTGGAGCGGGAGCGGGGCATCACCATACTCTCCAAAAACACGGCGGTGAAATATAAGGACACGAAAATAAACATTGTGGACACTCCCGGCCACGCGGACTTCGGCGGCGAGGTGGAGCGGGTGCTGATGATGGTGGACGCGGTCATTCTGCTGGTGGACGCCTTCGAGGGCTGCATGCCCCAGACCCGCTTTGTGCTGAAAAAGGCCCTGGGCCTGGGCAAAAAGCCCCTGGTGGTGCTCAACAAGATCGACCGGCCCGGCGCCCGGCCCGCCGAGGTGGTGGACGAGGTGCTGGATCTGTTCATCGAGCTGGGGGCCAACGACGACCAGCTGGAATTCCCCGTGGCCTACTGCTCCGCCCGGGAGGGCTGCGCCAGCCTGGACCCCGATGTTCCCGGCACGGACATGGAGCCCCTGTTTGAGATGATCCTGCGGGAGGTCCCCGCGCCGGAGGGAGACCTGGACGGCCCCACCCAGGTGCTGTTTTCCAACATCGACTACGACGGCTATGTGGGCCGCATCGGCATTGGCCGGGTGGAGCGGGGCCGCATTCAGTCCGGCCAAACCGTGGCCATCTGCGGCGGCGGAGAAGAGGGCCACAAAAACGCCAAGGTCAGCAAGCTCTACCAATTCGAGGGCCTTAAGCGGGTGGAGGCCCAGTCCGCCCAGCTGGGGGACATCATCGCCGTCTCCGGCGTCACGGACCTGAACATCGGCCAGACCGCCTGCGACCCGGAACACATTGAGCCCCTGCCCTTTGTAAAGATCGATGAGCCTACGGTCTCCATGATGTTCAAGGTAAACGACTCCCCCTTTGCCGGGCGGGAAGGCAAATACGTCACCTCCCGGAACCTGCGGGACCGGCTCTTCAAAGAGGTGGAGACCAACGTGGCCATGCGGGTGGAGGAGACGGACAGCATGGACACCTTCAAGGTCTCCGGCCGGGGCGAACTGCACCTGTCCATCCTCATCGAGCAGATGCGCCGCCAGGGCTACGAGTTCCAGGTGTCGCCCCCCACGGTGATTTTCAAAGAGAAGAACGGCCAGAAGCTGGAGCCCATGGAGCTTTTGATGATCGAGACCCCGGACAACTATGTGGGGGCGGTAATGGAAAAAATCGGCGCCAGAAAGGCGGAGCTTATCAACATGGGCACCCGGGAGGGGGGCATGACCCATATGGAGTTCAAAATTCCCTCCCGCTGCCTGATGGGCTACCGGTCGGAGTTTTTGACGGACACCAACGGCAACGGCATTATGAACCATGTGTTCGACGGCTACGAGCCCTATAAGGGGGACGTGTTCCAGCGCCAGCAGGGGTCCCTGGTAGCCTTCGAGGCGGGCGAGGCCACGGCCTACGGGTTGTTCTACGCCCAGGACCGGGGCCGGATGTTCATCGGGCCCGGAGTGGAGGTTTACGAGGGCATGATCGTGGGCTCCAACCCCAAGACCGAGGACATCGTGGTGAATGTGTGCAAGAAAAAGCACGCCACCAACACCCGGTCCTCCGGCGCGGACGAGGCCCTGAAGCTGACGCCCCACTCGGTGCTGAGCCTGGAGCAGTGCCTGGAGTTCATCGCCGGGGACGAGTATGTGGAGGTGACCCCCAAGAGCGTGCGTATGCGTAAGGCGGTCCTCTCCCACGAGCAGCGGATGAAGCAGCAGAGCCGCAAGAAAAACCAGCAGTAACCGGGGGAACGCCCAAAGGGACTTTTTGAAGTTTTACGGAGTGGGGTCTCGCCTGCTGGCTCGGTCGGGTCAGAACGCTTCCCAGTGGGAAGCTTCCCCCTCCGGCGGCTTAAGGGCTTTGCCCCTAAGAACCCTACCAGGGGCCTAACGCCCCTGGACCGCGTAATATTTCCTATCGTTCGTTACAGAGATAATATAACAGTGCGGGAGCTGGGGAAGCGCCAGGGGCATGAATAAACAGGCAAAAAAGAAAACCGCCGCCTGGGGCGGCATGGAAAGGAGGCGCCGGACCTTATGGAATTCGCCATATTGGACCTGGAATGGAACGCCGCGTACAGCCGGAAGCTCCAAGGCTATATCAACGAGATCATTGAGTTCGGCGCCGTGAAATGCGGCCCCCGGCTCCAGGAGGAGGACACCTTTTCCTGCTTTGTGCGGCCCCAGGTGGGCAAGCGGCTGAACGCGGTGGTGGCGGACCTGACCAGCATCACCCAGGAGAACCTGACCGGGGGCCTGAGCTTTATGGGCGCGGTCAGCCGGTTCCGCCGCTGGCTGGGGGACCGGGTGCTGGTCACCTGGGGCTCGGCGGATATTTTGACTCTGATTGCCAACTGCCAGTATTTCAGCGGGAGCGGCCGGGTGCCCTTTCTTACCCGGTACTGCGATTTACAGCGGTATGCCGAGGAGAAGCTGGGCCTGGGCGTGCGGGAGCAGGCGGGGCTCGCCAAGGTGGCCGGGCTGCTGGGGCTGGACCTTTCCCAGCGGGAGCGGCACAGGGCCCTGGACGACAGCCTGATCACGCTGGAAATTCTGCGGCGGGTTTACGACCCGGAGGCCATCCGGCCCTATATTGAGGCCTGCGGGCCGGAGTTCTATGATAAAATGACCTACCGCACCAGCTATGTGACGGACCTGCGGGACCCGCTGGTCCGCAGGGAGTATTTGGAATTCCAGTGCCCCGCCTGCGGGGGCGGCTGCCGCCGGACGGGCCGCTGGGAGCAGCGGAACAAGGGCTTTCGGGCCGCCTTCCGGTGCCGCAGCTGCGGCTGCCGCTTTTTTGGGCGGGTCATTATTAAACAGAAATACGAGGGACTGAGCGTGAATAAGAAGACTTTTCCCGTGCCCATCATCGAAGCGCCCCGAGAGGCCGTCCCCGGCCCGGTGGGGGGCATGGAGCTGGAGATACGGGACGGGGTGGGCGTGCTGCGCTTCCCCGCCTGGAAGGACCTGCCCGTGACCCACGCTTTCTCCACCCGGCTGGGAGGCGTCAGCGGCGGGGAGTTTGCCGCCATGAACCTGGGCTTCGGCCGGGGGGACGGGGAAGAGAACGTGGGCGAAAACTACCGCCGCTTCTGCGCGGCGGCGGGCTTTGACCCGGAATCTTTGGTGTGCGGGGCCCAGGTGCACAAGACGGACATCCGCCGGGTGGGCCGGGAGCACCGGGGGCTGGGCATTTGGCGGGCCAACGACTGCCAGAGCGCCGACGGCCTGTGCGCCAACGAGCCCGGCGTCGCCTTGGTGGTCTATGCGGCGGACTGCGTGCCCGTCTACTTTGTGGACCCGGTAAAGCGGGCCATCGGCCTGGCCCACGCGGGCTGGCGGGGGGCCGCGGCCGGTATGCCCGCGGTAATGGTACGGCGGATGGAAAAGGAATTCGGCTCCCGCCCGGAGGACATTTTGGCCGCGGTGGGGCCCTCCATCTGCCAGAGCTGCTTCGAGGTGGACGAGCCGGTGGCCCAGGCCTTCCTGGCCCTGCCGGACGCGGAGCGCTTTGTGTCCGGGCCGGTGCGGACGGGCTGCGGCGAGGAAAAATATCATGTGGACCTGTGGGAATGCTGCCGCCGCTCCCTGCTGGCGGCAGGGGTGGCGGCGGAGCATATCGCACTGGGGCGGGTGTGCACCATGGAGGAGAGCGATCTGCTCTTCTCCCACCGGAAGACCCGGGGCCAGCGGGGCAGCAACTGCGCCATGCTGGCTCTAAAGCCGTGAGCTCCTATCAGTGCCGCCTGTGCCCCCGCCGGTGCCACGCGCCCCGGGACGGCCCCGGCGGCATGGGCCGGTGCAAAAGCGGCCGGGAGATGCGCGTCTCCCGGGCGGCCCTGCACCACTGGGAGGAGCCCCCCATCAGCGGGACCCGGGGCTCGGGCGCGGTGTTTTTCACCGGCTGCTCTCTGGGCTGCGTCTACTGCCAGAACTATGAGATCAGCGCCGGGGAGAAGCCCGGCCGGCCGGTAACGCCCCAGGAGCTCAGCGAGATCCTGTTCCAGCTGGTGGAGGAAGGGGCCCACAACGTCAATCTGGTCACGGCGGGGCACTACGCGGATAAGCTACGGGAGGCCCTGCTGGTCCGGCGGCTTCCCGTGCCGGCGATTTACAACAGCTCCGGCTATGAGAGCGTGGAGACTTTACAGACCTTAGAGGGCCTGGTGGACTGCTACCTCCCGGACTTTAAATACGCGGACCCCGCTTTGGCCGGGGCCCTCTCCCATGCGCCGGACTACCCGGAAGCGGCCCTGGAGGCCATCGGGGAGATGGTGCGGCAGGCAGGCCCGGCCCAGTACGGCCCGGACGGCCTGCTGCGCCGGGGCGTGCTCATCCGGCACCTGATTCTTCCGGGGCACACGAAAAATTCCATTGCGGCGCTGCGGCTCATCGCGGAGCGCTTTCCCGGCGTACCGGTCAGCCTGATGGCCCAGTATACCCCCTGGGGTCTGGCCAAGAGGCCGGGAGGCGTGCCGGGCTTCCCGGAGCTCTCCCGGCCCATCACCCGCCGGGAGCTGGAAAAAGTCCAGTCCGCCCTGTTCGAGCTGGGCCTGGACGGCTTCGTCCAATCCCGCGCCGCCAAGGGCGCCCGCTTTATCCCCTCTTTCTTTTAGGCCTCCGGCTTCTTGCCTCCGGCGGGTTAAGGAACTTCTTGAAAGAAGTTCCTTAACAATCTTCAAGAACTTTTACACGTTTGGCGGGGGTGGGAGGCGGAGGCTTGGCGCTCGGTTTGGAGTTTGCCGCTTCCCCTTAGGTTGAGGCGGGCTTACATGTTTACCACCCAGCGCCCTCGCGGGCGGCTTCGCTAGATGATACCCCAACGCTGGCACGCGCGTGTGCTCACCGCTAGGTGTGGGTCCAG
>CAOKRG010000060.1 GCA_948471095.1 uncultured Oscillospiraceae bacterium
GAGCCTTAAACCGAGCGCATAGCCAGCGCCTCCCGCCCCGGCCAAACGTGTAAAGTTTTTTGAGGATTCTTAAGGGACTTTTTTACAAAAAAGTCTCTTAAGCCGCCGGAGGCAGTCCGGCACACAGCAAGGAATATGGGCATTTTCCGAGAAAATGCCCATCTGTGCTGTTTCCATGAGTTTTGTGAGTTTTGAAAAATGCGCGCCAGCGTAGGCATACAGGAGTTGATAGCATTGGCGGAAAAAAGAGATTACTACGAGGTGCTGGGGGTGCAGAAGTCCGCTTCCGAGGACGAGATCAAGAAGGCCTACCGGAAGATGGCGAAGCAGTACCACCCGGACCTGAATCCCGGCGACAAAAGCGCCGAGGCCAAGTTTAAAGAGGTCAACGAGGCCTACGAGGTGCTGTCCGACGGGGATAAGCGCGCCCGGTACGACCAGTTCGGCCACGCGGGGGTGGACCCCAACTTCGGCGGCGGCGCGGCGGGGGGCAACCCCTTCCAGGGGGCTGGTTTTGACATCAACGACATTTTCGACAGCTTTTTCGGCGGCTTTGGGGGCGGCTCCCGCCGGGCCAACCCCAACGCGCCCCGGCAGGGGTCGGACGTGCAGGCCAATGTGGCCATCGGCTTTGAGGAGGCCGCCAAGGGCTGCAAAAAGCAGATCGAGTACCAGCAGATCGAGACCTGTTCGGACTGCCATGGCACGGGCGCGGCGGCGGGTACCAGCCCCAAAACCTGCGACCGCTGCCACGGCACGGGCCAGGTGCGGGTCAGCCAGCGCACGCCCTTCGGGGTGGTGCAGTCCACCCAGACCTGCGACCGGTGCCGGGGGACGGGCAAGATTATTGACTCCCCCTGCAAGACCTGCGATGGCAAGGGCCGTGTGCGCCGGAGGAAGAGCATCGAGGTCAGCGTCCCGGCGGGCATTGATGACGAGCAAATCTTAAACGTCAGCGGCAAGGGCAACGCCGGAACCAACGGCGGGCCCAACGGCGACCTGCATGTATACGTATCTGTGCGGCCCCACCCCATCTTTACCCGGCGGGGCCGGGACGTATACTGCGAGATGCCCATCACCTTTACCCAGGCGGCGCTGGGGGCGGACGTGGAGGTACCCACCCTGGACGGAAAGGTGAGCTACCACGTGCACGAGGGCACCCAGCCGGGGGACACCTTCCGCTTGAAGGGGAAGGGGATTCAGAGCCTGCATTCCCGGGACCGGGGGGATCAATTCGTAAAGGTGACGGTGGAGGTGCCCAAAAACCTGAACAAGCGGCAGAAGGAGATCCTATCGGAGCTGGACAGCGCCACGGACGACAAGAACTACCAGAAGCGCAAGAGCTTTTTCTCCAAGCTGAAGGACATGTTCGGCGAATAGCGCAAAGCAAAAGGAAAAACGCGGAGCGCACCAAAAGTTCTTGAAAATTCTGCGACTTCATAGAAAATGAAGTCGGAAACTTCCTTTCAAGAAGTTTCTTAAGCCGCCGGAGGGTGAGCGTCTGCCAGTGGCAGACGCTCACCCTCCGGCGGCTTAAGAACCTTTCTGAAGAAAGGTTCTTAAGAATCTCCAAAGACTTTTACTGCGCTTCGCGTTACTCTGCCGCCAGGCTGCGGTAAAAGTCCAGCGTTCCCGGCCGCTTTTGCAGCACGCTTACCACATAGGCCTCCGCCGCCTCCCCCAGCTCCCGCAGCGGAGCCCCCGCCAGCCGGAAGGAAAACACCTTCTCAAAATCCGAGTAAATAATATGCCGCATTCCCGTCAGCGCCCCCGGCGAAAGCCCCACCGCCGGACTCCCCTTGTTCAAATAGCACTCCCGGCAATAAATCTCCCCCCGGTTCACCCGGAAGAACATCCGCTCCGCTTCATACCGCCCACAGCCCGCGCACCCCACCAGGTCCGGCATGTAGCCGGACACGGACAGCATCCGCAGCTCTACAATGGGCTTGAGCAGCGCCGGGGGCCGGGCGTCCGCGCACAAAAAATGCAGGGCGTTGAGCACCAGCCGCAGATATTCCTCCGACTCCACCCCGGCGGGGACCAGCTCGGCGGCCAGCTCGCAGAAATACTGGCCCAGCGCCAGCCGCACAATGTCCTGCCGCAGCTCGAAAAACACCTCGATGGGATACGCCGCGTTGATTATGTACTTGTCCCGCCCCTCGTACAGCTCCAGGCGGGAATAGCACAGCAGGCTGGTGCCCGAATTCTTGCTATCTTTATAATTCTTGGCCCGGCGGGCAAAGGCCCGCACCACGCCCTGGTCCCGGGTCAGCACCGTGACCAGCCGGTCACTCTCGCCGATGGTCTGCTCCCGGATGACGATCCCCTGGGTCTGGGTTTTTGAGCGCAACTGCCAGCCCTCCCTCCCGTGGGACGCCGCCGTCCCGTATCTGCGCGTAACGAATGTAGTCGTCCACTCTGCCTGACTGGGCAAAGCACTGCCATGCCTGAAGCTCGTTCACAGCAAACGCCTCCTTTGCGGCATCAAGGTGATTCCACTAGGAAGTATTTGCAGAAGCCCGGCGGGTATGAGTGGAAAAAATATCTTTTCCCGACAAGCTTCGCCGGACTTTTCAAACGGCATATGCTTTGTTCAAAATTCCCGCTTCTATTTTAACGGGATTTGCCAAAACGCGCAAGCCCTTTCTTCCCGCAGAGGCCGCCCCCGCCGCCTCCGCAGAGTGCTAAAGTCAAAAATCAAAATCTTTTTGTAAATTATACTTGACTTTTTGCCCGTGATGTTTTACAATGCAAACATTGAAGCCACCGCAGGCTGGAGTCTCCCCCAGCCCTTTCCTAAGCTTGGGTACGTTTGGGCATAGCGGGACTACGTCCCGATGAGGGCCTACGGCCCTTTTGAAGGTATAGTTTGGCCTCCGGCGGCTTAAGGCTCTGCCTTAAGAATCCGCAAGGGGCCGCGACTTCGCCGAGCGAAGGTCGACGCCCCTTGACCGCGTACATTGGCTTCCATTAGCTGAGTGGTAGTCTCCGGCCATGAACACAGAGGCTAAATTTGAAAAAACGGAGCTCCGGCATTGGCTGCCGCCAAACCGAAAAGTCTTTGGAGATTCTTAAGAACCTTTCTTCAGAAAGGTTCTTAAGCCGCCGGAGGCAAAGCGAGGTGAAAAATTGGGAAAAAACTTGAAGATGAAAGCCGCCCGCGCCGCCAAGGGCATGACCCAGCAGGACCTGGCCGCGGCGGTGGGCGTGACCCGGCAGACTATCGTGGCCATTGAGCGGGGGGACTACAACCCCACCGTGCGCCTGTGCGTGGACATCTGCCTGGCCCTGGGAACCACGCTGGACGGCCTGTTTTGGCCGGACCGAAAAGACTGACTTGGAGGGAATATAATGAAATTCTGCCGTAGAAAAAACTGCGAACTGGACGAACGCCAGCTGATGATGCGGGGAAACGTCTTTCAGCACACCATGATTCTGTATATGGTTTTGATTCTGCTCAACGGCTGGCTCCACGAGGAGGGCGTCCACTGGGCCGGCGGCCTGCACGAGGGCATGATCATCTTCTGGCTGGGGGCCTGCCTGGCGCTGTGCGAGTACATCCTGCGGGGCATTACCCCCGCGGGCAGCAGCAATGACATCATCTACATCATGGACGGCATATGCGGCGGCGCGCTCCTGATCTTGAACATGTTTCACCTGGCGGACGGCAGCCCGCTGGTCAGCGGGGCCAGCCTGACCAGCGAGGGCGGACACCTGGTAGTCGCCCTGCTGATGCTGTCGGTTTTCTGCACGTACCTTGTCAAACGCCTGGCCGGCCGGAAAGAGACGGCGGAGGACGAGGACTGACCGCCGCCCCAGGCGCAAACACAGAGAAAAGGCCCCCTCCCGCCGGGAAGGGCCTTTCCTTTTTCGAAACGATGCGGCCTCTATTTCTGGTTCCCCACCTTTGTCAGCAGGGCCACAATCAGGGCGATCGCGCCAATGACCACGAAGATTCCCAGCATCCCCTTGCCCATGATGTTCAGGGCCTGGAGGACGGCGTCCATGTTGCCCATGGTGACGAAAACCTCGGTAGGGCCGTCCGCCCCGCCGATGACGCCAATGGAGGCGTTTAACAGTTGATGCAGCATTGCATGCGCTTCCTTTCTATATGTGTGCTTATGGCGGCTTAAGAAACTTTCTGTAGAAAGTTTCTTAAGAATCTTCAAAGACTTTTACACGTTTAACGGGTGTGTAGGGCGTTGGCTTTGCGCTCGGTTTGAGGCTTGCGGTTTTCCCTTATGGCCTCCGGCGGGTTAAGGAACTTCTTGAAAGAAGTTCCTTAACAATCTTCAAGAACTTTTACACGTTTAACGGGGGTGGGAGGCGTTGGCTTTGCGCTCGGTTTGGAGTTTTTCGGTTAGGGCGCTTACAGTCTATCACCTTTCTCCCTCGCGGGCGACACAGCTAGCCAGTAACCCAACATTAGCACGCGCGTGTGGATGCAACGTCACGTTGCCGGTTTGGGCTTGCGGCTCCCCCTTAGGTCAAGGCGGGCTTGTACGTTTACCACCCAGCGCCCTCGCGGGCGGCATAGCTAGCCAATAGCCCAACATTAGCACGCGCGTGTGGATGCAACGTCACGTTGCTGGTTTGAGGGTTGCGGCTCCCCTTTAGGCTGAGGCAGGCTTGCACGTTTACCACCCAGCGCCCTCGCGGGCGGCATAGCTAGCCGGTAACCCAACGCCAGCACGCGGGTGTGGATGCAACGTCACGTTGCTACATGAAGAAGCCTAGGACGATGCCGCCGGCTACGGCGGAGGCGATTTGGCCGGAGACGTTGGCGCCCACCGCATGCATGAGCAGGTGGTTCTGGTTGTCCTCGGCAATGCCCATTTTCTCAATCACCCGGGCGGACATGGGAAAAGCCGAAATGCCCGCCGCGCCGATCATGGGGTTGATCTTTGTCTTGCTGAACAGGTTCAGCAGCTTGGCGAACAGCACCCCGCCTATGCTGTCGAACACAAAGGCGAACAGGCCCAGGGCCATAATCATCAGGGTCTCCACCGTCACAAAGCGATCCGCCTGCATGGAGAAGGAGATGGTAATGCCCAGCAGCAGCGTGACCAGATTGGCCAGGTCGTTCTGGGCGGTCTCGGAGAGGCGGTTCAGCACGCCGCACTCCCGGATCAGGTTGCCGAACATCAGGAAGCCCACCAGGGACACCGAGGCCGGAGCCACCAGCCCGGCCACGAACGTGACGATAATGGGGAACAGAATGCGGGTGGTCTTGCTCACGGCGGCGGGGCGGTAGTCCATGCGGATGCGCCGCTCCTTCTTGGTGGTCACCAGCTTAATGGCCATGGGCTGGATGATGGGCACCAGCGCCATGTAGGAATAGGCCGCCACGGCGATGGCCCCAATGTAGTTGGACTTGAGCACCTGGCTGACCAGAATGGAGGTGGGCCCGTCCGCCGCGCCGATGATACCGATGGAGGCCGCGTCCTGGATGCTGAACCCCAGCGCCGCCGCCAGCACAATGGTCAGGAAAATGCCGAACTGGGCCGCCGCGCCAAAAAGGAACATCTTCGGGTTGCTGAGCAGCGGGCCGAAGTCGATCATGGCCCCGATGCCAATGAACAGCAGCAGCGGGAACGCCTCGGAGGCCTCGATGCCCGTCTCGAACAGCCACTGGATGATGCCCTGGGTCTCCCCCACGCCCTGCATGGTCTGGTTGAGGACGCCGGACAGGGGCAGGTTCACCAAAATGGCCCCAAAGCCCATGGGCAAGAGCAGGGCTGGCTCATAGTCCTTTTTAATGGCCAGCCAGATGAGCGCCCCGCCCACCAGGTACATGACCGCCTGCCGCCAAGTGATGGACAGCAGGCCTTCCCACAGAAATTCCATAGTTCTACTTCCTCTCTCTTTCGCTTTTTCAAAATAGTATGCGCGGTTTCGCGCGGTATATAAAAACAGACCTGTGGCAAAGCTCCCAAAAGAGCCCGCGCACAGGTCTGGTCGTTTCAAGCTGAGCCAGAACGGAAGCCGCTTCCGTCCAGGATTGTTGACTGAGCTGCGGAAGCCGGAAAGGCGTCCGCCGACTACTCCCCTATTACAAACCATAGTTTAACATAGGCGGGGGGCCTTGTCAAGAGGGGAATGCGGCCGGGGAGCGCCCAAACGTGTTGATTCACACGCAGGCCCTGACAGTGAGCCAGTAAAAGTTTCGTCAACCTTTTTAAAGGTTGCGGGGTGTGGGGCAGAGCCCCACGGCCTTGCCGTAATGCGCGAACTTTGCGCATGGAGGCCACTCCGTAAAACCTCTAAAAACTGCGCGTTTTGGCCACTCCTATGCAGCCGGAGAAGCGTCCGGTACCTCCTCCCGGTAGCCCTGGGCCCGGCTCCACTCCTTGGTGGCGTCATCCCGCTGGACCGGGCTCTGCCTGCGCCGCAGCAGCTGGCACAGGCCGAACACGTCCACCCAGATTTCCCCGTTGCCCTCCTTCTGGCTCTCGTCAAAAATAATTTGCAGGCCATAGTGCAGGTGGCTCTGCTCAATGCCGTTCACGTTCTCCTTGGCGCTGTAGCCGGTCCGGCCCACATAGCCGATCACGTCCCCGGCCATAACGGTCTGCCCCACCGCCAGGCCCTGGGCAAAGGGCCGGTCCTTGCGCAGGTGGGCGTAATAGTGGTAGCGCAGGCCGTCGAAGCTGCGTATGCCCACCCGCCAGCCGCCGTACTGGTTCCAGCCCAGGGCCTCCACCACGCCGGACTCCACCGCGATCACCGGCGTGCCCACGGCGGCCATCATGTCGTGCCCCAGGTGGCGGCGGCGGTAGCCGTATTCCCGGCTGACCCCGAAGTCGTCGTAGTCGCTGTAGGGGAAGGTTTTGGCAATGGGCGAAAAGGCCTTCAGTCCATAGCAGGTCTCCCAGCCCTCCTCCCCCTCGGCCTGGTACTCCCCCACGAAGCCCCCCAGCACCGCCCCGTAGGCCTCTTGGTAATAGGCGAAATGCGGCAGGCCTCCGGCCAGCTCCTCCAGGCTCTCCCCGCCGGACAGGCGCTCCAGCGCCCCCTCCAGGTCCGACTCCTTGTATAGGGAAAAGTCGCCCCCGTATTTCGCGGCCAGATAAGCCAGCAGGTCCACCCAGTCCACCGGGCTTCCCTCCTCATGGGCCCGCACGTCCGCCTCCAGGGCCCGGCGCAGCGCCACATAGGGCGCGTCGAAATCCACCCACTTAATAAAGTCCTTTTCCGCGGCCCACACCCGCCCCAGGGAAGGCAGCGCGGCCAGGACAAGCAGCAGGGCGGCGGCAATCCCCGCCGCGGCCTTTTTTCGAATTCTGACGGCAAAAAACATGGCCCTACCCTCTTTCTATAAGGAAGGATATTCTCCGGCCGCTCCGGATAGAACCGAAAACTTGGAGCCGCACTCTAATTTCTTACAAAATCCTTACTATTTCGACTTTTTCGTGACCAAAGCCGCGGTCTGTGGTCTAATAGTTATAGAGAAACGCTTTCCGGCGGAAAAAAGCCGCTGGAAAAGCCCCTTCTTATGAAAATGTTAAGAATTCTTGGAGTGACAAACCGGAGAAAAAGGAGTAAAATGTTTATGGAGATTTATGAGGAGGATCGGAAAGGAGAAAAGAGCTTTATGGGAGAGTTTAACGCCATGTCCTGGACCCGCTACCTGTTTCGGGTGCTTACCGGGGCGCGGCCGGAGGCTATGTGGGAGTGTCTGGGCCAGGCCAAGGAGAAGTCCGGAAAAAGCCGGGCGGTCCTGTTTCCGGACATGCTCTGGTGCTTGATGCGCTATGGCGCGGGGTACCACGACTATTTGATGTTTCAGTTTTTCAACATGGACGGGGACCACCGCAAGACCTACGTGACCCGCCTGAAGAACAAGCGCCTGGTCACCCTGATGAACGACCCGGCCGCCGCGCCCACCTTTGACCGGAAATCCCTATTCTACACCAAGTTTCACGAGTACCTGGGCCGGAGCTTCATGGTGGTGCCGGGAGCCACCAGCGGGCAGCTGGAAAAATTCGCGGCGGGCAAGAAGAAGCTCTTTGCCAAGCCGGACGTGGGCGAAAGCGGCAAGGGCATCCAGCTGCTCAACCTGGATGACTTCGCGGACGCCCGCGAGCTGCTCTCCTACTTAAAGGCCCACGATTTCGGCGTGGTGGAGGACCCCCTGGAGCAGCACCCGGACCTGGCCCGCCTGTACCCCCACAGCGCCAACACCCTGCGCATCGTCACTTTGCTCACCGGAGAGCCGGAGCGCCGCCAAGCCCAGTGCGTCTATGCGGTGATTAAAACCGGCTGCGGGGGCAAATTTGTGGACAACCTGGAAAGCGGCGGGCTGTTCTGCCCCATCGACCAGGAAACCGGGACCATCTGCGGGCCCGGGCACACCTCGGACCTGCGGGTGCTGGACCGCCACCCGGACACCGGCGTGGAGCTGCGGGGCTTTGCGGTGCCCTATGTGAAGGAGGCCGTCCGGCTGTGCCAGCGGGCGGCTATGGTGGAGCCCCGTATGCGCTACCTGGGCTGGGACGTGTGCATCACCCCCACCGGCCCGGTGATCATCGAGGGCAACGACTACCCGGGCTACGACTTCTGGCAGCAGCCCGAGCACACCCCGGACCGGGTGGGCCTGTGGCCATACTACAAGAAGGTTCTGCCGGAGCTGTGAGAGGATAAAAAAGGCCAGGGCGTGGAGGCCCTGGCCTTTTTTTGCCTGATTTGCCGAGGCAGGCCCGCGAGCCCGTCACTCAGCGCCTTCGCGGGCGGCGCTGCCGGATGATACGACGTCCGCAGAGGCGGACATTCGGAGCTTTCGCCCTTCGCGCGGAGCGCTCGTTTTTGCTCCGCGAAAATACGGCGAAACCCCCGCATGGATTTATAAAACAACGCCGGCACGCGCGTTTGGGTCCCGAGCCGGCAGCAGCCCCAAGCGGTCCAGCACCACGGCGCACTGCTCCCGGGTCAGGGGGGCGCGGGGGGCCGTGCCGTCAAACACGCCGGACTCTTGGGCCTTCTGCCAGGCCTCCTGGGCCCAGCCCGAGGCGGGGAGCCCCGCCCGCTCCTTCTCCTTTCGCCGGGCCCAGGCGTCCCGGTCCTCTTCCGGGGCGGCGGGCTTTAGCTCCTGGCGCACCAGGTCCAAAAACCGCTCCCAGCCCAGGTCCAGGGTCCGGTGGGGGCAGTACTTGCCATCGTAGTCCTGGTGCTTGGTCACCCGCTCCAGGCCCCAGCCGTATTGCTTCAGCAGGCTGGCGGTCAGGGCGGCGGCATTGGCCTCGGCCTTTTGAAAGCGTTCCCCGCCGCTCAGGGAGTAGCAAATCTCAATGTGGACGCCCTCCATGTTTCCCACGCCCCGGCCGTCGCCGCTGGCCCAGGCGTTCCGATCCAGGGGCAGGCCCTGCACCGCCTCCTTATCGTCCACGGCAAAGTGGAAGCTGACCTCCTCGGGCCGGTTGAGCATATAGCGGATCTCGTTTTCCGCCGGCGCGTCGTTGGCGGTGTTGTGGATGACCACCCGGCTGGGGGTTCGGGAAAAGGGGCACTTGATGCCGTACCGATCCTCCGGGCACAGCATGGGGCGGATGGTAACCTGCCGCATTCACCGGCCCCCCTTTCCGTTCTCCTGGCGCAGAACTTCCAGCATGTCCCGCAGAAACGCCGGATAGGGCACGCCCATGCGGCCCAGGTTTTCCAAAATGGAGAGCCCCTCGTTGGCGATGAAAAAGAAGCACACGGCGCTGCGGGCAAAGCCGCCCGTGGCCCGGTCCAGCAGCACGGCCAAAAAGACCAGAAGCAGCACCGCGCACTTTTTCAAAATGCCCCGAAACCCCGCCGCGCTGGAAAGGCGGCCTCCCGGGGTCTTGGACGAGCGGTGGAACAGCCCGGCCACCAGCAGGCCGGTCAAATAATCCGCCGCCAAAAAAGCTACAAGGACTTGCAGGGGCACATCCCAGCCCCCCAGGGCCTGGACCAGCGCGCCGCCCAAAGACGACAGCGCGGCCAGCACAAGGGTTTTCAGCCATTCGATCCGATTCATTCCGTAATCCTCCTTTTTGCTTTAAGTATAGTATATTGTTTTGTAGTGCTCGCTCTGCTGCGCGGGCCTCTGGCGCAAGACCGTGGGACTCCGGTCTCGTCTGCCGACTCGGTCGGCGCTGGACGATTGCCACCGGCAATCAGCGCCCCACACCCTGCCACCTTTGAAAAGGGTGAGCGTCTGCCAGTGGCAGACACTCTGCGAACCGACCGAGACGGCAGTCGAGAATGACGAAACTTTTACTGTTACGTTTTGTGAATTTTTTTCTCTATAAAACCGCGCGGTTTTGAGGACGTCTCACTGCGCTGACAAAGAGAAATGGGTTGGGCAGTGAGCCAGTAAAAGTTTTGTGTTTCTCCACTGCCGCGTTGGTTGAGTTGAGAAAGTCGACTCATATTCACAGCGCGCTGGCAGACGCTTACCTTTTTCAAAGGTGGAATCAGGCACGGCTTAGCGAAGACAAAGTGTAGCCCCCGCCCCAAACCGGGCGCTCAGCTCACTCCCTCCACCCCCGTAAAACGTGTAAAAGCTTTTGAAGATTCTTAAGGAACTTTTCTCGAAAAGTTCCTTAAGCCGCCGGAGGCCATCCCCCCTACCGGTAGCCCCGGGCGATGGAGCAGGTCCAGAGGGCCGGTTTGGGGGCGGCGCGGCGCACATGGTGGGCGATGGCTAGGGCCATGACGCAGTCATCGTGGGCCCCGGCCTGGGCCTCGGGGCGTCCCTTTTCGTTGCGGACGAAGGTCAAAAGCTCCTCTATGGTGTCCCGGTCCCGCAGGCCCTGGCAGCGCTCCCGGACCTCTTCCACCAGCCCGGCCAAAATCAGGGGCCGGGTGGCCGCCGTGGTGCGGAAGCCCAGGCTGGACCCGGGCCGGTGGGTCAGGCCGTCCTCCCGGGGCCGGGCGTACTGGCGGGGGTAGCCCAGACGCTCCAGCTCCCGGATGGGGTAGCTGGAAAAATTGGCCTCCACCGCTACCAGGGCCTGGTTGTACCACAGGCCCAGGCAGTACACCTGGCGGGCATAGAGGTCCTCGTCCATGCGCCCCCGCAGGGTGCAGGCCTGCCGGCCGGTGTCCCGGTCCAGCACCTGGGCCGCGAAATAGTCCGAGCCCTCCCCCGCCGTGTCCCCGCCGATCACATACTCCCGGCCGGGCCGGGGCTCCTCATACACGGAGACAAAGCCCTCGGGCTGGTCCGCAAAGCGGATGCTGGCCCGGTCGATCCGCGCCCGTCCGTCCCGATAGGCCGTGGAGAAGACGAACTCCCCCCGCCGCAGGGGCCCTTCCAGCTCCCCCAGCCGCCGGGAGAGCTTCCCCGCGTCGAAAATGCTCCGGCCCATCACGCCCCACTCCCCCAGGCAGTAGACCTGATAAAAATAGGGGTCGCTGTCCCGGTAGCTTTCCAGGGTGCGGCGGTAGTCCCCGTCCAGAAAAGCGTTGTCCCGGTAGGTGGTCTTCAGCACCAGGGCCCGGGGGTCCCGCCGGTCGAAAAAGCGGGCTTTCAGCCAATGCTGGGCGGAGACGGGGTTAAAGGTCAGGGTCATCTGCTTGTGGACGCCCCGGCCCCGCAGGCGCAGGTCCAGCTGGTTGAACTGGGCCAGGGTCAGCTCCGAGGCCTCCTCGATCCAGACGTCCGTCAGCTCCCCCTTGGGAAAGGTGACGGACTTGATCTTCTCCGGGTCGTCCAGGCCCTTGAAGATCACCGCGTTGCCGTTTTTGCAGGTGACGCGCAGGTCGCTGTCCACGCACTTGAAAACGCTCCCCAGGCCCCAGCGGGCGATGGTCTGCTTGAGCAGCGCGTAGGTGGAGTCCCGGTGGCTCACCGCCGTGGCCCGGGCGGCCAGCAGGTTGCACAGGGGGCTCTCCATCAGCCGGACCAGGTACCGCTGGGCCGCGAACACGCTTTTCCCGCTGCCCGCCCCGCCGTAGAGCACCAGATACCGGTGCTCCCGGTCCCGCAGCAGGGGGCGGTAGGCCCGGTTGAAGGCCCGCTCGGGTATGCGCACGTTCAAGGCTCGTCCTCCACGATGCTCACGGTAATGTCCCCGGACGGGGCGGGCCCGGACCGCTCGGAATAGCCGAAGCAGCTCTGCAAAATGAATTTCGCGCTGGAAGCGGCGTCCTTTTGGTACACGGACTGCACGTTGGCCTCCTCCACCTGGGAGAGGGCCCGGCGCAGGACGGCTGCGGACTTGTCCCTTCCGGCGGCCAGGCGCTCCAGCTGGGCCCGGCCCTCCATGCCCAGGGCCAAAGCCAGCCCCGGCAGGGTGGGATGCCGGCCGGTCTCCTGGCAGCGGTCAAAGTACTCCCCGGCCTGGGCCTCATAGGCCGCCGCGCCCGGCCGGGCGTTTCGTTTTACGCTCATGGTTCCTCCTTTTTCTTCGGGACTGTTTGAAACGGCTGGAAGCGCCGCCTTTTGGCCATAGCCGGGCGGTTTGTCCTTCCATCGCCCGCCTCCGGCCGGTGGTCCGCCGCTCCCTCCTTTTCAAAACCAGCCCATGCTCGTAAGGATATCCCGCTCAGGCCCCCAGCGCTCCCTCCGCCTGGCGCTGGGCCCGGCGTTCCAAGAGCTGGGCGCTGCACCGCTGCTCCAGGTACATGGCGTACAGGACGCTGTTTTCCCGCTTCCACACCAGCTCCTGGTCCGGGCCGGCGGGTCCCGCGGCCCGGCGCTGGGCCAGACGGGCTCGCAGAACCTCCTGCTCCCGTCGGGCCTCACGGGCCATGCGGGCATAATCAAACGCTTCGCGGCAATTGGCTGGAACTGTCATAGGATTCATCCTTTCGTATCGAATTTATGTTCGCTAACAAGCCGGAAAAGAACCGGGATTAGGCGTGAAGCCCATTACCCCGGATCTTTATCGGCGTATCGCCAACCTATTTTCATTATAGCAGCGAGTTGTCAATTTGTCAATAGCCGCGTTAAAAAAATGTCAAATCGAACGCTTATGACGGCGGGCGCTTTCCAAACGCGGCATTCGGCCGCTTCTCCGCGCAAAGCCCCGGCGAGGCGCGCGGCGCGGGAAGCCCGCAAGCGGCACGCTTCCCGCGGGCGGACCGTGCCCCCCCAAAAAAAGCGCGCTTTCTTGGACGCGCTCAATTTTTAGGGGGCGGCCAAAGGGCGCTGTTATTCAAAAGTATCCTTGCCCCAGCTCACGGAAGCAATGTAATATTCCCGCATAGTCTGAAAAGCTCCCTTCGTTCTTCGCCTATGCCCGCCGCTTGTGCCGGAAGTCCCCGGCGTTCGGGCAAGTCTTCCAATGCGGCACAAATGCAACGGGAAGATCGCGGCTTTCCTCTTCCGGGCGGGCAACGCGTCCGGTGATAACCTCCCCTTCGTCCGTTACAAAGCGGTCATTCCCGCCGCCTTCGATCACA
>CAOKRG010000061.1 GCA_948471095.1 uncultured Oscillospiraceae bacterium
CGAGCGCCTCGCGCGATGGACAAAAACTCGCAATGTATGCCTTGCGTACATTATAACACAAGCCGCCGGGGTTTGCAACTGGAATTTTTGAGAGGGGGCCGCTGCAGGGCCTGCCAAAAGTTTTCCTTGACAAAATGCGCCGCGGCGGATATAATTAGAAAATACAAGTAAAGACTGTGACGGGAAGAAGGCGGCGCGGCGGCTTTTCAGAGAGCCTGCGGTTGGTGCAAGCAGGCAGGCGGCCCGGTGCGAATACTGATCCCCGAGTCTCCCCGCCGAAAGGACGGGTCTGCCGGAAGGGCCTTGGCTATGGATCCGGCGGAGCTTCCGTTTTTCAAGTAGGCGCGGGACGTGTGGCGGCGTTATACGTCCGGCCTTGTCAGAGGCTTTGAGGGCATGGGTGAAAGCCTGTGCTGAAATCACGGGTGGTACCGCGTAAATCGATGGATTTTCGCCCCGGATGCTTTCGCGAGCGTCCGGGGTTTTTGTCTGCCTGATTGCAAATGCCGGGGCAAGGCCAAAAATTTTTGGAAAGGACGATGGCTATGTCTGAATGGAATCCACAGCAATACCTCAAGTTCGAAGCGGAACGCACCCAGCCCGCCCTGGACCTGGCTTCGCGGATTGACGCCGCCCCGGCCCGGGCCCTGGACGTTGGCTGCGGCCCGGGAAACAGCACCCAGGTGGTGGCCGGCTTTTTCCCCTCCGCGGAAATCACCGGGGTGGACTCTTCCGCCGCCATGGTTGAAACTGCCCGGAAGGAGCACCCCCATTTGAAATTTATGCGGTATGACGTCAGCGGCCCGCTGGACGGGCTGGGCGGAGGCTATGACCTGGTCTTCTCCAACGCCTGCCTGCAATGGGTGCCGGACCACCACGCCCTGCTGCCCAGGCTGATGGGCCTGCTGTGCCCCGGCGGGCTGCTGGCGGTGCAGGTGCCGGTGAACTTTATGGAGCCCATCCACCAGATTATTGAGAAGACCGTGGAGCTGCCCCGGTGGCGGGAGAAAATCCTCTACCACCGAAGCTTCTACACCCTGCGGCCGGAGGAATATTTCGACCTGCTGGCGGGCATTTCGGCGGACTTCACTATGTGGGAGACCACCTATATGCACCGCCTGCCCTCCCACCAGGCCATTATGGACTGGTACAGCTCCACGGGCCTGCGGCCCTACCTGGAGGCGGCGGTAGACGAAGAGGCCCGAAGGGGCTTCTATGACGAGGTGTTCCGGCAGGTGAAGGAGGCATATCCCCTGCAGAAAAACGGCGAAATCATCTTCCGCTTCCCCCGCCTGTTCTTCACCGCGCGCCAGGCGTGATGGCCTCCGGCGGCTTAGGAAACTTTTTGAAAAAAGTTTCCTAAGAACCTTCAAAAACTTTCAAACGTTTGTCGTGGGTGCGAGGCGTTTACTGAGCGCTCGGTTTGAGGCGGGAAGCTATACGCTGTCTTTGCCAAGCCGCCCCACCCAAAGCGTGCAAAAGTCTTTGAAAATTCTGCGGCTTCTCTCAGAAAGTTTTCCTCCACCCCCACTAAAAACCGAGCGGCCAGCTTTCGGTTTCCACCCTAACAAAACGTTTAAACGTCTTTGAAAATTCTTAAGAAACTTTCTTCAGAAAGTTTCTTAAGCCGCCGGAGGCCAGCCCTACGGCCTTGCAAAGAACCCACTTACGAAAGGATGACTCCTATGAATCTCGGCTACAAAAAGTATAAGCCCTTCCAGCCCATCTCTTTCCCGGAGCGCACCTGGCCGGAAAAGACCATCACCAAAGCCCCTGTCTGGTGCAGCGTGGACCTGCGGGACGGCAACCAGGCGCTGGTCAACCCCATGAACCTGGAGCAGAAGCTGGAGTTTTTCCAGATGCTCTGCGACATCGGCTTCAAGGAGATCGAGGTGGGCTTCCCCTCCGCCTCCGAGACCGAGTATGAAATCCTCCGGGCCCTCATCGACCAGGACCGCATTCCGGAGGACGTGACCATCCAGGTTCTGGTCCAGGCCCGGGAGCACCTGATCCGCAAGACCTTCGAGGCCATTGAGGGCGCGAAAAATGTCATCGTCCACTTCTACAACTCCACCTCTACCTTGCAGCGCAAGGTTGTCTTCAACACCGACATGCAGGGCGTCATCGACATTGCGGTGGAAGGGGCCCGGCTCATCCGCAAGCTCACCGAGGAGATCACCGCCAGCAGCGATATCAACATCCGCTACGAGTACTCCCCCGAGAGCTTCTCCGGCACGGAGATGGAAAACGCGGTGCTCATCTGCGACCGGGTTTTGGAGGAGCTGGGGGCCACGCCGGAAAACCCGGTGATCATCAACCTGCCCAACACGGTGGAGATGTCCACCCCCAATACCTATGCCGACCAGATCGAGTACTGCTGCCGTAATATGAAGCACCGGGACGCGGCCATTATCAGCCTGCACCCCCACAACGACCGGGGCACCGCCACTGCCGCCACGGAGCTGGGCGTCATGGCCGGGGCGGACCGGGTGGAGGGCACCCTGTTCGGCAACGGCGAGCGCACGGGCAACTCCGACATCATGAACCTGGCCATGAACCTCTACTCCCAGGGCGTGGACCCGGAGCTGGACTTCAGCCATATGAACCACATCCGGGAGGTCTACGAGCGCTGCACCCAGCTGAAGGTACACCCCCGGCACCCCTACGCCGGGCAGCTGGTGTTCACCGCCTTCTCCGGCTCCCATCAGGACGCCATCAACAAGGGCGTGAACTTCATGCAGAGGGAGAAGTCCCCCTACTGGGAGGTGCCCTATCTGCCCATCGACCCGGCGGACCTGGGGCGGCAGTACGAGCCCATCATCCGCATCAACAGCCAGTCCGGCAAGGGCGGCGCGGCCTTCATCATGCACCAGAATTTCGGCTACATCCTGCCCAAGGCCATGCACCCGGAGTTCGGCAAGATGGTGAAGAAGGCCTGCGACCAGGCGGGCCGGGAGATCAGCCCCCAGGAGGTCTTCGATATTTTCCAAAAGGAGTATCTGGACGTAAAGGCCCCCTACGAGCTGCTGAGCTACAAAATCTTTGAAGAGGACGGCGGCCAGGGCCAGGTCATCGTGGACTTCGAGGGCTCCATCCGCCACGGGGACGACACCCGGGCGGTCAGCGGCAAGGGCAACGGGCCCATCGACGCCTTTTTCAACGCCCTGCACAACATCGGCCTGGACCACTACGACTTTGTCTCCTACAGCGAGCACGCCGTCTCCACCGGCGCGGACTCCAAGGCCGTCTCCTACATCCAGCTGAAGCACGAGGGCGGGACCCTCTTCGGCGTGGGCGTGGACAGCAACATCAGCATCGCGTCCGTCAAGGGCATTCTCTGCGCCATCAACCGGAACTTGAGCGCAACCTGACGCATCGAAAAAAAGAGCCCGGAGGGGTCCGCCTCCCGGGCTCTTTTTGGATGCTTCCGGTTTGGCTGGGCGTGGCTAATGAGCATAGTTTATTGGGAGTGTTACGGAGTGGAGTCTCGCCTACCGGCTCGGTCGGGTCAGAACGCTCCCCACTGGGGACCTTCCCCCTCCGGCGGCTTAGGGACTCACGATGTTGGCTTCGCCAAGTCCCCCTAAGAACCCACGAGTTATCCCTTGGATAACTCGTCCACTTCTTAAAAAAATGGACAAAACTTTTACTGTTGCGCTTAGCAGGCTTTCTTCTTTTTCAAATTTGGCGGAAAGAATTGACAATCTTCTGTGTTTTTGGTATGATAAAGACAAATATCATCCCTTTCGAGGTGATTTCTATGCCCTCTCCGCCCGCCGCCCCCAAATGGGAGCCGCCCCTTTTCCCACTGGCCGCGTTGGGTTTTCCAGCCTTGGCGGCGCTGGCCTTTGCCGCTGGGGCGGGACCCAGGGCCGCTGCCCTGCTGTGGCCGGTTCTGGGGGCTCTGGGCCTTTTCGCGGGCTTGGTTGGAGCGGTAGTCCGCCAGCCGCCCCGCCTTTTGAAACGCGGCCTTCCCCTGCTGGCCATGTTCTGCCTCGGCGCCGCCCTGGCCCTGGGGCTTTACTGCCTGCGCTGGCGGACGGAGGCGCTTCCGGCCCAGGGCCTGGAGGGGCGGGAAGTTCTGGCGGAAATGGAAATACTGGACTTTCCCCAGGAAAACTACGGCCGCTTTTACTATGAGGCCCGGGCCTCCGTGGAGGGCCGGAGCTTCGGCATGCTTCTTTCCAGCGCCGAGCCCCTGTTCTGCCAGCCGGGCGACGTCCTCTGCGGGACGGTCCGGTTTTACGGTTTTTCCTCCGGCGGGCTCTACTCCGCCCGGAACCGCCGGTTGGCCGGCGGAATGGCCATAGGCGGCTACCTGACCGGGGACATGGCCCGCAGTCCAGGCAGGGCGCGGGGATTGGGCGGCGCTCTGGCCAGGGCCCGGAACCGGGCGGGCAGGGCCTTGGCCTCGCTGCTGCCCGGCGAGCCCTCCGGCTTGATCCGGGCCGTGCTCCTGGGCCAGCGGGACCAGCTGGAGGGTACTGCCGCCGCCGATTTCCGGCAGATCGGGGCCTCCCACCTTCTGGCCGTGTCCGGCCTCCACCTGACCGCCGCCGCGGCCTTTCTGGCGCTGCTCATTCGGCGTGTGCCCGGCCGGAGGCTGGGACGGGCCCTGCTGGCCGGTTTCGCCGTGCTGTGCTATTTGGGCGTGACCGGCGCGCCCGCTTCGGCGGTGCGCAGCTTCTTTATGTTTGCCCTGACCCTGGCGGGCGGCGCTTTGGGATTTCGGTCCCACCCCTTCAACTCCCTGGGCGGCGCGGTGCTGGCCATCTGCCTGTGCAGCCCTTTTTCCGGCGGGGACTTGGGCTTTGCCCTGTCCGTGCTCTCCACTTTGGGGCTCATCACCCTGTGCCGCCCTCTGGAACGCTGGCTGTTAAGGCCCCTCAGGCCCTGGCCCCGGGCCCGCCGCCTGCTGCGCCCGGTCTCGGCCTCCCTGGCAGTCACCCTCTCGGTCACTGCCGCCACTCTCCCCTTGCAGCTGGCGGAATTCGGCGGGCTGGCTTTGGCCGCGCCCCTGGCCAACCTGCTGCTGGTGCTGCCGGTGACGCTCCTGCTGTACCTCTCCCTGCCCATGGCGCTTTTCGCGATGCTGCCCTTTGGGGCGGGGCTGGCAAAGCCCCTGGCCCTCTGCGCCGGGTGGCTGGCCCGGGGGATTCTCTGGCTGGCCCGCCAGCTAGCCTCTCTGCCGCTGGGCTTCTTCCGGGTGCGGGAGCCGGTTTGGGCGGGCCTGGGCCTTTGCGTGCTGCTGACGCTCTGGGCCTGCCGCCGGAGGAAGCCCTTGGCAAGGCCCCTGGCCCTGTGCTTGGCCGGTTTGGCGCTGGCTGGGTCCTGCCTGGTCCAGGGGGCGCTGTGGCGGGGGACCGTCACCGTGGCCCTGGCCGGGGATGAAAGCTCCTTGTGCGTGCTGCTCATCCGGGACGGCCAGGCGGCTGGGCTGAGCCTGGGCGGCTACAACAGCGGCCTGGCCCAGCAAGCGCTGAACGCCAGCCATGCGCTGCGCCTGGAGACCCTCCTGCTGCCCAACACCGGGGCGGACGCCCGGGCCATGGCCCGCCAGCTGCTGGACGTTCGAAGCGCCGGGGCCCTGCTCGTCCCCAGGGGCGCGTACCGGGGGAAGGACTTGGAAGCCGCCGGGGTCCCGATTTACGAGGTGGACGGGGGCTGGACCTACGAGGCCCTGCCAGGCTTGCCGGTGCAGGTGGGAGAAAGTTGGGAAAGCCTGCGCTTCACCGCCAATGGACGGGAATTTTTGGTGGAGCTGGAGGCCGGAGAGGCCCAGTACGCCCAGGTGCTGGTCACGGCCCAAAAGGACTCCCGCTCGGACGGGGAAGCGGCGCTTTTCCTGGGCGGCGGGGAAGCCCTGGCGGAAGGGGAGTTTTCTCCCCAGGGAGGGCTCTGGGTTTTGGGCGAAGAAGAGGCGGGGGTTTACCTGCATGTACGGCCGGACGGGCGCGTGGATTGGGAGGCGATGTGAGGAGGGGAGTTTTGGGGAGTGTTACGGAGTGGCCTCCGGCGGCTTAGGGGCTCTGCCCCTAAGAACCCTGCCACCTTTGAAAAGGTGGACGAAACTTTTACTGTTGCGCTTTGATAGCTTTCCTCTTCCATATAGCGCACGTTTGGCCGCTCCCCTTTCCAATTTTACCCTTTACCTTTCGGCCCGCTTGTGTTAAGATAGGACCAGAAAACGCGCGGCCCTGTCCGGCCGCTGATTTTTAGGAGGGAACAAGCCTATGCGCGCGGTGGTTCAACGTGCGGCCCGGGCGGCCGTCGCCATCAATGGGGGCGAAACCCGGTCCGTGGGCCAAAGCCTGGTGGTTTTTCTGGGCGTGACGAAGGGCGATGGGGAGGCCCAGGCCGCTTTTTTGGCGGAGAAGCTCTCCGGCCTGCGGGTCTTTTCCGACCAGGAGGACAAGATGAACCTCTCCCTGGCCGATGTGGGCGGGGAGGCGCTGGTCATCTCCAACTTTACTTTGGGCAGCGACTGCAAAAAGGGCCGCCGCCCCTCCTTCGACCTGGCCGCGCCCCCCGGGGAGGCCGAAGCCTTGTACCTTTCCTTTGTGGAGGCGCTCCGGGCCCGGGGCGTTCCGGTCCAGACCGGGGAGTTCGGCGCGCAGATGCGGGTCAGCGTGGAAAACGACGGCCCGGTCACGCTGATCCTCGACACGGAGCGGATGGGCAGGTAAGGGCTTCCACCAGCCCTGGTACTAGCGAACATTCGCGGTCAAGGGGCGTTAGGCCCCTTGCAGAGCGCGAGACAGAGTCTCGCGACCTTGCCGTAGGGCGCGTCCTTTGCGCCCGGAGGCCCTATAATACTCTACAAAGGGCCGTAGGCCCCATCGGGACGTAGTCCCGACCCACCCTCCTGTCGTTTACCGGCAGAGCAACCCCAATACAAAACCCTAGGAGGACACCATGAATCAAGAGTTTTTGCGTCTCTTTATGGAAAAGACGGACTTTCCCGCCGAGGCCAGGGCCTTTCTGACCGGGGCCTCCGCCCAGCTGGCCAAGGCCGGACAGGAAGAGGCCATGGCCGGAACCATCCGGTTCTATTATGAAAACGATTTCGACACCGCCCTGACCCAGCCGCTGATCGAGGACATGGCCCAAGAGTCCGGCCTGAGCCCCTACACGGTGTGGGAGCTCTTCCTCATCTTCGCTGCCGAATCCGCCCGGAAGGACTACCTGGGCCAGAACATCAGCGAGGAAATCTTCTGGGCCACCTTCGCGGACATGCGCTACAAGGTTTTGGAGTGCAAGCGGGTCAAGGGGGTGTGGGGCAATTTCGTGGCTTTCTGGTACCCCATCTTCTTCCGGTGCGACATTGTGAAGCTGGGCCGCCTGGAATACGAGACCACCGTCTATAAGGGTCCGGAGCGGACCGTGGGCGGCGTCGCCCTGCGCACGGGGGACCGGGTGCGCAGCATCCACATCCCCTCCAGCGGGGAGGACTTTGGCAAGGAGGCCCGGCTGGCCTCCTACCGGATGGCCTATGAGTTTTTCAAGGACCAGCTGGGCGGCGGGCCCCTGGTATGCGTCTGCCACTCCTGGCTTCTGTACCCGGAATATAAAAATGTGCTGCCGGAGACCTCCAACATCGTGAGCTTTATGGGCGACTTCCACATTGTGGAGGAGGACCAGGGGGACTTTGACGACGCCTGGCGGGTTTTTGGCGCGGACGCGGACAAGGCCCCGGCGGGCCTGCCGGAGGACACCAGCATGCGGCGGGCCTTTAAAAAGCACCTGATGGCCGGGGGCAAAACCGGCGCGGCCCTGGGCGTTTTGGTGTTTGACGGCGAAAAACTGGCGTAAGGGGACGGCGGGGCTCTTGTCCGGCCCAATCTCCCTCTTGACGGAGTGAAGAAAAGTTGCTACACTATGCCCAAGCACCGAAATTATCTTTCAAACCGAAAGGATCGTGATGGAATATGTCAACTCCCTTGCGGCCAGAGCATCCCCGCCCCGACCGGGTGCGGAAGAACTGGCTTACCCTAAACGGACAGTGGGATTTCTCTTTTGACCCGGAAAACCGGGGCCTGCGGGAGCGCTGGTATGAGCCGGACTCCGGCTTGGGCGGCTGCCCCTTGAAAATCGAGGTGCCCTTCGTCTATCAGAGCCAGCTCTCAGGCGTCAACAGCCAGGAGCACGTGGACGTGGTCTGGTATAGGCGGACCTTCCGGGCGCCGGAGGACATGACCGCCCGCCGCCTCCTGCGCTTCGGCGCGGCGGACTACGAGGCCGGGGTGTGGCTGGACGGCCAGTTTCTGGGTAGCCATGTGGGCGGCTACTCTGATTTTGTGTTCGACGTGACGGACCTGACCCAGCCCGGCGGGGAATACACCCTCACCGTGCGCTGCGAGGACCGGCTGGACACGGACCAGCCCCGGGGCAAGCAGAGCTACCGCCCCGAGCCCTTCGCCTGCTGGTACACCCCCTCCACCGGCCTGTGGCAGACCGTGTGGCTGGAGGGCGTGGGCCAGTATTACCCGGTGGACTTCCGCCTGACTCCGGACGTGGAAAACGGCGCGCTCCAGGTGGAGGTCACCCTGAACGAGCGGCCGGAAAACGGCGCGGTGCGCCTGACCGCCTCCTTTGACGGCAAGACCGTGGCCCGGCAGGAGGCCTCCGCCCTGGACCGCTTTGTGAAGACTACCCTGTACCTGGGCCACAACCCGGAGATCAGCGGCATTTACACCTGGAGTCCGGAGTCGCCCTGCCTGTATGATTTGACCATCGAGACCCTGGAGGGCGGCGCGGTGTGCGATCGGGTGGAGACCTACTTCGGCCTGCGGAAGGTGGAGGTCTGGGGGGACCGGATTACCCTCAATAACAACAACCTCTACCAAAAGCTCATCCTGGACCAGGGCTATTGGCCGGACGGGCTGCTCACCGCCCCCAGCGCGGAGGCCCTGAAAAAGGACGTGGAGCTCACCCTGGCCATGGGCTACAACGGGGCCCGCAAGCACCAGAAGTTCGAGGACCCCATCTACCTCTACTGGGCGGACAAGCTGGGCCTGGCGGTGTGGAGCGAGCTGCCCAGCGCCTACTGGCTGCGGGACAGCGAAAAGCGCAGCCTGATGCGGGACCTGAGCGAGGCCATCCGCCGGGACTACAACCACCCCAGCATCTTGGTGTGGACCCCCCTCAACGAGTCCTGGGGCGTGCCCGCCATCCAGAGCCAAAAAGAGGCCCAGGAGCTCTGCGCCTGCCTGTACCAGATGGTCCGCTGCCTGGACGGCACCCGGCTGGTCTCCGGCAACGACGGCTGGGAGCAGGCCCAGACGGACATTTTCACGGTCCACGACTACACCGCCTGGCCCCAGGACCTGGACCCGGCCTATGGGACCGAGGAGGGCATTCTAAAGGGCGCGCCCAGCGGCAAGCTGCTGACCGCCCAGGGCCATAACCACCAGGGCAAGCCCAAGATCTTCAGCGAGTTCGGCGGCATCGCCATGCAGAAGGACCAGGGAGGGGACAACTGGGGCTATAACGGCGCGGTGGAGGACGAGGCCGCCCTGCTCCGGCGCTTCGAGGCCATCACCCAGGGAGCCCGGGCCCTGCCGGGCTTCTGCGGCTACTGCTACACCCAGCTGACCGACGTGTTCCAGGAGGTGAACGGCCTGCTGGATATGGACCGCAACCCCAAGGCGGACCTGGAGGAGATCAAGAAGGCCAACCGCTGAGCGGGCCGGAAGAAGCGTTTCGCCCGCCATACTTTGCCAGAAAGGAGAACGCGCCTGGGGCGCGTTCTTTCTTTTGCCCCTTCTGCCGTCATATTGGCCCCGTCCCCCGCATATACTGGACCACACAAGGGGGGATTCCACTTATGGCGTTTTCCGATCGGGAGATCCTGGCCCGCATCATCGAGTGCGAGGCGGGCGGCGAGGGCGATACCGGCATGCGGGCGGTGGCCTGCGTGGTGATGAACCGGGTGCAGGTCACCTATGGGGAATATGGGCGGCTGCTGACCATCCGGGAGGTGGTGTACCAGCCCAGGCAGTTCACCTGCGTGATGGAGACGGTGGGCGGGCAGTACAACATGCAGAACATCTACAACATGCGCCCCACGGACGTCCACTACAGCATCGCCGACTGGGCCATAGCGGGCCACCGCCTTACAAACCTGGGCTTCGCCCTGTGGTACTTCAACCCCTTTCTGCCCACCTGCCGGGAGAATTTTCCCTCCCCGGTGGGGCGGTTCGTCATCCGCCTGGGGGACCACTGCTTTTACAACCCCACCGAGCGCTACGCGGAGACCTGAACCGGGCATGGGCATGTAGGAAACGAGCCGGAAGCACGAATCAAATTGCGCCTGGCGGCTTTGCCGTCCGGCCTGCAAGGGGCGAAACGCCTGCGGGCCGTGTGGCCGGTCACTCTATTACACTGGGGAGGTCATCACTATGAGGAACAACCAACGGGAATGCGGGCGGAATTCCGCCGGAATGCGGCGGCTCCACGGCCGCGCGGACTACATCGCCGAGGCCGACGGGGCGGCGCAGCTGGATAACTTTGAGCATCTGCCCCAGGAGGATTTCGACACCGAGGAGATGCGCGGCTCCATGCAGGCCATCCTGTCCCAGAACATCGGGAACTTCGTGGTCATCGAGTTCCTCATCGGCACGGGGGAGATCGTGCGCAAGCAGGGGATGCTCTACCTGGTGGGCCGCAGCTTCGTGACCCTCTATGACGAGCCGGTGAACAACTTCATCGTCTGCGACATCTTCTCGGTGAAATTCGTCTACTTCTTTATGCCCAATGAGCGGCCCAGGTTCAACTACAACCTTCTGCCCCATCCCAACCAAAACGGGCGGCGGTCCATGTAAGGGGGCCGCAGCCCGCACATACGGAAAGCGCCAGGCGGAAAGCTTGGCGCTTTCGTTTTGGGCAAGGGAAAAACCAGGCATAACTCGGGCGGTTTTGGGCAGGTTGAAGGAAGTCGGGATAGGCGGCCTTTCCGCCTCCCGCCCGCCTATCTTTTCCAGCGTCCGGCGGGCTTCTTCCCTATCCTGGGCCGGCGCGGTGGGGGTGTCCGAAGAGCGTTGTTATTCAGAAGTATTAGAAGGCCTCCGGCGGCTTAGGGGCTCTGGGTCTCGCCTGTCGGCTCGGTCGGTTCGCAGCATGTCTGCCACTGGCAGACGCTCACCCCCTAAGAACCCCGCCACTTTTGAAAAAGTGGACAAAACGTTTACTGTTGCGCTTAGAGAGCTTTCTTCATACAAAACACGCGTTTGGACGCACCCGGCGCAACGTTTTTCTTGCGATTTTCTGGGGAAAGTGGTATAATTAATTCAGTTATGCCAATCTGGATTCGAAATTACGCCGAAAAGGGGGCCTTGCTGTGGAAGAAGCGGAAAAGGAGCGGTATGGCGGCGGGATCATCGCCGGGCGCAACCCGGTTGCGGAGGCCTTAAAGGCCGGGCGCGCCATCGACTGCCTGTATGTGGCCAAGGGCCCCAGAACCGGCCAGGCGCCGGTGATCCTGGCCCGGGCCAAGGAGCTGGGGATTCCCGTGAAGGAGGCCGACCCCAGAAAACTGAGCCATCTGTGCAACGGGGCCAACCACCAGGGGGTGGTTGCCGTGGCGGCGGCCCATGGCTACGCCTCGGTGGAGGACATGCTGGCCCTGGCGCGGGAGCGGGGCGAACCGCCCCTGCTGCTCGTCTGCGACGGCCTGGAGGACCCCCACAATCTGGGGGCGGTCATCCGGGCGGCGGAGTGCTCCGGCGCCCACGGGGTCATTATCCCCAAGCGGCGGAGCGTGGGCTTGACCTACGCGGCCGGCAAGGCCTCGGCCGGAGCGGTGGAATACCTGCCCGTGGCCCGGGTGCAAAACCTGGCCGCTCTGCTGGAAGAGCTCAAGGAAAAGGGCCTGTGGATTTTTGCCGCCGACATGGACGGCCAGCCCTGGTGCCAGGTAGACTTTACCGGCCCCTGCGCCATCGTCATCGGCTCGGAGGGCCGGGGCGTGGGCAGGCTGGTGAAGGAGCGCTCGGACCTGGCGGTCTCCCTGCCCATCCGGGGCAGGGTCAACTCCCTGAACGCCTCTGTGGCGGCGGGGGTGCTGTGCTACGAAGCCCTCCGCCAGCGGCTGGCGGCAGGTCCCAACGCGTAGTGCGGACGCGCCGCGCCATGCGGGGCAGGCCGGAAGCTTAAAATCTGCCGCGGACGTTTGCCGGCAGAAGGTGGGCGGGCCTGCGCCCCATCCGATCTTTTTGCAATCTGTTCAATTTGGAGAGGAAGCTATGAAACAAGATTTTACGCTGGAAGACATTTTAGAGGAACAGCGTCTGGAACGGGAGCGAAACCGGGCCTCCGGGGAGGCGGCGCCTGCCGCCGGCCCGGAGTATGTGGAAGAGGCCCAGCCTCCCGCCGGGCCCCAGGACGCGCCGGAATACGCCGGAGCGCCCGCCTATGAGGCTCCGCCCCCCTATCAGGAGGAGCCCGCCCCGCCGGAACCGCCGGAGCCCGAACCGGAGGAGGAAAGCAAGGGCAAAAAGAAAAAGAAGAAGCGCCGGGGCCTGTTTGGCTGGCGGAAAAAGGTGCCGGATTTCGATGAGAACGAGGACGACACCTACTACGGCATCCAGCTCAAGCCCATTGACGAATACCGCATGGACGGGGACGCGCCCCCCCTGGGCGAGGAAGGCTATCAGGCCCTCTTCGACGACTCCAAGGCCATCGACGACCAAGTGGAGGAGAATTTCCAGCGCCTGCAAAAGGAGCGCCGCCGCCGGGTGGCCGAGGCCGTCCAAAGCGCCGGGCTGGACGAGCGGCAGGTGGCGGAAGAGTTCGGCGTGGCGGCCCCCATGCCCGTGTCCTCCTTTGCCGCGGACCCCTACGCCCGGCAGCACGGCATCGAGATCGAGGGCGGCCAGGCCCCGGACGAATTGCAGCAGGCCATGCTGCAGACCTCCAGCGAGACCATGGAGATCAAGCTGAACGTCCTTAACAGCACCATCGAGCTCCAGAAAGTCCGGAACGGCCAGCCGGTCAGCGAAGAGACGGTAGACCGCATTCTGGCCTCCGCCCCGGTCTACCAGGAGGAGCTCCCACGGGAGGCCGCTCCCGCCCAGCCTCCCGTCTATGTG
>CAOKRG010000062.1 GCA_948471095.1 uncultured Oscillospiraceae bacterium
CCCCACCCCCTCCAACCCCCAAACTCCTTTATTTTATTTTTTTTTTTTTTTTTTTTTTTTTTTTTATTTTTTTTTTTTTTTTACCCCCCCCCCCCCCCCGCCGGAGGCCAAGAGATAGAAGTAGAAAGGAACGTGACATATGAATTCTTTTGAGTTGGCAAAGACCGCCGCCAAGCTCCTGGACGAGAAGAAAGCGGAGCAGATCAGTGTGATCAAGATTGAGGAGATCTCCAGCCTGGCGGACTATTTCGTCATCGCCACGGGCCGGGGCAGCACCCATGTGCGGTCCCTTTCGGACGAGCTGGAGGAGAAGCTGAAGGCCCAGGGCATTGCCCCGGCCCGGATCGAGGGCTACCGGTCCGACAGCTGGATTCTGCTGGACTATCAGAGCGTGGTGGTCCACGTCTTCACAGGGGAGGCCAGGGACTTTTACGACCTGGACCGGCTGTGGGCGGACGGAGAGCGGGCAGACTGGCAGAACGGCCAAGAGGGCTGAGCGTATGCGCACAGAAAAGCAGCGGGAGCTGGTTGAGGGCTTTCTCTCGGCCATAGAGCCGGAGCAGGGCGCGGTATACCGGGAGCTGATCCGGCATCTGTCCGGGTTGGGGTACGGCCCCAAAAAGCAGCGCTCGGCCATCGTGTTCATCTGCCCCTGGCACAAGAAGCAGATCGTGAAAATGGGCCGGGACCGCAAGGGCCAGCCCTTTTTCGCCCTGCGCTTTTCCGCCTGCCGGGGGTACTCGGAGCGGTTTCGGGAGATTGTGCGCCATGCCGTGAGCGGGGAGAACTACAAGGAGCCGGGCTGCATGGCAAAGGGCGAGGATTTCTGCAAGGGGCCCATCGGCCAGAGGCTCTATACCTATGAACTCCCAAGCGGCGAAACACGATACCACTGCGGGGCCAAGGCCCTGGCCATACCGGGCCTGGGCGCGGAGGATGTGCCGGAGATCAAGCGGCTGATGGAGGAGGAGCACCGTTTTTTGATGGAGTATGAGGCCAAGGGGGAGGAAACACCTTGACAAACCCCGCCCGGTAGTGTATAATCATCATCAGAAAAATAGGGAAAGACTGTGACGGGAAGAAGGCCCCCGGGGCCGCTTATCAGAGAGCCTGCGGCTGGTGCGAGCAGGCGGGCGGCGGGCGGCGTATGCTGGTCCCTGAGTCTCCCGGCCCAAAGGCGCGGCCCTTGCGCTTAGTAGGTTTGGGACGCGCGGCGGCGTTATCGGCCAGGCCTTGCTGGAGGCTATGAGGGAATATGCGTAAGCATATTCCAAATCACGGGTGGTACCGCGGAATTTTTGAATTTTCGCCCCGGACGCTTATATAGGTAACGCAGCGCGTTTTCTATGAGCGTCCGGGGTTTTTCTTCTGCGAGGCAGAAACGAATCAGAAAGGATGATAACAATGAAGTACGACCACAAGGCCGTGGAGCCAAAATGGCAAAAAGCTTGGGAAGAGGCCGGGGTGTTCCACGCCCAGGAGAAGTCGGAGAAGCCCAAGTTCTATGCGCTCATTGAGTTCCCCTACCCCTCGGGGCAGGGGCTGCACGTGGGGCACCCCAGGCCCTACACCGCTTTGGACGTGGTGGCCCGCAAGCGCCGGATGCAGGGCTATAACGTCCTCTACCCCATCGGCTGGGACGCCTTCGGCCTGCCCGCCGAGAACTACGCCATCAAGAACCACGTGCACCCGGAGGGCATCACCCGGCAGAACATCGCCAATTTCACCCGGCAGATCAAGTCTTTGGGCATCTCCTTTGACTGGAGCCGGGAGATCTGCACCATTGACCCGGAGTACTACAAATGGACCCAGTGGATCTTCCTCCAGCTCTACAAGCACGGCCTGGCCTATAAAAAGGAGATGAACGTGAACTGGTGCACCAGCTGCAAGTGCGTGCTGGCCAACGAGGAGGTGGTCAACGGGGTGTGCGAGCGCTGCGGCAGCGAGGTGGTCCACAAAGTGAAGAGCCAGTGGATGCTGAAAATCACCGAGTACGCCCAGCGGCTCATCGACGGCCTGGACACCGTGGACTACCCGGAGCGGGTGAAGGCCCAGCAGAAGAACTGGATCGGCCGCTCCACCGGCGCGGAGGTGGACTTTGACACCTCGGCCGGCGACAAGCTGACTATTTACACCACCCGGCCCGACACCTTGTATGGGGCCACCTATATGGTCATCTCCCCGGAGCACCCCTATATCGAGAAGTGGGGGGAGAAGCTCGCCAACATTGAGGCCGTGCGGGAGTACCAGGCGGCGGCGGCGAAAAAATCGGACTTTGAGCGCACGGAGATGGCAAAGGACAAGACCGGCGTCCGGCTGGAAGGGGTGACCGCCGTCAACCCGGTCAACGGGGAAGAGATTCCCATCTTCATCAGCGACTATGTGCTGGTCAGCTACGGCACCGGGGCCATTATGGCCGTGCCCGCCCACGACAGCCGGGACTGGGACTTTGCCAAAAAATTCGGCCTGCCCATCATCGAGGTGGTCAAGGGCGGCAATGTACAGGAGGCCGCCTTCACCGACTGCGAGACCGGCGTGATGGTCAACTCCGGCATTCTGGACGGCCTCTCCGTGGAGGAGGCAAAGGTGAAGATCACCCAGTTTCTGGAGGAGAAGGGCATCGGCCACGCCAAGGTGAACTACAAGCTGCGGGACTGGGTCTTCTCCCGGCAGCGGTACTGGGGCGAACCCATCCCCATGGTGTACTGCGAGAAGTGCGGCTGGCAGCCCATCCCGGAGAGCGAGCTGCCCCTGCGCCTGCCCCAGGTGGACAGCTACGAGCCCACGGACACAGGGGAATCCCCCCTGGCCCACATGACGGATTGGGTGAACACCACCTGCCCCCGCTGTGGGGGCCCCGCCCAGCGGGAGACCGACACCATGCCCCAGTGGGCCGGGTCCTCCTGGTACTTTTTGCGGTATATGGACCCCCACAATCCGGACGCTCTGGCCAGCAAGGAGGCTCTGGATTACTGGTCGCCCATCGACTGGTACAACGGCGGCATGGAGCACACCACCCTGCACCTGCTCTACAGCCGGTTCTGGCACAAGTTCCTCTATGACATCGGCGTGGTGCCCACTGCCGAGCCCTATGGGAAGCGCACCAGCCACGGCATGATTCTGGGCTTCAACCCCCACAGCTTCCAAAACCTGCCCGAGGAGGAGCAGAGGCGGATGGTGGAGGAGTTCGGCAGCGAGAAGGGGGCCCAGGCGGCGCTGGTGGAAAAGTACGGCGAGATGGCCAACCATCCCATTGTGAAAATGAGCAAGTCGCTGAACAATGTGATCAATCCGGACGACATTGTGGAGGAGTACGGCGCGGACACCATGCGCCTGTATGAGATGTTTGTGGGCGACTTTGAGAAAGCCGCCCCCTGGAGCACCGCCGGGGTGAAGGGCTGCCGCCGCTTGGTAGACCGGTATTGGAGCCTGCGGGACAATCTTTTGGACGGGGGGCTGCGGCCCCAGCTGGAAACAGCGTTCCACCGGACCATCCAGAAGGTCGGCGAGGACACGGAAAACCTGAAATTCAACACGGCCATCGCGGCGCTGATGGCCCTGATGAACGAGATCACCGCCCAGCCGGGCGTCACCAAAGAGGAGCTGCGTCTTTTCACGCTGCTGCTGAACCCCTTCGCGCCCCACGTCACCGAGGAGATGTGGGCCGCCTGCGGCCTGGGCGAAGGCATGGCCTGCCAGCAGCCCTGGCCCCAGTTCGACCCGGAGAAGACCAAGGAGAGCACCATTGAGATCGTAGTGCAGGTCAAGGGCAAGGTCCGGGCCCGGCTGAACGTGCCGGCGGATATTTCCCAGGAGGAGGCCATTGCCCTGGCCAAGGCGGAGCCCAGGGTGGCGGAGGAAATCGCGGGCAAAGCCCTGGTGAAGGAGATCTACGTGCCGGGCAAGCTGGTGAACCTGGTGGCGAAATAAGAAAGCTAACGGAGCGCAACATCAAAAGTTTCGTTCGTCTCGCCGACCGAGACGGCAGTCGAGAATGACGAAACTTTTATCGTTGCGCTCCTTGACAAATTTTGCGCCCCGGAGTATCATTATAAAAAACCAGAAGGCTAGGAGGCAGTTGCATGCAGGTGAACCCAGTGAGAAATCAGATCAACGCGGACCTGGCGGCAGGGCAGGCGCAAAGGGCCCAAGCGGCCCAGGAGGCCAAGCGGCCGCTCCAGGAGAAGCCGGTGGAGGCTGCGGAGCAGAGCTCCTTCTACCAGGCCCCGGACGAATACGCGCCTCGGGAGCCCGCAAAGGCCTTTGGCCGCTACTGGATGGAGCCGGGGGAGGACGGGCCTAAGGTGAACTTCGACCAGCCGGAGGAAGCCTCGGAGAAGGAGGTTTCCAACGTGACGGTGACGGACACGGACGATGTGGACCGGGAGATCGAGCGGGCGCGGAAAAAGGTGGAGGACCTGCAAAGCCAGGCGGACCGCGCCCAGGGTCCGGAGCGGGAGCGGCTGGAGCGCCAGCTGAAGCGGGCCCAGAGCGACCTGGAACGCAAGGATAACGACCAGTACCGCCGCCAGCACGCGAAAATTTCCTGACCGCAAAAGCCCGGGAGTGTCCAAAGGGCATTGTTATAGAAGTATTAGAAGGCCTCCGGCGGCTTAGGGACGTTGTCCCTAAGAACCCACGAGTTATCTGACGGATAACTCGTCCACCTCTTGTAAAGGTGGACGAAACTTTTACTGTCGCGCTCAGGAAGCTTTCCCCGTATAAAACACGCGTTTGGACACTCCCAAAAGCCCCCCTGCGGCTTATTTCAAATATAAAGACAGCGCCCCTTTTTCCCGCGCGGGAGAAGGGGCGCTTCTGTTTTGTTTTTGTGGGCTGTCCCTCATCCCCGCCGCCAGGCCATGGGCAGGAACAGCATGATCATGGGGAAGATTTCCAGCCGCCCCGCCAGCATGTCGAAGGTGAGCACCAGCTTGCTCAGGGGGGAGAACTGGCTGAAATTGCCCATGGGGCCCACCATGTCCAGGCCCGGGCCGATGTTGTTCAGGCAGGCGATGACCGCCGTGGCGTTGGTCTCCAAAGAGAACTCGTCCAGGGCCACAAGCAGGGTGGAGGCCACGGTTATGGCCAGGTAGAGGGCCAGGTAGCTGTGGGTGTTTTGAATCACGTCCTCCTCCACGGTCTGGCCGTCCATATGGACCTGGGCCACGGAGCGGGGCCGGAGCATCCGCTTTACGCTGCGGCGGCCGGACTTGCACAGCAGCAGAACCCGGGCGGCCTTGATGCCGCCTCCGGTAGACCCGGCGCAGGCGCCCATAAACATCAGAACCACCAGCACGGTTTTGGAGAGGGCGGGCCACTGGTTGAAGTCGGCCGTGGCAAAGCCCGTGGTGGTCATAATGGAGGACACCTGGAACGCCGCCTGGTGCAGGGCCTCGCCCACCCCCTGGTACAGGGAGAAAATGTCCCAGGTAATCACCGCGATGCTGGCCGCCATCACGCCCAAGTAGAGCCAGAGCTCCTGGTTGTGCAGCACCTTATGGAACTGCCGCAGAAGCAGCAGGTAGAAAATGCTGAAATTGACTCCGAACAGGGCCATAAACACCGTGCAGACCCCCTGCAGGTAGGGGCTGTAGCTCATCAGGCTGTCGTTTTTGATGGAGAAGCCGCCGGTGCCCGCCGTGCCGAAGGCGGTGGTCAGGGAGTCGAACAGGGGCATGCCCCCGGCCAGCAGGAAGGCCACCTGCAAAAGGGTGAGGCCGATGTAGATGGCGTAAAGAATTTTGGCGCTGTTTTGCAGCTTGGGTACCAGCTTGTCCACCTGGGGGCCGGGGCTTTCGGCGCGCATTACGTGCAGAAGGGAGTTGCGCCCCTTGCCCATGGGCATCACGGCCAGCAGAAAGACCAGCACGCCCATGCCGCCCAGCCAGTGGGTGAAGCTGCGCCAGTATAAAAGGCCCAGGGGCAGGCCCTCGATCTCCGTTAGGATGCTGGCCCCGGTGGTGGTGAAGCCGGAAACCGTCTCGAAGAGGCAGTCGATATAGCTGGGAATGGCCCCGCCCAGAAAGAAAGGCAGCGCCCCCACCAGGGAAACCGCCACCCAGCACAGGGCCACGCTCAAGAACCCCTCCCGGGCCAGAATCTGCTTGTCCTTGGGGGGGAAGAGGAAGGAGGCAAGGCTCAGAACGCCGGAGAGGGCGATGGTGATCCCCGTGCCCCAGGCGGCCTGGGCCTCGCCGCGGAAAAGGGAGACGCCCAGGGAGGGCAGCAGGCACACCGCCTCCACCCGGAGAATATAGCAGATTAACCGCAGTATCATTCTATGATTCATATCCCTGCCCTCAGTCCGCGAAGACGTCGCTGAAGTCCTGGATGGCCCGGTCCGCCCCGGCCACCACGATTACGGAATCCCCGGCCTCGATGGTGTCGCCGCCGCTGGGGATGATGGTCTTGGCCCGCCGGTTGATGCAGGCGATGAGGGTGCCGGGCTTTAGGCGCAGCTTCATTAAGGGCTGGCCCAGGTAGGGCAGGTTTTTGCCGATTTGGAATTCCAGGGCCTCCACCTTGTCCTCCACAATGCGGTGCAGGGCTGTGACGGAGCCGCCCTTGCGGTTGCCCATGGCCCGCACATAGCGGACAATGCCGCTGCAGCACAGGTCCTTGGGACTCACGGCGCAGTCGATGCCCTTGCCGGTCAAAACCTCGTTGAACTCGGTGCGGTTGATTTTGGTAATGACCTTATAGATGCCCAGGAAGTTGGCGTACATGGAGATGATCAGGTTCTCCTCGTCAAAGTCCGTCAGGGTGACCACCGCGTCGGTTTGGGCCAGGCCCTCGGTGTCCAGCACGTTCCGGTCGGAGCCGTCGCCATAGATCACCGTGGCCTTGGGCAGCAGCTCGGAGAGCTCGGCGCAGCGGGCTGGGTCCTTTTCAATCAGCTTGACCCCCACGCCGCTTTTCAGCAGTTCGGCGGCCAGATAGTAGGCGATGCGGCTTCCGCCGATGATCATCGCGTCCCGGATCTTCCGCTGGGCGATTCCCAGGTTGCGGATGAGCTTGGCCAAATTGCCGGAAGGGGCGGTGACGTGCAGGCGGTCTCCGGCCCGCAGCTGAAAGCCGCCGTCGGGAATATACACCTGGCTGCCCCGCTGAACGGCGCACACCAGCACCTGGACCTTGACCCGCTTGATGAAGTCGTAGAGCATGCAGCCGTCCAGGGGGCTGTCCGGCTTTAGCTCCACCTCCACAATCTCCACCCGACCCTTGGCAAAGGTGTCCCGCCGGAGGAAGGAGGGGTATTGCAGCAGCCGGAAGATCTCGCTGGCGGTGGAGAGCTCGGGGTTTATCATCATGGAGAGGCCCAGGTCGGCCTTCCAGTCGTACAGCTGGTTGTAATATTCCGGGTCCCGGACCCGGGCGATGGTATGAGCGCAGCCCAGCTTGTGGGCGGTGATGCAGCAGAGCAGGTTGGTCTCATCGGCGGAGGTGGCGGCAATGAGCAGGTCGCTTTCCCCCACGCCGGCCTGGTTCTGTATCCGGATGGTGGCCCCGTTGCCATGGACCACATTTACGTCCAGGGACTGCTGGGCCTCGGCCAAAATCAGCTTGTTGCTGTCAATGACCACAACGTCGTGGCCTTCTTTTGCCAGCTGGACCGTCAAGGCGGAACCCACCTTGCCGTCGCCCACTATGACAATTCTCATGTTTTTTTGCACGTTCCTTTCCCACAACTAAAGGGATATCCCCTAAAAATAGGCAGAACAAACCCCGCGGGCCCGCCCTGCCGGATGAAAACCTGCCGGCGGCGCCGCTTGGTTCATTCAAAAGCCTTCGCTCCTTTTGAGCTGGGTTAACTATACCACAAAGCGGGGCCAGGCGCAAGTGTTTTCTTTCACCAGCGTACCGCTGGACTGTCACGCGCGTGCCAGCTTGGGGGTATACGCTAGTCTAGTTGCCCGCGAATGGGCTGTGGGTGGACAGAGGCCTGGCTAGCCAGCCTTAGTGCTAAGCCCTCTCGCGACCAGCGTACCGCTGGACCGTCACGCGCGTGCCAGCTTGGGGGTATACGCTAGTCTAGTTGCCCGCGAATGGGCTGTGGGTGGACAGAGGCCTGGCTAGCCAGCCTTAGTGCTAAGCCCTCTCGCGGGCAACCAAGCAAGCTTTCGTGTACCCCCAAGCCAAGCTGCGCGTGTGCCCACCGCAGGTGCGCCGCTAGGCGTTCTCTCCCAGATGGGAGGTGCAGTGGGGGCAGCGGGTGGCGGCCAGGGGGATTTCCGTGTGGCAGTAGGGACAGGTTTTGGCCGTGGGGGCGGGGGCTTCCTTCTTGCGGCGGAACCGGTTGAACGTTTTCACAAGCAGGAACAGCACCAGGGCGATGAGAAGAAAATTCACCACAGCGGCAAGAAAGCCGCCGTAGCGCAGCACATCCTCCTCTCCGGGCCCGATCTGGACGCAGAGGGCGGAAAAATTCACGCCTCCGGTCAGCAGGCCCAGCACGGGCATAAAAAGGTCGTTTACCAGGGAATTGACGATCCCGGTGAAAGCCCCGCCAATGATGACGCCCACAGCCATATCCACCACATTGCCCCGGGAAATGAACTCTTTAAACTCGATTATCAGCTTCATGTTAAACTTCCTCCTGTTTTTGTAAAAAATGGGATTAATTGCCCCTATTGTCGCATGAAGCGCGGAAAAAAGCAAGCGGAAATTTGGGGGCTTAGAGCTCCTTTAAAAAGCGTTCCAGGTTCTCCACGGTCCGGGGGGAGAGGAAGTGCTCGATCTTCTCGCATTCCTCCAATTCGTTTTGGGTGCCGTTGATTCGGCACAGCAGCCGGTGCACCAGCTGGTGCCGCAGCAGCAGGTATTCCCCCAGCCGCCGGCCCGTGCCGGTCAGGGTGATGTATCCATAGCGGGGGAAGAGGATCAGCTCCCGGGCCCGGAGCTGGCCGGCCATTTTGGAGGCCGAAGAGGGTTTGACATGCAGGGCCAGCGCCAGGGCCGAGACCCGCACCACCCCCTCCTCCTGGCCCTGCATACGGTAGATCATTTCCAGATAGTCCTCCATGGCGGCGGTGAGCAGGCCATGCTCCATGAGATTGTATCCCTTCAACGTGTAAAAGCCATCAGCCTCCATACCATCTCCTCCTTCCACACCTGGCGGTGGGCACACCTAGCGGTGGGCACACGCGCGTGCGGGCTTGGTGGTATCATCTAGCAAAGCTGCCCGCGACCAGCGTACCGCTGGACCGTCACGCGCGTGCCAGCTTGGGGGTATACGCTGGTTTAGTTGCCCGCGAAGGGGCTGTGGGTGGACAGCGGCCTGGTTGGCCGGCCTTAGCGTTAAGCCCTCTCGCGGGCGGCTAACCTGACGCATTACCCCAAGCCAAGTTGCGCGTGTGCCCGCCGCCAGGCGCGCGTGTGGGCTTGGCGGTATCATCTAGCCGTGTCGCCCGCGAATGGGCTGAGGGGTAGTAGCTCCTACCCACCCAGTCCATTCGCGGGTGGCTAAGCTTTGATGTACCTCCAAGCCAAGTTGCGCGTGTGCCCGCCGCTAGGCGCGCGTGTGGGTGCAGCGTCACGCTGCCTCGCGGGCGGCTAACCTGACGCATTACCCCAAGCCAAGTTGCGCGTGTGCCCACCGCCAGGTGCGCCGCTAGGCGTGGAACGTTTGGGGGACAACTTGAATATGGTGGGGGTGGGAAAGAAACTTTCCTTTGGCTAAAACTATTCGGGAGTTGATCCATTTATGTATCAGGAGAATCTGCTTTCCAGCCTGAAGCCGGGGCAGGCCGCGCGGGTGACGGGCCTGGAGGGCGCAGGGGGCATGAGGCGGCGGTTTCAGGACTTGGGGGTTATTCCGGGCACCGTGGTGGAGTGTCTGTATAAAAGCCCCTTGGGCGACCCGCAGGCCTATTTGATCCGGGGGGCGGTGATCGCCCTGCGGGAGAAGGACGCCCAGGACATCCGGACGGGGTGGCCCTTTGCCGCCAAGGAAAAAGAGCGCCAGGGCGAAGGCATGGCCCGGACTCAGGAGGCTGGATATGGGGCTTACTAAGGATTCCACTGGACTGGGCGCGGCGGGCGGCGGGCTGGCCCTGCAAAGGCGGAGCCCGGAGGAACGGGCCATAGCCTTGGCCGGAAACCCCAACGTGGGGAAATCCACCGTGTTCAACGCCTTAACCGGAATGCGGCAGCACACAGGAAACTGGCCCGGAAAGACCGTGGCCGCAGCCCAGGGGCATTGCAGGCATAAGGAAAAGGATTACGTACTGGCGGACCTGCCGGGGTGCTACTCGCTGCTGTCCCACTCCGCCGAGGAGGAGGCAGCCCGGGACTTCCTCTGCTTCGGCGGGGCGGACTGCGCGGTGGTGGTGTGCGACGCCTCCTGCCTGGAGCGCAACCTGAACCTGGCCCTGCAGGTGCTGGAGCTGGAGCCCAACGGGGCGGTCTGCGTCAACCTGCTGGACGAGGCCCGGCGCAAGGGGGTGTCCGTGGACCTCCCACGGCTCTCCCGGCTGCTGGGGGTCCCGGTGGTGGGAACGTCCGCCCGGGAAGGAGAGGGCCTGGGGGAGCTGATGGACCAGGCGGCGCGTCTGTGCGCCCATCCCCTGCCCCAAAGGGAGCGGCCCCTGGTGAACTATGGCCCCCGGCTGGAGGAGCTTATTGGGCGGCTTCTGCCCGCGGCGGAACGGCTGGCCGGGGGGAAGGTGCCGGCTCGGTGGCTGGCGCTGCGGATTTTGGACAGCGGCGGAAGCCTGGACCAGGCCTTGGCCAGGGAGCTGGGCCGGGACCCCATGGAGGACCCGGAGGTCCGGGACGTCTTGCGGGAGGCCGGAGGGCTGGAGGAGGTCCGGGACCAGATTGCCGCCAGCCTGGTGGGCCGGGCGGAGGAGCTGGCCCGGGCCGTTACCCGCACGGGCGGCGGCTACAGCCAGCGGGACCGGAAGCTGGACCGGCTGCTCACCAGCCCCCTGACCGGATTCCCCATTATGCTGCTTCTGCTTCTGCTGGTCTTTTGGCTGACCATCGCGGGGGCCAACGTGCCCTCCCAGCTGCTGAGCCAGGGGCTTTTCTGGCTGGGGGACCGGCTGCGGGAGGGCTTCGCGTCCCTGGGCCCGCCGGAGTGGCTGACCGGGCTGCTCTGGGACGGCATGTATAAAACCCTGGCCTGGGTGGTGGCGGTGATGCTGCCGCCTATGGCGGTCTTCTTCCCACTGTTTACGCTGCTGGAGGACCTGGGCTACCTGCCCCGGGTGGCCTTCAACATGGACCGCTGCTTCCAGTGCTGCGGGGCCTGCGGAAAGCAAGCCCTGACCACCTGCATGGCCTTCGGGTGCAATGCCGCCGGGGTGGTGGGGTGCCGCATCATCGACTCCCCCCGGGAGCGGCTGATCGCTATGCTGACCAACAACTTCATTCCCTGCAACGGGCGGCTGCCCATGCTCATCTCGCTGATCTCCCTGTTCTTTTTGGGCGCGGCCGGGGGCTTTGGGGCCTCGGTGCTCTCGGCGGCGCTGCTGGTGGGCGTCATCGGCCTGGGGCTGCTGATGACCTTTGCGGTCTCCAAGCTCCTCTCCGCCACGCTGCTGAAAGGGACCCCCAGCTCCTTCACCCTGGAGCTGCCCCCCTACCGCCGCCCCCAGATCGGCAGGGTGATCGTCCGCTCTGTGTTCGACCGGACCCTCTTTGTGCTGGGCCGGGCGGCGGCGGTAGCCGCTCCGGCGGGGCTGGTCATCTGGCTCATGGCCAACGTCCAGGTGGAGGGGGCCTCCCTTTTGGCCCACTGCGCTGGGTTTTTGGACCCCTTTGCCCGGCTCTTCGGCCTGGACGGGGTAATTCTGCTGGCCTTCATCCTGGGCCTGCCCGCCAATGAGATCGTCATTCCGCTGATCATCATGGCATACCTCTCCCAGGGGAGCCTCACAGAGCTCTCGGACCCCATGGCCCTGCGGGCCCTGCTGGTGGAAAACGGCTGGACCTGGGTGACGGCCCTTTGCACCATTGTGTTTTCGGTGATGCACTGGCCCTGCTCCACCACCTGCATGACCATTCGGAAGGAGAGCCAAAGCTGGAAATGGACGGCCCTGGCCGTGGCGATTCCCACAGTCTGCGGCCTGGGGCTCTGCTTCCTCATCCACACCCTCGCCTTTTTAGCCGGCGCCTAACGGCGGGCACACGCGCGTGCGGGCTTGGAGGTATCATCTAGCTTAGCTGGCCGCGAATGGGCTGTAGGTGAACAAGTAGTCTAGATAACTGGCCTTAGCGTTAAGCCCTCTCGCGGGCGGCTAAGCTATCGCATACCCCCAAGCCAAGTTGCGCGTGTGCCCACCGCCGGGTGCGGAGCTGGCCGTTGCCCCGCCAGCTTGGTGCACCCACCCGCCCGCCCAGGTAGATTATTTCCGCGCGGCCAGCTCCGCCCTTTTCCGCTTCGCATCAAGGGCATGAAGCTGGCCGCGCGCGCCTAGCGGCGGGCACACGCGTGTGTGGGCTTGGTGGTATCGTCTAGTTTAGCCGCCCGCGAACCAGCGTGCCGCTGGACC
>CAOKRG010000063.1 GCA_948471095.1 uncultured Oscillospiraceae bacterium
ACATCATGGGCCACGCCAACATCACCATGACGCTGGACTACTACACCCATGTTGATGCCTGTTCCGTAAAGGCGGAGATGGAGCGGCTGGCTGCGTAGTAAAGTAGTAAAACAGGAGCGGCAGGCCGCTTTTACTACTTCCGTACTACGTTTCAGCGCAAAGTCACGCCGGGATACGCCGAGATATGCAAAAAACTCTCCCGAACGGCAAATGGCGGAAACGCCTGAAAATCAAGGCTTTGCCACCATTTGCCGAGTTACATAAGGTTAAGGCTGGAAATTGCAAAATCTTTTATGCGAAAAAACTATAAAATATTTTACGCGGCGAGCCCGACGGCCTCGGAGAACACGCTCGCGGCGCTCCTAAAGCCTAACAGCCCGCAAGCTTTCGGGCCCAGTCTTCTGCCGGGAAGACGGAGCGGCCATGGGTATCAAAAAGTACCGCGCCCTTTTCTACCAGGTTCTGGATGACTGCGGCGTTGAAAACCCCACGGAGCTGGTGGATGGAGTTAACCGCAAGAAGTACACGCCGCATTCCTGCCGCCACACCTTCGCTACCCTGATGAAGCGGGTCGAGGCCCCGGACAAAGACAAGCTGGAACTCATGGGCCACACCAGCACCGAAATGCTGCGCCACTATCAGGACGTCAATTTTGAAGACCTGCGCCGGATCACAGATGCCCTGTAGGGCCCAAAAAGGGGGGGAGAATTCATTAGTAATAGATTAGTAATAGGAGAAATTTTCGCGCCGTTTTGTAAACCAAAAAAGGAAAAGCAAGAAAATGGCCAATTTCCTTAGAAATTGGCCGCTTTCTTTGGTGTACCTTGGTGGAGCCAAGCCTGAAGCACTCGAACTTTTTTTACGTTTTCGCTCTTTCTTGATTTTGAAATCAATATTCCCCCACATAATTTCTTTCTTGCCATCCCCATACCACGCAGTCAAAACGATTGTATCATCGTAGACAAAAATTTTATCTACAAAATAGTCCAGCAGATAGTCCCTTACAGCGGGGTCGTTATGGTAGGTGATGGGAACGGCAAGTTTCGGCCCCAAAGCCCTGTAACCCGGCAGGAATTGGCACAGGTGCTTTATAACCGAGACACCCAGAAAACGTGATACTTATTTGTCACTACCAGAGCCGATTTTACCTTGTTTGAGTAAAGCAGATAATTCAGCGAACCCTTGAAAATACTGCTTTTCATTGCCTTGTGCAGATCTGAAATTCATGCTATAATGTACGCAAGGCGTACATTGCGAGTTTTTGCCCTTCGCGCGAAGCGCTCGTTTTTGCCTCGCAAAAATGCGGCCAAAACTTAAAGCGGATCTATCCTTATAATACGTCAGCTCCCGATGCGTGAAAGCGCATGGAAGCGGTAGCGCTTGCTCCGGCAGGCTTTTGGGCGGAGCGTGTCGGAAACCGCCTCGTATGGCGGCAAATGTAAACAAACTATGGCCTGTCTTGCAATTTCCCCCGCCCTCATGTTATAATAGCGGCGTGACGGCAAGTTGGCAAGCGCCAACTTGCGCTCCCTCCGGCCGCCGGGTCTGTGGTAGGAGCGGGCTGAGCCAACGCGCAGGGGAGAAGCTGCCGGAAGGTTTGGCTGGGCCGGGCAAGGAGCAAGCCCCAAAATGAGCGCACAGCGGACTCCTCAACCCCCGCGTCACAACGTAAAATTTTTTGAAGATTCTGCGACTTCATCTTCCATGAAGCCGGAAACTTTTTTCAAAAAGTTCCTTAAGGGAAGATAGAGAATAAAAGATACAAGAGGGACGGTAAATGGCGAATAATATCTTGACGAAACTGTTTGGAAACTACAGCAAGCGGGAGCTCAAGCGCATTCAGCCCCAGGTGGACCGGGTGCTGGCCCTGGAGGAGACATACCGCAAGATGGACGACGCGGCCCTTAAGGCCGAAACTCCCCGCTTCCGCAAGCTGCTGGAAGAGGGCAAGACCTTGGACGGCATTCTGCCCGAGGCCTTTGCCGCCTGCCGGGAGGCCATGGACCGGGTGCTCTCAAAGCGCCTGTTCCCGGTGCAGATTCAGGGCGGCGTCATTCTGCACCAGGGCCGCATCGCCGAAATGAAGACCGGCGAGGGCAAGACCTTCGCCTTGGCCCTGCCCGCCTATCTGAACGCCCTTTCCGGCCAGGGGGTGCACGTTGTCACCGTCAACGAGTACCTGGCCAAGTACCAGGGGGAGATGATGGCCCGGGTGTTCAACTTTATGGGCCTTACGGTGGGCCTGGCCCTGACGGGCATGAGCTCCGAGGACAAAAAAGCCGCTTACGCCTGCGACATCACCTATGGCACCAACAACGAGCTGGGCTTTGACTACCTGCGGGATAACATGGTGATCTACAAGGACCGCAAGGTACAGCGGGGCCACCACTACGCCATTGTGGACGAGGTGGATTCCATCCTCATTGACGAGGCACGCACGCCTCTTATTATTTCCGGCCAGGGCGCCGAGGCTGACATTGTCTACCAGCAGGCCAATACCCTGGCCCGGGGCCTCAAGCCCGTCCGGGTGAAGGAGACCGACCAGAAGGAGGACAACGACGAGCTGTACGCCGGGTACGACTACATCGTCAACGAGAAGCTCAAGACCTGCTCCCTTACCCGCCAGGGCGTGAAAAAGGCCGAGGAATTCTTCCACCTGGAAAACCTCACCGACTCGGACAACATCCTTATCCAGCACCGGGTAAACCAGGCCATCCGGGCCTGGGGCATCATGCACCGGGACCAGGACTATGTGGTCAAGGACGGCGAGGTCATTATCGTCGACGAGTTCACGGGCCGCCTGATGTACGGCCGCCGCTTCAACGAGGGGCTGCACCAGGCCATTGAGGCCAAGGAAGGGGTCCAGGTGGCAAGGGAGAGCAAGACCCTGGCGACCATCACCTTCCAGAACTATTTCCGCATGTATGAAAAACTCTCCGGCATGACCGGCACGGCCATGACCGAGCAGGAGGAATTCTCTGAAATTTACAAGCTGGACGTGGTGGAGATCCCCACCAACCGGCCCATGATCCGGGAGGACTGCCCGGACGTGGTATACAAAACCGCCGAGGCTAAATACCGGGCTGTGATTGAGGACATTGTGGAGCACCACCAAAAGGGCCAGCCCGTGCTGGTGGGCACCATCACCATTGAGAAGTCCGAGATGCTCAGCAAGCTGCTGAAAGCCCGGGGCGTGAAGCACGAGGTGCTCAACGCCAAGTTCCACGAGAAGGAGGCCCAAATCGTGGCCCAGGCGGGCCGCAAGGGGGCCGTGACCATCTCCACCAACATGGCCGGCCGCGGCACGGACATCAGCCTGGGCGGCAACGCGGAGTTTATGGCCAAGGCCGAAATGCGCAAGAAGGGCTACAGCGAGGAGCTGCTGGTGGAGGCCACGGCTTTCAGCCACACGGAGGACCCGGAAATTATCGAGGCCCGGGAGACCTTTGCCCGGCTTAACAGGGAATACGAGGCCGAGATCGCCCCGGAGGCCGAAGAGGTCAAGGCGCTAGGGGGGCTCTACATCATCGGCACCGAGCGCCACGAGAGCCGCCGCATCGACAACCAGCTGCGGGGCCGTTCCGGCCGCCAGGGGGACCCGGGCAAGAGCCGGTTCTACATCTCCCTGGAGGACGACCTGATGCGTCTTTTCGGCGGCGAGCGGCTTTCCGCCATGATGGACCGCTTGAAAATCGAGGACGATGTGCCCATCGAGGCGGGCATGGTTTCCAACTCCATCGAAAGCGCCCAGCGCCGGGTGGAGAGCCGGAACTTCGGCATCCGCAAAAACGTGCTGCAATACGACGAGGTGATGAACACCCAGCGGCAGATCATCTACGGCCAGCGGGACCAGGTGCTGGACGGCGAGGACATGAAGCCCGCCATCCTCAAGATGATCGAGGAAGCCATTGAGGCCAATGTGAAGCAGTACCTGCCGGAGAACGTCCCCCACGACGACTGGGACCTACCGGGCCTGCGGGAGCACTACATGGGCTGGCTCATCGGCGGGGAGGACCTGGACTACAACGCCAAGGAGATCGAGGAACTGGACCCGGAGTTTGTGAAAAACGAGATTTTCCAAAAGGCCCAGGACCTGTACCAGCAGAGGGAGGAGGCCTTTACCCCGCCCATTATGCGGGAAGTGGAGCGGGTGGTCATGCTCAAGAGCGTGGACCAGGAGTGGATGGACCACATCGACGCCATGGAGCAGCTTCAAGAGGGCATCCGCCTGCGGGCCTATGCCCAGCAGGACCCGGTGGTGGAATACCGCCTGGAGGGCTTCGAGATGTTCGACAGCATGATCGCGGCCATTCGGGAGAACACGGCCAAAATGGTGCTGACCGTGCGCCTGCGCGCCAAGGAGGCCCCCCAGCGGGAGCAGGTGGCCAAGGAGACCGGCACGGGAGCCGCCGCCGGCAAGGAAGTGAAGAAGCAGCCCATACAGAAAGCCAAAAAACCCGGCCGCAACGACCCCTGCCCCTGCGGCAGCGGCCTAAAATACAAAAAATGCTGCGGCCGTCAAGCGTAGCGGGGCGCCCCCGCTGGCAAATCCGCGGGACGCTCCCTCCGGTCGCTGGGTTAGCGGTAGGAGTAAGCACGGATAGCGGGGTGCCCCCGCTGGCAAATCTGCGGGGCGCTCCCTCCGGTCGCTGGGTTAGTGGTAGGGGTGAGCACGGATAACGCGCAGGCGAGAAGCTGCCGGATGGTTTGACCGGGCCAGAGGAAGGAGCAAGCTCCAAAATGAGCACACAGTGTTCTCATCAAACCCTGCGCCACAACGTAAAAGTTTTTTGAAGATTCTTAAGAAACTTTTTTCCAAAAAAGTTTCTTAAGCTGCCGGGAGGTTTGACCGGGCTGGCGGAAGGAGCAAGCCCCAAAATGAGCACCTGGTGTTCTCCCTCCACCCCGCGTCACGAGATAAAGTTTTTTGAAGATTCTTAAGGAACTTTTTTTCAAAAAAGTTCCTTAAGGAAGGAATGGGGAGATGTAACATGAGAGCATGGAAAAGGCGGGCCGTTGGGGCCCTGTGCGCGGTGCTGGCGCTGCTTTGCGGCGGCTGTGCCTTGCCGGATGCGGGCTTTGGCGATTATGACGTGTCCGGCTACATCGAGGCCCTGCTGGACAGCAGCTACCACAACGCCCACGACCGTTTTATCGCCGTGACGGGCGTCTCGGAGGAGATCGCCCAGCAGAACCGCACCACCACCGTGGAGAACGCGGCGGTAAACTTCTGCAACGCCTACAATCTCTCGCCCAACGAGGACCAGCTGGCGCGGCTGAAGGACATTATGGGCCGGACCTTTGACCAGGCGAAGTATACGGTGAAGGAAGAGCAGAAGATCGAGACCGGCTACTACATCGAGGTGGAGATCACGCCCATCGCCAATTTCGCGGGTTTGGCCGGTACCTTCTCCGACCTGCGCACCCAGGCCATGGACGAGGCCTCGGCGGCCAACGCGTCCCAGTCGTCCCAAGGGGTGCTGGGCGAGGGCCAGGACGGCTTTGAGCCCGGGGACGGGGATGAGGATGAAGACTGGGACGAAGAGGAGGCCGAGCCTACCCCCACGCCGGCCCCCACTCCCGCGCCCACGCCGGGGGTCAAGGTGGACCCGTACCAGCTCTACATGGAGAAGGTGCTGGAATACTGCCAGGCCCAGCTGGGGGCTGTCCGCTACCAGGACCAAAACGTGACCATCGCCCTGGACATCCGCCAAACCCCCACGGGCGAGCTTCAGATCGACCTGAACCAGGTGGACGCCCTGGACAAAACCGTGCTGATGTTCGGCGAGACGGCGGTGGGCTAGAGCCTGTTTGAAAGCCGGGGAAACGCCGGATTTATGGAAAGAAAAAGCTTCCTGAGCGCGACAGTAAAAGTTTTGTCCACTTTTTCAAGAAGTGGACGAGTTTATCTGATGGATAAACTCGGGGGTGGAGGGGGGGAGCGTGTGCCGGTGGCACACAAGCTGCGACCCGACCGAGCCGAAGGCGAGACCCAAAGCCCCCTCCCCGCCGGAGGGGGAAGCTTCCCAGTGGGAAGCGTTCTGACCCGACCGAGCCGGCAGGCGAGACCCCACTCCGTAAAACTCCTCAAAAACATCCCCGCCGGCATAGATTATGGAGGTATTTGTATGAGCAGCATCTGTCTCTTTACGGAAGAACTTTTCGACCTGTCCCACACCGCCGCCCGGGCGCTGCTGGAGAAGGCCCGGTACCCTTGGGAGGCCCTGCCCCAGATCGGCGCGTTTCTTTTGGAGCTGGGTTCCCGGCTTCCGGCCTCGGACTATGAACGGGCCGGGGAGGACGTGTGGATTCATAAGACGGCGAAAATTTACCCCAACAACTACATCGCCGGTCCCTGCGTCATCGGCCCGGAGGCCGAGGTGCGGCCCGGGGCGTTTATTCGAGGCAATGCCCTGGTGGGCGCGGGCTGCGTGGTGGGCAACTCCACGGAGCTGAAAAACGTGATCCTCTTCGATAAGGTGCAGGTACCCCACTACAACTATGTGGGGGATTCCATTCTGGGGTACAAGTCCCACATGGGGGCCGGGGCCGTCACCTCCAACGTGAAGCAGGACAAGACGCCGGTCACGGTAGCCGCCGGAGAAAGCCGGGTGGAAACCGGCCTTAAAAAGTTCGGGGCCATGCTGGGCGACCAGGTGGAGGTAGGCTGCGGGGCGGTCCTGAACCCGGGCACGGTCATTGGCCGGGGAAGCCGGGTGTACCCCCTCTCCATGGTGCGGGGGGCCGTGCCGGAGGGCTCCATTTACAAGCGGGCCGGGGAGGTCGCAGCCATCCGATAGGCCGGGCCTGGAAAGGGAATGGTGGAATTGTGGAAGATATTTTGAATTTCCTGCAGACCGGCGTGGGGCCGGCGGCGCTGCTGGCCGTCCGGGCGGTCGTGCCTCTGCTGGCCCTGTATGTATCCTGGCGGTGTTACACCTCCTTCAAGTCCGGCCAGCGGCGGCGGGACCCGGTGGTCATGCTGGTGGACGAGGCCTCCGGCGCGGAGTTTCCCGTGCTGTACTGGGAGAACTCCATTGGCCGGGCCAAAAGCTGCGACCTCTGCCTGCCGGACGCGGCGGTCTCCCGGGACCACGCGGTGTTCATGCGCCGGGAGGAGGGTTGGTTCATCTGCGACACCGGCTCAAAGGGGGGCGTGGCCGTCAACGGCCGGAAGGTGGAGGACCGGAAGCTGGTGAACATCGGCGACCGGATCACCCTGGGAAACTTTACCCTCACCCTGCGCAACGCCGCCCAGGCCCCGTCGCCGAAGCGGCGGATCTTCACCTCCCTGCTGCGGGAGGCGGCTTCGCCCTTCAAGCTCATGTTCGTGGCCACCCTCTGCCATGTGCTCATGGCCTTTCAGGCCTGCTTTGCCGGAGAGGGGTTTAACCCCGCCGCCCTGCTGCCGGAGGCCGGGGTGTTCCTCATTGGCTGGGGGCTGTTCGCTTGGTCCATGGGGTACATGCACCGGGTCAGCTTTGAGATCGAGACCGTGGGCTACCTGCTCTCGGGCATCGGCGTCAACCTGCTGGCGGGCTTTGACCTAAACGGCGTGAAGACCCAGCTGGCCGCGCTGCTCATGGGCGTGCTGCTGTTCTGCTTCCTCATCTGGTTTATGGGCGACATGGACCGGGTGGCCCGGTTCCGCCTGCCCATCGGCATTGGTGCTCTGTGCCTGTTCGTGCTGAACCTGGTGCTGGGCACCGTGACCCACGGGGCGAAAAACTGGATCTACATCGGCCCTCTCAGCATCCAGCCCTCGGAGTTTATCAAGATCGCTTTCGTGTTCGTGGGCACCTCCACCCTGGACAGGCTCCAGACCAAGAAGAATATGACGGAGTTTCTGGTGTTCACCGGGGCCTGCGTGGGCTTTCTCTTTTTGATGCGGGACCTGGGCGCGGCGCTGATCTTCTTCGCCACCTTTTTGATCATCGCCTTCATGCGCTCGGGCAGCGTGCGCACCATCGTGCTGATTTTGGCTGCCGCGGCCTTCGGCGTGTTTCTGGTGCTGACCTTTATGCCCTATGTGGCGGACCGCTTCAGCGCCTGGGGCCATGTGTGGGAGGACCCCTATGACTCCGGCATTCAGCAGACCCGGGTGATGACCTACATGGCCAGCGGCGGGTTGTTCGGCATCGGCCTGGGGAAGGGCTGCCTCAAGTATGTTTTCGCGGCGGACAGCGACCTGGCCTTTGGGCTGCTCTGCGAGGAGCAGGGCGTGCTGCTGGGCTTTCTGGTGATCCTGACCATCGCCCTGTTTATTCTCTATGCCCGCAGCGACGTGACCCGGAGCCGGTCCACCTTCTTTTCCATTGGGGCCTGCGCGGCGGCGGGGATGCTGCTGTTCCAGACCTGCCTTAACGTGTTCGGCGTGACGGACCTGCTGCCCCTGACGGGCGTGACCCTGCCCTTTATCAGCGCGGGCGGGTCCAGCATGGCCTCGGTGTGGGGGCTGCTGGCGTTCCTCAAGGCCTCGGACGAGCGGACCTACGCGGCCCGCCGGTCCGGGCGGCACGGAGCGGCCGCTCCTCCCCCGCCCCCTGCCCGGCGGAAATCTCCGGAGGCTACGCCGCAGCCGCCTGCCCGGCGGAGGCCTGTGGAGGTTCCGCCTCAGCCGCCTGTGCGGCGCAAACCCGCGGAAGCCCCGCCCCAGCGGCCCCGGCCCGCCGCGCCCCCGGCGGGGGACATGGAGGACATCTATTCCTAACGGGGGGAGTGTCCAAACGCGCGTTTTGTTAAGAGAAAAGCCCGCCAAGCGCAACAGTAAAAGTTTTTGATCCAAACTTTTTTCAAAAAGTTTGGTCCAGTCCAGGGTGAAACCCTGGCCGCCGGAGGCCACTCCGTATTACTTTATCAAAAACTCGCCCTTTGGACACTCCCCTAACGGGCTGTCTTGCTTATGAAACAATTCCCGCTCCCGAAAACGAGGTGACATGCCATGAAAACGGTGGGATTCCGCTCCTTTGCGCTCTATATTCTGCTCTTCGCCTTTTTGGGCGGCGTGGGCTGGCTGGGCTTCAGCCTGGTCGCGCACGGAAGCCAATGGGCCATGCAGCCCTATAACGGCCACATTTACGATGAGGACGCCACGGTGGAACTGGGGGAGATCACGGACCGGGACGGCGTGGTGCTGGCCGGGACCCAGGAGGGCCGCCGGGTCTACGGCGAGAGCGAGACCCTGCGCCGGGCCCTGCTCCACACGGTGGGGGATTCCGCCGGATACATCAGCACCAGCGTGCAGTACACCCTGCGCGCCAAGCTGACCGGGTACAATCTTATCACCGGCCTGAACGACACGGTGCTCAACCACCTGGGGAACCGGGTGCAGCTGACCCTGGACGCGGAGGCCTGCGCCGCCGCCTACGAGGCCCTAAACGGCCATAATGGCGCGGCCATCTTCTACAATTACAAGACCGGGGACATCCTCTGCAAAGTGAGCGCCCCTACCTTCGACCCGGAGAACGTCCCGGAGGACATTGAGGGAAACGAGGACTATAAGGGCGTTTACCTGGACAATACCCTGTCCGGCGCCTTCACGCCGGGGAGCATCTTCAAGCTGGTGACTGCCGCCGCGGCTATGGAGAAGTGGCCGGACGGCTGGAGCGAGCGGACCTATGCGTGCTGGGGCGCGGAGGAGATCGGCGGCAGCGACATCACCTGCATGGGCGAGCACGGGGAACTGGACCTATACGGAGCCCTGGGCTATTCCTGCAACCTGTATTTCGCCAAGCTGGCCAATGACGTCGGCGGCGCGGCCCTGGAAAAGAAAGCGGCCGAAATGGGCTTTAACCGGACGCTGCATTTCAGCACCATTGAGATTGCCCAGAGCGAGGCCCATCTTTCCGGCGCGGACCCGAACCAGCTGGGCTGGGCGGGCATCGGCCAATATACGGTGCTGGCCAACCCCTACCACATGATGGTCTTGATGGGGGCCATCGCGGGGGAGGGCGAGTATGTCCAGCCCCGGCTGACCCGGGACACGGGCTTCTTTGCCGGCCTGACCGCCGGAGACCGGCAGCTGGTGAGCCATGTGGAGGCGGCGGCGCTGAAAAGCATGATGCGCAGCAATGTGGAGAACTATTACGGCGACTCCCTGTTTCCCGGCGGGCTGAACGTATGCGCCAAAACCGGCACGGGCGAGGTGGGCGAAACCCAGGACCCCAACTGCTGGATGGTGGGCTTTTGCGACAGCGTGGAGAACCCCATCGCCTTTGCGGTGGTGGTGGAGGACACCAACAACAGCATTGGGGACGCGGGAGGCGTGATCAGCGCGGTGCTGGATGTGCTGGCGGAGTGATTTAGTTAATAGGACAAGGCGCAAAGGGAAAAAGAAGTGTCCAAACTTGTTGATAAGGAAAGTCCGGTCAGCGAACCAGGAAAAGTTTCGTCCACTTTTTTACAAGTGGTGGGGGTGGAGGGGGGTGAGCGTGTGCCGGTGGCACACAAGCTGCGAACCGACCGAGCCGAAGGCGAGACCCAAAGCCCCTCCCCGCCGGAGGCCACTCCGTAATACTCCAATAAACACGCCGCAAAGCAGCGGCCAGCCCCAAACCGAGCGGGGAGCTTCCTCCTCCCGCCCCAACAAAGCGTGTAAAAGTCTTTGAAAATTCTTAAGAAACTTTCTTCAGAAAGTTTCTTAAGCCGCCGGAGGCAGGAATGTTCGAGAGCGTTATTCACTATCACAATATACGGGAGGCTTCTACATGAAAATTGAAAAACTGACCCCGGCCTTTAAGGACTATCTCTGGGGCGGCACAAAGCTGCGGGACGTCTACCGCAAGCCCTGCGATTTCGACAAGGTGGCGGAAAGCTGGGAGCTCTCCACCCATTCGACCGGGCAGAGCCGCCTTTCCGGCGGCGAATATGACGGCATGCCCCTGGGGGAGTACTTCCAGGCCCACCCGGAGGTTTTGGGTGAAAACTGCGGGCAGTTCCAGAATTTTCCCGTGCTCATCAAGTTTATCGACGCGAAGCAGGCCCTTTCCATCCAGGTCCACCCCAGCGATGAATACGCCCTGGAGCACGAAGGGGAGTTCGGCAAAACGGAGATGTGGTATGTGATGGACTGCGAGCCCGGGGCTTTCCTCTATTTCGGCGTGAACCAGGAGATCAGCCAAGAGGAGTTCCGCCAGCGCATTGAGGACAACACGGTGGAGGAGGTCCTCAACCGGGTGGACGTGCACCCGGGGGACGTGTTCTTCATCCAGTCCGGCACCATCCACGCCATCGGGGCGGGCATTCTGATCTGCGAGATCCAGCAGAATTCCAACTGCACCTACCGGGTCTACGACTATGGCCGCCTGGGCGCGGACGGCCAGCCCCGGGAGCTGCACATTGAAAAGGCTCTGGCCGTCTCCCGGCTGACGCCCTCGGAGCCCGCAGGAAAAGAGGCCCCGGAGGCCCTGCCCGGAGGGCAGCGCTTGAGGCTGGCCTCCTGCAAGTACTTCACCACCGACAAGCTGGCCGTGGAGGGGGAAATGATCCTCTCGGTGGGGCCGGAGTCCTTCCTCTCCCTGATCGTCATGGAGGGCGGCGGCAAGGTGGAGGGCCCGGAAAACCAGGTGGAGTTCCAGGCGGGAGACAGCCTGTTCATCCCGGCGGGCAGCGGCCAAATACGCATTACTGGCTCCTGCGCGTTAGCGGCGACCAGAGTGTGAGGGCCTCCGGCGGCTTAGAAAACTTTTTGAAAAAAGTTTTCTAAGAACTTTCAAAAA
>CAOKRG010000064.1 GCA_948471095.1 uncultured Oscillospiraceae bacterium
TGGAGTAAAGATGTCAAGTGCAATTATCACAATTTGTGGACTGCTTATGATGTTAAGTCTAATGTTTGGGGTGCGAGATGGTACTGTCACAGTCGGAGGTTTTTCTGCTGTATCTAGCGAAATCTTAGCTCTTACCTCCGGACTTTCCTGGGCTTTTTGCTCAGCTATACAAACGATTGTCCGTTGCCAGGAGTTAATGGCAGATGTGGAGCAATTTGAGGCCATATCAGAACTAGAGTCAGATAAGCAGAACATTCTGGTAAAACATGTGAAAAAGGTCGAGTTTCGCAATGTGCGATTCCGGTATCCTGGCACGGAAAAGGTGGTCCTAGACAATTTTAATTTAAAAATTGATACCAATAGGCGCTATGCCCTTGTTGGAAAAAATGGCCAGGGTAAAACGACTCTAAGGGCCACCTCCTTCTCCTCGCTGCCCCCGCTGACCTTCACGGTGATCTCCCCCGGCTGCGTCCCGGCCCGGACCACCGCCAGAACACAGCCCTCAAAGGTCGGCCAGGTATTGCAGTCGTAGCGGCTCCCGGTCTCCACATCGGCACTGCCCATGCCCTGGAGCACTCCCGCGCCCTCCACGGCAACGGTGACCTCCTCCACCGCCTGAGGGTTCAGCAGGCCGTGCTCGTCCCGGAGGGAGATCATGATGTAGGAGAGGTCAGCACCGTCAGCAGACAGAGTCTCACGGTCTGCATCAATATGCAGATGCACCTGCTCCCCCGCCGTGCAGAGAGTCTCGCACTCAGCCGCCTGACCGCCTCGGTAGCAGACAGCTTTCAGCTCCCCGGGGTGATAAGTGGTCTCGAAGCGGGCGGCAAATTCGTTCCGCTCCCCGGCGGGCTTTCTGCCCAGGGACTCCCCATTCAGGAACAGCTCCACTTCCTCCGCGTCGGAGTAAACATTGACAACAGCGGGCTTGCCCTCAAAGCCCCGCCAAGTCCAACTAATGCGCTCGTCCTTCCAGGGCCAAGCGGTCTGACTTGGAGTGTCGCCGTAGTGGTCCACCGGCTCTACGGCAATAAAGGGGGCCTTGCGCAGGCCGAAAACAATCTCCCGGACGTAGCTCACCGAGCGGCGGTTGCCGATAATGTCGATGTCGCCCATGCCCGACAGGCTGATGGGCCAATTAGACATAAAGCCCTGCCGGCCGTCGTAGTAGGTTACGCCGGATCCAGCCTCGCCTAGATAGTCCCAGCCTGTCCAGGTCATATCGCCAATGACGTGGTGATTATTTTTCACAATATCCCACAGGCGCACCAGGTCGCTGGGCAGGGTCTCGGTGCCCAAAATCACCCGGTTGGGGTTGAGCTCGTGCTCCATCACATGCCGGGCGGTGAGGTAGTTGTAGCCTGTGATGTCCGTTACCGAGGCGAACTCATCCAGCACCTCTGTTAGAATCGAGCTCTTTGCGAAAGCATCGGCCAGAGGCCCTTTCATAATGTCGGTGGCGCCGTTGGCCGCGTCCGCTCCCGCTGTGGAGCCGGGCTGCTGACTCTGAGCCTGAGCCGCCATCTGCTCCGGGGTCATGCCGGTGATCTCGCACATGATCTCCCCCATGCAGGGCGCGCCCGCCATCAGGCCGTTGGCCCCTACGGTCACGTAGCGGGAGCTGTCCAGCCGGTGGAACTCAACCGTAATCTCCCGGTTCAGCTGCGCGCCCTTGGGCGTGCCCGCCTCCTGAATTTCGTTGCCGGTGCTGTAGAGAATCACGCTGGGGTGGTTGAAGTCTTTTGCGACCATAGCGGCCACATCGTCCCGCCAAAAATAGGGGAACTTTTCGGCATAGTCGTTGTTGTTTTTCGGGCGCGTCCAGCAGTCGGAGAGCTCGTCCATCACCAGCATACCCAGCCGGTCGCAGGCGTTCAGCAAAGCCCGCCCCGCCGGGTGGTGGGACATGCGGATGGCGTTGAAGCCCGCCGCTTTCAGCTTTTCGATGCGACGCTCCTCGGCCCGGGGGAAGGTGGCCGCGCCGATGACCCCGTTGTCGTGGTGGATGCAGGCCCCCCGCAGGTTGACCTCCTGGCCGTTGATGCGCAGGCCCCGGCTGGCGGACAGGCTCAGGCTGCGGATGCCGAAGGCCTCGCTGACCTGGTCCAGCACAGCGCCCTCTGCCGACACCGTAACTGCGCAGGTGTAGAGGTTGGGCTGTTCGCAACTCCATAGGCTGGGATTCTCCACTTCTATGCGGGTGCGGACGTGCTCGGTGCCGCCGCCAAAAACTGTTACCGGCAGCTTGGTTGCCCCAGCCTTGCCGTTAGGCCCGGTGAGCTTGATCGTGATCTCAGTTTTCACTTTTTCACGGCTGATATTGCACACATCCAGCTCCACCTGCACCACCGCCAGCTCTGGGCTGATGTCCGGGGTGGAGATTCGCACGCCGTTCCGGGCTATGTGCACCTTATTGCCCACCAGCAGGTTCACATCCCGATAGATGCCGCTGCCGGAGTACCAGCGGCTGTTCTCCTCGGCAGAGTTGTTGGCGACAACAGTGACGGTGTTCTCCTGGCCATACCGGAGAAAATCGTCGGCGCACACGGCGAACTCCCCATAGCCAAAGGGGTGGCCTCCGGCGTAGTCGCTGTTGATGGTCACCCGGGCGTTCTGATACACGCCCTCGAACTCAATCTGGACGGTCTTATCCCGCCAATCCTCCGGGGCGAAGAAGCTTTTGGTGTAGGTGTAACAGCCGCCGGGGTAGAAGCCGGTCTGGTGGCCGTTTTTGGTGGACTGGGTACGCTCCTCGTGTATCATGGCGTCGTGGGGGATGGCTACCGGGTCGGCTCCCGCCCCGCCCATGAACAGGGCCATCATGGGGGTTGCGCCGGGCCCCAGCAGGCTCCAATTGTCGTTCCAGGTTTGCTTTTGCATGGTTTTGCCTCCTTTTATTTTTCTCCGCTCTCCTCTGCCGTGTTGCACTGAGCCAGCACCAGCTCCATCAGCTGCATGGCCTCTGGGGGCAGCATAGCGGAAATTTCCTCGATGGTCTTGCGGACGGCGAAGGTTATGAACAGGTCGTTGCTAAGCAGCTCCGGGGCGTACTGCTTCAGCAGCGCTGAGCCCACCGGGTGCTTCAGAAGGTCGCCGAACACCGTCTCCTTATTGTACTTGTGCCGGGTGAAATCATCATCGGTGGCATACTCGAAATGATAGCTCCCGCTGCCCAGCTCCTTGGGCTCCTGTTCGGGCAGGTCGACCAGGGCGGTGGTGTTGGCGGGTATCTCCACGTGGATTTGATAGAGTTTATCCCTGCATATAACTTTGCACCCCAGCCGCCCGTATACTGTCTCGATACCGCCGCTAAGCTCCGTGATGCCCTCAATGAGCCGGGGCCGTACAAGGCTGCGCTTATATCCCGGCTCCAGGGCCTGCAGGCCGCACAGGTCTTTGTACATCCACTCGCCGATGGATGCGTAGGCGTACTGGTTCAGGGAGTTCATCTCGAATTTGTTGAAACTGCCGTCCGGGTTCACGCCGTCCCACAGCTCCCAAACCGTGGTGCCGCCCAGCTTCACGTGGTAGAGCCACCCCGGGCAGTCCTCCTTGAGGAACACCTTCCCCGCCAGATCGTGCCGCCCGTTCTCAGACAGCGCCCTGCACAGCACCCGGGTGCCCGCAAAGCCGGTGGTCAGGTGGTTCTTGTGGTTCTCAAGATTTTTGCAGAGCCGCTCTAAAAACTGGGGCCTCTGCTCCTCACGGCAGATGCCGAACTGTAGCCCCATGGCAAGGCCGGTCTGGGTGTCGGAGAGCAGCCGCCCGGCGGGGGTGATGTACTCGGCTCTTATGGCCGTGAGCACCCGCTCATAAAGCGCCCGGTACTCCTTGGCCTCCGGCTCATACCCCAGCAGCTCTGCCGACTTTGCCACAATGTCAATGGAGTTGAGATAGTACACGCTGGCCACATAGTGGGGGTCTGTAGCGCCGATCTTCTCCGGCAGCTCCAGGTTCCAGACCTCCTCGTCCCGCCGGAGCCACGGCCCCCGCTCCACGTCCAGGGCCACCCAGTCCCCAAGCTGCTGACCCTTGGTGACAAGGCCGCTCTCTCCGGTCAGATTTTGTCGGGTGTACTCCACGCAGGTCTTCATGCTGTCGAACTGCTCCTCCAGAAAACGAGGGTCGCCATAGGTCTCGTACAGCGCCCAGGGAATCACTGTCCCCGCGTCGTGCCATACGGAGATCCCGCCGCCGGAGTTCATCACGTCCGGCACCGCCGTGGGGATTCCGCCCTGGTACCGCTCCTGCTCTATCTTTACGTCCTGGAGCCATTTCTCGAAGAAAAGGGCGCTGTTACGGTTGCAGAGGGCGGTGTTTATAAAGAACTGGGCGTCGCCAGTATAACCCAGCCGCTCGTCCCGCTGGGGGCAGTCGGTGGGGACGTCTACAAAATTGCTCCGCTGAGTCCAGTCAATATTCTGCCACAGCCGGTTCACCAGATGGTTGTCGCTCTCAAAAAAACCGGTCTGCCCAAGGTCGCTGCCCACAACGCAGGCGGTGAAGCAGGCGGGGTCGATCTCCACCGGGGCGCTGGTCTCTATACCCACATACCGAAAGCCGTGGTTTGTGAACTTCGGCAGGAACACATCCTCGCCGCCGGAGCAGATGAAGGTATCCGTGGCCTTTGCGGTGCGCAGGTTTTTGGTGTAGAGATTGCCGTTCTCGTCCAAAGCCTCGCCGTGGCGCAGGGTGAGCGCCGTGCCCTTTGGGTAGCGCACCCGGGTCTCCACCACGCCCGCAAGGTTCTGCCCAAAGTCCAGCACGTTCTCACCATTGGGGGTGTGGAGCAGCTTTACAGCGGGCAGACGCTGGGTGATGCGCACCGGCTCGCACTGCTGGGCCACCAGAATATCCTTGCTGTGCCCATAGACCCTTGCGGGAACAGCCTCCTGCTCTCCCAGGGACAGGTCAATGGTCTCGCCGTGGTACCACTCGCTGTAACGAACCGGCCCGGTGGTGCTCAGCCAAGTCTCGTCCGTGGGGATGGTTTTGGTGGAGCCGTCGGTATAGGTGATTTCAATTTGCGCCAGCAGGGCCGTCCGCTCCCCGTAATGGCCGCCAGTGTTATAGAAACCCAAGATTCCCTTGTACCAGCCGTTGCCTACGGTAAAGTGTATCTGGTTCTGCTCCCGGATATAAGGGGTCAGGTCATAGGTCTGGTACTGCAAGCGCTGATTATAGCAAGTCCAGCCCGGGGCAAGGCGCACGTCGCTGACGCCTTCGCCGTTCAGGGTGAACTCATACACGCCCAGCGCGGTGGCGTAGAGCCGGGCTTTTTTCACCGGCTTTGGCGCGGCAAAATCTTTTATGAACACAGTGGCGGGCTCCAAATCATCATCAAAACCGTGGGTGATGTACTGGGCGGTAAAGTTCTTGGCAGGCTCCATCAGGCCGGTCTCAAAACTGCCGGAGACTGTTGCGCTCTCGCCGGTATTGTCGGTCACGGTCACATCCACCCGGTAGGCTGTCCGCGCCGCAAGAGGCTCGCCGCTATAGGGCACCGCCACGCTCTGGCTGCTCTCCACCCTGCCGCTGTCCCAGACGGTATCGCCGTCCTCGCCTGCGACTACGATTTGATACGCCCGTTGGGCCACATTCTGCCGGTCGCTTTTCAGCTTCCAGCCAAAGCGCGGGGCAGCGCTGTCTATCCCAATTGGGTTCTCCCGGTACTCAATCGTCAAATCAAATATATTCAGCATGATATGTCCTCCTTATGAAAATTTCGCGAGCACCCCAATGAGGCTCGCCACATTGCGCCTGAGCCGTGCCAAATCTATCCTGCCATCTTTCACGCCCTCCATGCCCCAGCCCGCGCTTGCGCACACGCTGACTCTCGCCAATTCCTCCACGTTCATTTGTGCGGTGAAGTCCATAGCGAGACTGGGGTCGCGGCGCACGTCCTCGAAGGTGAGGGGCGTTTCATGGGCTTTCCCGGTGAACTCTGCCGGATATGCTCTCCGCTTGGCGTAGGGCTGAAAACTGCTTTTGCCCTCCACAATCCCGGAGAGCCGCCCCTGGGGGAAAGTCTCCTCCGGGTCGCGCTTTGAGAGCCGGGTGAAATCTACCGTGGGGGACATGCGGTTCTGCACCTGTTTCAGAATCTCCCGGGACTCCACCCGGAGGCTGCCGCACATAGGGGCAAGACTGGAATCGCCCACATACACCCGGTACTCCCCGGGGTCGAGCACATAGGCCGCCAACTCCTCGCTGTACACCTGCAAGTGGCGCTTTGGAACTTCCACGCTCAGCTCTGCCACTTCCCCGGGTCCACGGCGGTGGTGCGGAACTCGTGCACAGCCTTGCCGAACAGGTTCAACGTGCCGGTCACATCCGGGTCCATAGGCTTTGCCCACATCATCACAAGACAGCCGGAGAGCTTCCTGTCCAGCATGAAATAGAGGTGTAGACCAGCGGGCCAATGGCAAAGAGCAGAGGCTTATCCTCTTTCCCTCTGGGCAGGCTCGCGAATTGTTCTGCGGCATTCATATGAAAATCCTCTTTCGGCTTGGTATGACATAGTTAACACGGTTCGAAAAAGGTAGGACACTTCTTTTGAACCCGGCGTGAACCCGGTGGTACAGCAGCAATCGCTGCGCCGTCCAGCTTGAAAACCAGTATCTACCAATTTACAAGCCTGTTTACTATACATTATACCAGCTGCCGAAAGGAAAAATAGTATGTATTTTACTTTTTTGATATTGGTGTTAGTTGTTGCGAATCTTTATGAACATTCCTATACTCCCTGGGGGTCATGCCGTGCCAGAACTTGAAGGCCCTGCCAAAGTGGCTCTGGGAGGAGAAACAGAAATACTCGGCAATGATGCTGATGGGGTAATCGGAAAATTTCAGCAGCCCGGCGGCGTGAGCGCAGCGCTCCCGGGAGATGTACTGCTGAATGGTGAGGCCCTCCGCCTCGGAAAACCGCCGAGCAAGGTAACTCCTGTTCACCCCGATGGCCGGGGCGATGTCCCCCACCCGGAAGGGCCTGCGGAGGTTGGCGGCAATATACGCCTTGCAGGCCTCAATATAGCTGAGCCGTGAGCGCGCCTCCCGGGCCATGTGCACTCCGGCGGTGAACTCCCGCTGGGCCTGGATGTTGAGAGCGAGAATTTCCCCCTCCGTGCGGCAGTTTTCCAGGCGTTGTAAGTACACGTCCGCCAGGGAATAGGCCGCCTCCCGGTCCATGCCGCCGTCCGCAGCCGCCCGGGATATGAGGGTGATAAGCACCACGCAGATATACTCCTGCTGCTTCTGGGGCCGCCGGGCCATGCGCCCCATATGGTCAGGGTCGAACTCCCCGCCCGAGAGCATCCGCTCCATTCCCTCCACGTCCCCCTCCCGCACCAGCCGCTGTAGAAGCAGCTCGTAGGCAAGGCTGTCGTGGTCGCGCTGGTGCTCGGACTGCTCAAGGATGTAGTGGGACATGGCGGCTTCGGTGTTTAGGTTATGCATGGGGCTCTCCCTCCAGGCACTTGTTTTACTGTAAATTATAGCTGGTTTTAGCGAGGATTGCAAGGATTACGTGAGCCATACAAACACCTTAAAAAATGAGAACTTTCCCTATCCTTTTGGGATTGACCCGAAGGGAAAATCAATGTATGATTTATACAGGCACAACACTAAAACCATAAGGAGTGGTCAATATATGCTGAAAGTCGGACTGATCCTCTATTCCGTCCGGGAGGAAATGGCAAAGGCTCCCATCGCCACGGTGGAAAAGGTGGCAAAGCTTGGCTACAAAAATATTGAGGTCTGCAACCACAACGCCATCGCCGACCCGGGCTGCGGGTTCGGGGTGGACGCCGCCGAGCTGAAATCCACCTTCGACCGTTTCGGCTCCCAGGTGGTGAGCGCCCACATCTTCCCCCTGGAGAAGGCCGACCTGCCCGCCGTCCTCGACTACAACCACACCCTGGGCAACAGAAACATCGTCAACCCCATGGGCCGGTTTACCACCTACGATGACCTGATGCGCCAGTGCGAGTTCTTCAACAAAGTGGGCAAAGCCTGCCATGAGGAGGGTTTCACCTTCCTGTATCACAACCACGACCACGAGTTCCGCACCTTCGGCGGCAAGAGTATTCTCGATTTGATTGTGGAGAGTACCGACCCAGATTTCCTATCATTGGAGTTGGACACTTTCTGGGTCATGCGGGCGGGAAAAGACCCCATCGAAATGCTGAAACACTTTGGCAGGCGGGTCAAGCTTGTGCACCAGAAGGACTTTGCCTGGGACAGCCTGACCCCCATCAACACCATTGGCCTTACCGCCGAGGACTACGAGATGAAGCCCGGGGAGTCTGCCGGGATAGACGGCGGCAGCGACTACGCCAAAAACGGAGGCAAACACGTCATCACCCAAGAGGAGGCCGCTAAAGCCCGGTTTGTCCGAAATACTGCTTTTACGGAGATCGGCACGGGCATTATGCCTATCCAGGCCATCATCGACGCGGCAAACGCCCATACCGCCGCCGAGTACATCATTTTGGAGCAGGACTATACCCGCATGGAGAGTCAGTTCGCCAGCATCGAAAAGAGCATGGAAGCCTTCCGCAAATTCAGCGGCATTGAATGGTAAAGGAGAGGAAAATCATGAGTATTAAGATCGGTATCATCGGCTGCGGCGGTATCGCCAACCAGAAGCATCTGCCCGCCCTCAGGAACCAGGCCCACCGGGCCGAGCTGGTGGCTTTCTGCGACCTGATCCCAGCGCGCGCGGAGAAGGCGGCGGCAGAGTACGGTGCGCCCGACGCGAAGACCTACACGGACTACCACGACCTGTTGGCTGACCCGGCTATCGAAGTGGTCCATATGCTGACCCCCAATGTGTCCCACTGTGAGATCAGCGTGGCGGCGCTGGAGGCTGGAAAGCACGTGATGTGCGAGAAACCCATGGCGGCTACCGTGGAGGATGCAAAGCGCATGATGGACGCCTATCAGCGCAGCGGAAAGCTGTTCACCATCGGCTACCAGAACCGTTACCGGCCCGACAGCCAGACCCTTAAGCGCCTGTGCGGGGACGGCGAGCTGGGAGAAATATACTACGCCCAGGCCCACGCCCTTCGCCGCCGGGGCGTGCCCACCTGGGGCGTGTTTACCGACAAGTCCAAGCAGGGGGGCGGGCCGCTGATCGACATCGGCACCCATTCCCTGGACCTGACCCTGTGGTTCATGGACAACTACGAGTCTGCCGCTGTCACCGGCGTGACCTTTGAGAAGCTGGGCAAGACCCTGCCTGCCCACCAGCAGGGCAACGGCATGGGCCCCTGGGACCCGGATACCTTTGAGGTGGAGGACGCGGCCTTCGGGTTCGTGACCATGAAGGACGGCTCCCTGATTACCATCGACGCAAGCTGGGTGCTGAACTCCACTGAGGAGCGCTGTGCGGCGTCCACCCTCTGCGGCACCATTGCAGGGGCAGAGCTTACCGGCGTGGGCGGAAAGAACAACGGAAAGCTATACCTGAACAAGATCATGGGCAATCGGCAGGTGGAGATCGACGTGAACACTGCGGCAGGCGGCGTGGACCTGTTCCCTGGTCAAAAAGCCAGCGTCGGGGATGTAGAGGCTCAGGTCTGGTTGGACGCCATTGAGGGCAAGGGAGAGCCGGTGGTAAAACCCGAGCAGGCCTTTGTGGTGACAAAAATTCTGGACGCGGTGTACCAGTCCGCAAAGACCGGGCGGCAGGTGGTGTTCCAGTAAATAAGACTTGGAAAAACCGGGCGGAGGGTGTATACTGAACATACATCTTCTGTCCGGCTATTCTATAGGGGGCACCCCGGAAACGAGGTCAGCATGGAGCAAAACGAACATTTCACAAGAGCGTTTTATGAAGCGCCCATCTCGGGCTTGCCGGTGAAGGCGGGGGAGATGGACGGCGGCAGGGCGTTTCTCTACCATTGGCACGACAGCGTGGAGATGCTCTACGGCCTGGGGGGCGCCACCTCTGTGGGAGTGGCGGGCCAGCCTTACGCTCTTGGGGAGGGCGACATCCTTATCATCGGCCCCGGGGAGAGCCACTGCGTGTTCCCCTCCGGCCATCAGGCCCGACGGCTCTGTATTCTGTTCGAGCCGGGACAGCTGTTCCCTCAGGGGCTTTTCCCCGGGACCAAAAGCTGTTTCGGGCAGATAGCCCGCCACAGCGGTCAGTGGCCGGCGGATGCGAAGGAGCGGATAAAGGACTGCATCTCGCAAATTTATGAGGAGTACAGCGCCCGGCGGCCCGGCTGGGAGCTGCTGGTTCAAGCCCGGCTTATGAAAACAGCCGCCGTGGCGGTGCGTTGCCTGCCTAAAGTTGAGAGAGGTGCAAAGCGCAGCGAGGACGGCCTGCTCCGCAAGGTCTTGGCCTATCTTTCCGCGGAGTACCTTCATGAGATAACCTTGGACTCCTGCGCCAACGCCCTGGGCTTTCATCCGGCCTACCTTTCCCACCAGTTCAAGGCGCAGACGGGCGTTTCCTTTCATCGTTACCTGGTGAACCTCCGGCTGATAAAAGCAGAGTCCATGCTGGAAGACCGCGCCCTGCCCATCGCCCACATCCCGGCGGCCTCCGGCTTTGTCAGCCCCAAGACCTTTTATAGGGCTTTCCGGCAAAAGCACGGGGTTTCCCCCGGCGAGTACCGCAAACATTTGGAGTGGGAGAGAGGCGGAGAAGCTTAGAGCCTATCCCAAAATAAGACGTGCGCAGATTGCGTCGTCAGATTTTTGGCTAGAGTGCATAGATTGAGCGCAGTCAATCTCGCGATTGACAAGCGAAAGCTATGTGCTATTGCGGAAAATATGCAAGCAAGCTGTGTGCGGATTATTTTGGGACAGGCTCTTAATGCACAGGGACTATTCCATTGATATTATTACAAAAACTTGTTCCTCTTTGCTAACCTCTGATCCCGTCCCGGAAACGAAAAAGAAGCCCTTCACAGTTCATGAGGTGGAATTGCTCTGGCAAAATCAAGCCGCCCCATGGGTTGATACCGTACTGTTCTTTCTGTATACCGGGTTTCGGATTTCTGAAATGCTGGCCTTGAAAGTGTCCAGTGTACAAGATCAAGATGGAATCCTGGTAATTGTCGGGGGTACGAAAACAGAAGCGGGGAAAAATCGGATGGTGCCGGTACATAGCAGGATTGTTGAAATAGTTAAACGGCACATTCAACTTTCCAAAAGCGGCTATCTGTTTGAGTACAACGGAAAACGCATAAGTCAACCTCAATATCGTAACCTTTGGGGCGGGGTTATGGATAGGCTAGACTCACACCACACGCCCCATGAGTGCCGTCACACTTTCCGCTCTAGGTTGGATAGTGCCGGGGGTAACAAGGTTTGCATTGACCGGCTTATGGGGCACAAGTCCAGTGGTACCGGGGAGCGGGTTTATACCCATAAAACCTTAACAGAATTACAGGCCACAATAGAGCTTATCAAATAAATACAAAAGCGGCTAGGCCGTTTAACTAATAACAAAAGAGTAACAAAAAAGCGGGGGAAATGGCTTAAATACTGCCATTTCCCCCGCTTTTAAGAATATTATAGCATAGTTGGAGAATTTGCAACGCGAATTCCGGTACGCAGCCAGAAATGCTGCGGAAACCTCCTTGTATGTGCCGCGTACCCCTCCGGCAGGCCGCAAGCTTAAAAG
>CAOKRG010000065.1 GCA_948471095.1 uncultured Oscillospiraceae bacterium
GCGCTTCGCGCGAAGGGCGAAAACTCGTAATGTACGCCTCGCGTACATTATAGCACATTTTGGAAGGAGGCGCAATGCCCCGGGGAGGCTGGGCGGTGGCGGACGCGCTTGAAATCAAAAAAAGCCTGGACTTTTCGGACCAGCTCATTTATACTTGTCTTAAGGGCAGGTGAGGCGGCTGCCTTCCCAGGTTCGGGCCGGATTTCCCGCTTGGTACGGCGGTTCTGCGGGAAATGGGGGCCTGCGGCGCGGCAAGGCGCAATGAAATTACGATACATGGCTCCTGCCGCCGCGCGGCCGGAACGGACGGCAAGGGTGGAAAACAAAAATCCGCCCGCTTCTGGGGCGGACGGGGCCGGGCTGACCGTGCCGGCAAAAAACGGCGCTTTCCTGCGCGGAGGTGAAAAGATGATCTATACCATGCGCTATTTTTCTCCGATTGGCGGGCTGCTGCTCGCGGAAAAAGAGGACGCCCTCACCGGCCTGTGGATGGAGGGGCAAAAATACTTTCTTGAAACGCTGCGGGGCGAAAAAAGGGAGGACAAGGATACTCCCGTACTTCTGCTGGCAAAGGAATGGCTTGACCGCTATTTTGCGGGCGAGAGGCCGTCCACCGGCGGTCTGCCCCTTGCGCCGGCGGGCAGCGGCTTCCGCAGGGAGGTCTGGGACATACTCTGTGAAATCCCCTATGGCGGGGTTACGACCTATGGGGAAATCTCGCGGAAGCTCGCGGCCCGCCTGGGCCTTGCGCGAACTTCGGCCCAGGCCGTGGGCGGCGCGGTGGGGCACAACCCCCTTTCCATCATCATCCCCTGCCACCGCGTGGTAGGCGCGAACGGCAGCTTGACCGGCTATGCGGGCGGTTTGGAGAAAAAGATCAAGCTGCTGGCCCACGAGGGCGTGGATGTGGGGCGTTTTTCCGTCCCCAAGAAGGGGACGGCGCTTTAGAGTCTGTTTGATAAGGGAGGGGGCCCGGATCAGCCCATCCCCCGCAGGGTCTCCTCTTCCAGCCGCCGCACCGTTACCCGCGCCTGGACCTGGTAGCTGCCCCCGCCCATCAGCTCCTTCCAGTTCTCCCCGTTCTCCCGCCAATACCCCGGCCTCTGCCGGTAGATTTGATTTCCAAAGCCAAAAATGTCGCACCGGTCCTCAACCACCGCCTGCCGGATGGCCGACTCCGCCTGCCCTGCCAGCAGCTCTCCCGCCGCCCTCTCCAGGCTGGGGTAGAAGTCCGGCCCGCCGCTTCCTCCGGCTTTGGCGCTCACGTCCGCCTGCACCTCGATGGACACCGTAAACGAGGGCCCCGCCTCCAGAGAGTCCAGCCGCACCCGGGCGGAGGACTCCTTCAGGCTCAGGGTCACGGTTCCCAGCTCCGGGCCGCTGACCACCAGCTCCCCCTGCTCCAGCCGGTCGGACGCGGCCAGGAAGCCCCGGCTCTGGTCCAGGTCCAGGGTGGATTTCAGGCGGCAGCCCTCAAAGTACGCCGTGCCCGTCGCCCGGACCCCCTCTTCCTCCGCCGCCAGCACGGGCAGGACCGGGGACCCGCCCTCCCGGAGGACCCCGTTGACGAAGTCCAGCAGCTCCACGTGGGCGGACTGGCCGTTGTACCGGCCCCCGCTGCCCAGGGCCTCCAGCTGGGACATTTTCAGCAGCTTCCCGTCCCGCTCCACCGAGAGCACCGCCTCCGCCGTGTCCTCCGCCAAAAACACCGACACCGCGGGGCGGGTGTTGTAGTAGCGGATGAAGAAGTCCAGGCAGCGGTCCAGGCCCTGGCGGGCGCATTCCTTCCCAAATACCACCAGGTAGTTGTGGGAGTAGAAGGGCTCCCGCCCGGTGGAGAGGGACAGGCTGGACAGGGCCTCCAGCACGGTCTCGCCCTGGCAGGTGAAGAGCTCCTCGCCCTCGTCCTCCGCCGAGGAGGAGGACCGCACCGTGACCCGGTAGCCCTCGGGGCACAGGTCCACGCCGATGCCGTGGACCAAAATGCGCTCGTACAGCTCCGGGTACCCGCAGCCGGAGAGGCCCGCCGCCAGGGCCAGCCCCAGCAGCAAAACGCTTATGGCTTTTTTCATGGGTTCACCTCTTTTCCTTCTTCCCCGCGGCCCTGCCCCGCCGGGACCCGACGGCCAGGGCGATGAGCGGAACCAGCGCCGCCGCCCCCGCCGCCCACCAGGCCAGGGGGCCCGGGTTCAGCATAAGCCGCTGGAAGCCGCCGCTTCCGGCCGTGAACAGCGCCAGGGCCAGCATGGCCCCCGCCGCCAGCCAAAGGGTCCAGTCGGGCCCTTTCTTTTTTGCGCCCAAGGCGCTCAGGCACACCCGGCAGGCATAGAGCCCGCTGGCCAGCTGAAGGATCATTCCCATCATCCACAGGCCGGTGAAGACCGCGTCCAGCCGCCGCAGGGACCGCACCTGGGACAGGGAGGCCAGCACGTAGACCGGAAAATTCTGGGTGGAGGCGTACCGGCCCAGGCACCCCGCCGTCAGAAGGACCAGGCCCGCCAAAAAGGCTCCGGTCCCCGCCAGCCAGCCGCCAAAGCCCAGGGCCCGCCGGCCCTTCACCTGGGGCAGGAGGATCCCCAGCTCCGCGAAGATGGAGGTCCGGGCCAAAAAGAGGGGGAAGCCCCGGCCCGTCTGGCCCAGGCCGTGGTAGAAGAGGGGCTCCAGGTTGTCCGGGTCGAAGCGGCCCGCCGCCATGCCGAAGACCAGAGCGCCCCCCAAAACCAGGGCCGCGAACACGCACACCCCGCAGCGGCCGATGGTCTCCAGCCCCCGGAAGGCCCCGTACAGGGCCACCCCCAGCAGGGCGGCGGCCACCCAGCCGGTGGAGAAGTCCGGGTCCATGGCGTCGCTTAAAAAGACCTGGAACAGGCCCAGGGCGGAGCCCCCCGCCAGCACCAAGAAGACAAGGTAATAAAGCGGGACCAGCCTGCCCAGCCAGCCCCCCTCCACGGCCAGCTCCGGCAGGCTTTTGCCGCCGCCCAGGCGCAGGGCCAGCCAGACGGGCAGGGAGAGCGCCCCCGCCGCCAGCATGGCCAGCAGGCAGGAGGCCGCGCTGTCCAGCAGGTCCTCCCCGCCGGTATATTGGGCGTTCAGGCTGATGGCCGCGGAGATCCGCGACACAAACAGCAAAATGAAAAACTGCTCCGCGCTGATGTTCGTCCGTTCCATGGCTTCCTCCTTCATTCTCCCATCTCCCGGCTGCCGGGCATCTGCTGCACCCTTACGCCGCCATGGGCCAGCCGCCGCCAGCCGGCCCGCACGAACACGTCCCGAAAGGCCAGTCTCCCGCTGAAGGGCGAGGCCGCGGACAAAAGGGGCACCCCGAAGCTGTCCGTGCCGCACAGGTCCATCACCAGCAGCACCAGGCCGGCCGTCACCCCCCAAACGCCCAAAAAGTTCCCCGCCAGCAGAAAGGCCAGCCGCAGCAAGGCCAGGGGCTCGTACAGCCGGGGCACCGCGTAGCCCGCGATGGCCGTCAGGGCCACCACCATCAGGGAGGGGGCGCTGACCAGCCCGGCGGAGACCGCCGTGTCGCCGATGACCAGCCCCCCCACGATGCTCACCGTGGCGGAGAGGGACCGGGGCGCCCGCAGCCCCGCCTCCCGCAGCACCTCGTAGAGGAAATAGAGGATGAGCGTCTCGGCCATAACGGGAAAGGGGGTCTGGGCCTCGGACTCGGCGATCTTCAGCAGCAGGGCCTCGGGCAGCATCTCCGGGTGGTGGGTGGCAATGGCCACATAGAGCCCCGGCAGAAACACGCTGAGGAAAAAGGCGATATATTTCAGCCAGCGGATGAAGGTGCCGTAAAAGGGCCGGGTCAGGTAGTCGTCCAGGGTCTGGAAGTTTTCCACAAACAGGAAGGGCACCAGAATGGCCGTGGGCGTGCCCTCCATCAGGATGGCCACCCGGCCCTCCTCGATTTTGCCGCAGACCACGTCTGGCCGCTCGGTGACGCCCACCCCGCTGAACACCCCGCCCCGCTCCAAAAAGCCGGTCAGGTACCCGGCCCCCAGGGCGGTGTCCAGGTCATAGGTTTTCAGCCTCTCCCGGATCTGCTCCAAAATGCGGGGGCTGGCCACGCCCTCCAGGTAGCACAGGGCCAGGGGGGTGTGGCTTTGGCCGCCCACCTGAGCCTTTTCAAACTTGAGGGCCGTGGTCTTCATCCTCCGGCGGATCATGGAGATGTTGTTCTGGTAGCTTTCGGTAAAGCCGTCCTTGGCCCCCCGCTGCATCACCTCGTTCTGGGGCTCGTCCGGGCCCCGGGTGTCGAAGCCCTGCACCCCGAAGACCAGGGCCTCCCCGCAGCCGTCCAGGCAGAGCACCGCGAAGCCGCTCATCAGCAGCAAAAGCAGCTGGTCCATGCGGCTCTCCCGCTTCTGCTCCACCGACCCCAGCACCGTCCGCTCGATGGCCCCCAGCAGCTCCGGGCCCCGGCCGGGAAGGGGCCCGGCCTCCATCAGGGGGTTCAGTATGCTCAGGGTGACGGTCTGCTTGCTCACCAGGCCGTCCAGGGCGAAAAGGGCCGCCTCCGTGCCGGAAAGCTCCATCTCCCGCATCATAAAGTCCATGGCGTTTTCAAACCGGCCTTGCAGCCAGCGCTTATTTTCGCCAAGCCGCTCCGAGAGTTTTTCCACATGCCCCGCCTCCATTCGTTGGGAACTGGCATTAGTGTGGACGAAAAACCGGGCATTATGCGGATAAATCCCGGGCGGAGAGAGATACTAGCCGCAGACTGACTTTTTTGGAAGAGAGGGATCCTTCATGCTTGTTTCAATTGCGCGCACGCTGGTGATGTACGGGGCCATTCTGCTGGGGGTGCGCCTGATGGGCAAGCGGCAGATCAGCCAGCTGCAGACCTCCGAGCTGGTGGTGACGCTGCTCATCTCCGAGCTGGCGGTCATGCCCATCCAGCAGCGCCAGGACCCCCTGTGGAACGGCCTGGTCCCCATGGCGGCGCTGGTGGGCTGCGAGCTGGCCGTGTCGTTTTTCATGCTGAAAAGCGGCCGGTTCCGGCAGCTGGTGTGCGGCAATCCCATCGTGGTAATCCAAAACGGCCGGGTGATGCAGCGGCAGATGCGCCGCCTGCGCATGAGCACCGAGGACCTGTTCGAGGAGCTGCGCCGGGCCGGGGTGTTCGCCCTGGAGGACGTGGCCTACGCCATTGTGGAGACCAACGGCCAGATGAGCGTGCTGAAAAAGTCCCCGGCGGACTGTTTGACCCCCAAACAGGCGGGGGTCAAGGCCCCGCCGGAGGCTTTGGAGGTGGTGGTGGTCAGCGACGGGCGGATCTCGGAGAACTCCCTGAAGCTCTGCGGCCGGGACCCGGTTTGGCTGCGGGAGCAGCTGAAGTGCCAGGGGGCGGCTTTGGAGGAGGTCTTCATTATGACGGTGCGCACGGACGGGGGGCAGAGAATCATCAAAAAAGACGGCGGGGGCTGAGCCGGCCCGGCGCCGTTTCTTTTTTTGTCCCTGCCCACTTGACTTGCGGGAGAGTCTGGGATATCATAATAAAAAAGGGAGGTGCCGCAAATGCCCGAGGAATACGCCAGCTTTTCCGACGCCCGGCTGGCGGGCTGCGTCCGCGACGGCGACCCGGAGGCCTTTGTGGAGCTCAGCTCCCGCTACCTGTGGCTGGTGCGTGCCAAGGCCGGCCAGTTTTCCGGCCCCGCCGCCCCGGAACGGGACGATCTGTTTCAGGAGGGCCTGCTGGGGCTTTACGCCGCCGCGCTGACCTACCAGCCGGAGGCCGGGGCCAGCTTCGCCACCTATTCCGGGGTCTGCGTGTACAACCGGATGGTCAGCGCCGCCCGCCGCCACCAGAGCGCCGGAAACCGCCCGCTGAACGAATCCCTGCCCCTGGAAAGCGCCGGGGAGGTCCCCGTGCCGGCCGGGGGGCCCCAGGACCTATTGGAGCTGCGGGAGACCTACCGGGGCATGTGGCGGCGCATCAACGGCAGCCTGACCCCCCTGGAGCGCCGGGCCCTGGCGCTGTATCTGGGCGGCTGCCGCCGGGAAGAGGTGCCCAAGCGGGGGGGCATGCCCCTGAAAACCTTTGACAACGCCATGCACCGGGTCCGCCGGAAGCTGCGGAGCCAGTAGGGCTGGAACAATGGAAAGGATCAAAGGGAAAGGTGACGCGATGTGCAAGAGAGCCTATGAGGATAAAACCCTGACCTGCAGGGACTGCGGCAGGAGTTTTTTGTTTACCGCGGGGGAGCAGGAGTATTATGCCGGGAAGGGATTCAAAAGCCAGCCCCGGCGCTGCAAGGAGTGCCGCCGGGGCCATAAATACGCAGGGGCTAAGGACAAAAAGCTCTACCCCGCCGTGTGCGCGGCCTGCGGCAAGGAGGCCCGGGTGCCCTTTCTGCCCGGCGAGGACCAGCTGGTCTACTGCGGCGACTGCTACGCCCAGATTAGGGCGGAGCGGCGGGGCAGGGGGTAGGCGGTCCGGCAGGAGAAAAGGACGGGGCTTTCCAGCGCCGTCCTTTTTTTATCGTTAGCCTGCGTTCGCAGCCTTGGAAAGCGGCCGGTGTCCTTTTCCGCCATGGCGCGCCGCTTTCCGCTGCCATACGCCAGCGTGCCCGCGGGAAAACTCCTGGGCCGGGTGAAGAGGCCCCCGTCCCGTCCGCGTCCCCTGGCTTTTGGATACGAGTCCTTAGAATGCGGGTTCCAGGCAATGCGCCCCTTTGGAGCCGGACGGCAAAGCCGCCCCGCTCTTAGAACCTGTATTCATAAACATTCGGCCAAAGAACGATGGGAATGCTGGGGTCGGGACTAGCGTCCCAAAGGGGGGCCTACAGCCCTTATGAAGGGATGTATTGGCCTCCGGCGGCTTAAGGCTCTGCCTTAAGAATCCGCCAGGTGCCGCGACTTCGCGGAGCGAACGTCGACGCACCTGGACCGCGTATTTTGCTTACTGTTAACTGTCAGGAACCGTTCACTGGTTGTGAATACAGGTTCTTAACGCGCTATGGGCGGGCGGCCAGCCGTGCCAAGGCATCCTCCAAGGGGGCCGGGTCAAAGCCGAAGCCGCGGTACCCGGCCCGGCAGGCTTCCAGATACTCCGAGGTGGGCGGGCCCGCCGGAAACTGGGGCCGCATCAGATAGACCAGCCCCTGGCCGCTCCGTTCGCGGCCCTCCTGGTCCTGGTAGGCGATGGGCCAGAGCTCCCGAGTATAGAGCCGGGGATAGCCCTCGTAACGGTCCAGGGCCAGCAGGTCCCCTCCGCCCACGGTCCACACCCCGGCCGGGACCCTGGAGCCCGGGCAGGCCTCCAGGGTGAGGTAAAAGCCGGTACCGCCGCCCCGAAAGGCCAGCCGCCAGCCCTCCAGCCAGGCGCGGCCAGCCGGCCGGGCCTGGGGGCAGCGCCTGGCCATATCATCAAGATTCAAATTGCTTCCATAGGCCAGGTACAGGGTTGGGTTCATGGGAGCAGCTCCTTTCGTAAGAACTGTATTCATAGGCGGGGAACGCCGGAAGGACGAAAGATTTTGTCTTCCGGCAAGGCAAAAAAACCACAGAGACGCCTGCGGCTCTTAGGTACTTGCCGTATTGCAAGGCTTTTTAACGCAGCCGGGAGGCAAAAGGGAGGTCTCCCCAGGCGCTTGGCAGATGGGGAGAAAGGGGCGGCGGTTTGCCGCTTTTTGCCTGAGAAACAGCTTAGAACACGATGCCGCTGGCTTCCCGGCGCAGGTCCGTGGGCAGCAGGGAATAGAGGCTCAGGTCCACAATGCCCTTGTCCGGCCAGAGGAAGCCCTCCCGGATGGTGCCCTCTTTCACAAAGCCGCAGCGTTCCAGCACCAGAATGCCCCTGTGGTTGGTGGGCAGCACATAGGCCTGGATCCGGTGGACCCCGATGGTAGCCATCAGGTAGTCCACGCTGGCCCGCACCGCCCCGGAGGCATAGCCCCGGCCTGTGCGCCTGCGGCTCAGGGTAAAGCGGATGGTGGCGGACTCCACCACCGGGTCCAGGCTGTATATTTCGAAAACCCCCGCCAGACGGCTTCCGCCCCCGTCCGGGTAGACGCCCAGCAGAATGGCGCTGCGCTTTTGAAAAAGCGCCTCCGCGCTTTGCAGCTTGCGCATGCACTGGGCCGGGGAGCGCAAGGCGGCGGTGGGGGCCCAGCGGAAGTTCTCGTCGTCGCCCCACACCTCCCACAGGGCCTCCAGGTCCAGGTCGGTCATGCGGGCCAGGGTAACGCCGTGGCCGGTGTAGAAGGGGAAGCTGGAAAACAGCAGATCCAGGTTCATGGCAGCAGCAGCCCGGGCAGCTCCCCGGGGCTTTGGACGGCGGGCGCGCCCGGAGCCCGGCCGAAGCCATAGGCCGCGTGGAGGAAGGGAACCCCGGCTTTTTGGGCCGAGGCCTGGTCCATGGCGGTGTCGCCCACATACACGGGATGGCGCAGCCCGTTCCGCTCCGCCACCAGGCGGATGTTCTCCCACTTTTCCCGGCCCGTGCGGCCGATGCACTCCCAGTCTCTAAAAAGCCGCCCCAGCCCGTGGGCCTCCAAAAAGGCGGGAATGTAGCCCAGATTGCAGTTGCTGACGATGAACAGGGGCAGCTTTTCCGCCAGGGCCTCCAGGGCGGGGGCCAGCCCCTCGTAAAGCTGTCCTCCGTGCTGGCGCAGGTAGACGTTTTCCGCCTGGCAGCACTTCTCAAAGAGCTCCAGGCCCCGTGCCTGGTCCACCTGGGGGAAGATGACCGCCACCAGCTGCTTGTCCGTCATGCCCATCACCCCTTCCAGCTCCCGCTTGGTAGGGGGCCGGGGCACGTCGGGCTCCCCGGCCAGGGCCTGGGCCCAGGAGGCGGCCAGCTCCCCGGTCGCGTCCCAGAGGGTGCCGTCCAAATCAAATAGTACGCCGTCGCATTGCATGGCGGATGCTCCTTTCTTTGTTCCGGTATTAGAGTTCTTGCGAAATTGTTTTTGGAGTAATAGAAGGCCTCCGGCGGCCAAGTTCATCTAAAGATGAACTTGCGGGGCTCTGGGTCTCGGCTCCGCCTCGGTCGGTTCGCGGCGTGTCTGCCGCTGGCAGACGCTCACCCCCTGAAAACCCTGCCACTTTTAAAAAAGTGGACAAAACTTTATACTACGGTTTGTCAAGTTTTTTGCAAAAAGGGGGGGCCGGAAAAGAGAGGTTTTTGATAAAGTAATACGGAGTAGAGTCTCGTCTCCCGGCTCGGCCGGCGACCAGCGCCCTTTTCAAAGGCTGCGGGGCGGGGGGCTGGCGAAGTCAGTGAGCAGCTCCCCGCCCCGAACCGAGCGCCCAGTGTGCGCCTCACACCGATAATAAACGTGTAAAAGTTTTTGAAGGTTCTTAGGAAACTTTTTTCAAAAAGTTTCCTAAGCCGCCGGAGGGGGAAGCGTTCTGACCACGAGTTGACTTTGTCAACCCGACCGAGCCGGCAGGCGAGACCCCACTCCGTAACACTCCTATTAAAACTACGCCCTTTGGACAGTCCCGTTCGACGCAAGGGCTTTCCGCGTGTAGGGGCAGGCCTCCACGCATTTGCCGCACAGGGTGATTCTTTCTCCCAGCCGCTCCCAGGCCAGGGCCCGTGCGGCCCTGCGGCAGGCCTCCACGTCCACCAGGGCCTCCCGGGGGACGTTTACGTCCCAGAGGGCCCCGTGGATGGCCCCGCCGGGGCAGGCGTCCCGGCAGCGGGTGCAGGCCCCGCAGCGGGAGGCGTTCACCGGCCGGCCCAGCGCGTCAAAGGCCGCGTCCGTCAAAACGGAGCTCAGGCGCACCGCCGGGCCGAATTCCGGGGTGACAAGCAGGGCGGATTTCCCGATCCACCCCAGCCCCGCCCGGGTGGCGCAGGTCTTGTGGGGCATGGGGGTCCGGTACCCGGCGGACTCGACCACGGCGGTGGTGCTTTGGGCCAGGGCCCGGAAGCCCCGGGCCTCTATGTAGGAAGCGGCCAACTCTGCCAGCCGGTCCAATCGGGCGTTAAGCGCGTGGTATTGGGCAAAATATTCGGGGGTGGGGCCATGGGAGATACCACGTACGGTAGAGGCTGGCAGGCGTACCGCCAGGGCCACGCACCGGCTCCAACCGTCCCGCGCCAACGCGCCCAGGTCCCCAAAGCCCACCAGGTCCGCGCCTTCTTCCAGAAGAAGCGCCTTGAGCGCCGCGGCGGAGATCATAGGGGCCCCTCGCTGAGAAAGTCATAGGGCACTTGCTGGTAGACGTAGTAGTTGAGCCAGTTGGCCACCAGCAGGTGGGCGTTGGAGCGCCAGGTAAAGGCCGGGGTTTGAGAGGGGTCGTCGTTGGGGAAATAGTGATAGGGGATTTTGGGCTCCAGGCCCTTGTTCAGGTCCCGGAAGTACTCCTTGGCCAGGGTGTCCCGGTCGTACTCCGCATGGCCGGTGATGAAAATGCGCCGCCCGCCCCGCTCGGCGGCGATGTGCAGTCCCGCCAGGTCCGACACCGCCAGGGGGATCAGCTCCCGGTGGGCCCGCACGTCCTCCAAAAGCACCTGGGTGTAGCGGGAGTGGGGGGCGAAATAGTTGTCGTCAAAGCCGCGCATCAGGGGATGATAGGGGTTGAGCACCTGATGGCGGTAGATGCCGCTGAGCTTTTCCGGCAGGGGATGCTTCTCAATGCCATAGTGATAGTAGAGCCCGGCCTGGGCGGCCCAACATATATATAAGGTAGAGTAGACGTTCTCCCGGGTCCACTCCAAAATGCCGCACATCTCCCGCCAGTAGTCCACCTCCTCGAAGGGCAGCTTTTCCACCGGCGCGCCGGTGATGATCAACCCGTCAAAGCGGCGGCGGCGCACATCGGCGAAGGTTTTATAGAAGCGGTCCAGGTGGGAATGGCTGGTGTTCTTGCTGACATGGGTGGCCGGGTGGAGCAGCTCCACGTCCACCTGCAAGGGGGTGTTGCCCAGCAGGCGCAGCAGCTGGGTCTCAGTCTCCACCTTGTTGGGCATCAAATTTAAAATGGCGATGCGCAGGGGCCGTATGTCCTGCCCGGCGGCGCGCTCGTGGGTCATAACGAATATATTCTCGGACTCCAAGGCCTCGATGGCGGGAAGGTCCGCCTGGATGCGAATGGGCAAAAGGACACCGCCTTTCTGAGAATTCAAGGGAAAAAATACAAAAAAATCAAAAAAGGGGGTTGACATAAAAGGGCGAAGTGGGTATAATAGCTCTTGCAGTTTCGAGGCGCAAGCCGCCCCGGGGTTGCGGCTGCTCTATCATAAATCCGTTTTGAGTTTTCCGGTACTTTTGCGAAGCAAAAGGCGAGCCCTTCGGGCGAGAGGGAAACTCCCAATGTACGCTTCGCGTACATTATATCATATCCCTTCCCGCTTGTACAGGGGAAGCCGGGGGAATAAGCCAAAAACTTTTTGAAAAATTTCGAAAAGGGGCTTGACAAATCCGGAAAGATATGGTAAAGTAGTCAAGCGCTCGAGAGAGGGCAGCGCGAAGGGCAAGCCAGGAGGCAGCCTGGA
>CAOKRG010000066.1 GCA_948471095.1 uncultured Oscillospiraceae bacterium
ACTTTTTCAAAAGTGGTGGGGGTGGAGGGGGCAAAGCCCCCTCCCCGCCGGAGGCTACTCCGTATTACTCTTCAAAAACTGCGCCCATTGGACAGTCCCTGGTATGGGATGAGGCAGCTTAACACTCGATTTTTGCTGAGGGGAAGGAGGAACAAATGAGAATTATTTTGTTGGGCGAGGCCATGGGGCTGTTTATGGCGGAAGAGCCGGGAGCGCTGAGCCGGGTGGAGCGGTTCCGGGCCTCCATTGCCGGGGCGGAGTACAATGTGGCGGTGGGGCTGGCCCGGCTGGGCCACGAACCGGCCTACTGCACCCGGCTGGGGGACGACCCCATGGGCCTGCGGGTCCGGGAGGGCCTGGCGGAAAACCGCATTGACCAGAGCCTATGCCTGGAGGCCCCGGGGGAGCTTACCGGCTTTATGCTGAAAAGCTCCGCCCAAGAGGGAGACCCGGACATCGCCTACTACCGCAAGGGCTCGGCGGCTTCCCGCATCGCGCCCCACGACATTGACCGGCTGGACCTATACGGCTGCGGGCGGCTGCACGTGACGGGCGTATTTCCGGCAGTGTCCGGCTCCGCCCTGGCCGCGGCCAAGCGTTTGATTAGCCGGGTCCGGGCCCTGGAACTGCCCATCTCCTTTGACCCCAACCTGCGGCCCCAGCTGTGGGCCGGCGAGAAAGAGATGGTCTCCACCCTGAACGCCCTGGCCGGGGGGGCCGAGACCGTGCTTCCCGGCATCAGCGAGGGGAGGATTCTCACCGGCCGGGAGGACCCGGCGGGCGTGGCGGACTTTTACCATAAAATGGGCGTAAAAAACGTGGTGGTGAAGCTGGGGGCCCAGGGGGCCTACTACTCCGAGAGCGGCGGGGAGTCCGGCCAGGTTCCCGGCTTCCCGGTGCGGCAGGTTGTGGACACCGTGGGGGCCGGAGACGGCTTTGCCGCCGGGGTGGTCAGCGCCCTGGCCGAGGGGCTGAGCCTGCGGGAGGCCGCGCTCCGGGGCACGGTCATCGGGGCTATACAGGTCAGCCACAAAAGCGACAACGAGGGCCTGCCCACTAAGGAGCGGCTGGAGGAGGTCATTCGGGCCGGACGGGTCTAAGGCCGCGAGACGCGGGAGTGCTCAAAGGGCGCAGTTTCTGGGCGTAATACGGAGTGGCCTCCATGCGCAAAGTCCGCGCATTACGGCAAGACCGTGGGGCTCCGCGCCCCACACCCCCGCAACCTTTGAAAAGGTTGACGAAACTTTTACACGATTTTTCGGAGGCGGGGCGGCAAGCCTTGCGCTCGGTTTGGGGATAGGTGGGGACGGTGCCCGCCGCTTCCTCGCTTTTGCCAGTGTTCAGCCTGGGCCTTGTTTGAAAAATCGGAAGCACCGGCTTTTTGCCCGATTTCGCAAAGCGAAGATCGAAAGCAGCTGCTTTCCGCATCGAGAATCCGTCATTCCCTCTATTTTCAAACAAGCCCTACCGACAAAATTGTCAAACAGTAAAAGTTTCGTCCACCTTTTTAAGAGGTGGACGCGTTATCCTTTGGATAACGCGTGGGTTGTACGGGCGACGCCCCTACGGCCTTAAAAGAGGAGGCTTACAATGAACGAGCGGTTGTATGAAACATTGATGGAGAGGGCGAAAGAAGCCCGCAAGGCCGCCTACTGCCCCTACTCCGGCTTTGCCGTGGGCGCGGCGCTGCTGTGCAAGGACGGCACGGTTTATACCGGCTGCAACATCGAGGTAGCGGCTCTGACGGGCAACTGCGCGGAGCGGACCGCCATTTTCAAGGCCGTGGCGGATGGCAGGCGGGAGTTTGCCGCCATCGCCGTGGCGGGCGGACCCAAGGGCCAGGAGCCGGACGCCCTCTGCGCCCCCTGCGGGGTATGCCGCCAGGTGATGCGGGAATTCTGCGGCCCGGATTTTGAAATCCTGATGACCGACGGGCATACGGTCCACACCGCCACTTTGGCCGGACTGCTGCCCATGGCCTTTGGGCCGGACAACCTGGAAGGGGGCGGCTGAGTTGGCGGAGAGAAGCATGGTGGAGCTCATCGTGAAAAAGCGGCAGGGCGGCGAACTCACACGGGAGGAAATCGCCTGGCTGGTGCGGGGCGTAACTCAGGGGAGCATTCCGGACTATCAAATTTCCGCTTTGCTGATGGCCATTTACTTCCAGGGCATGAGCCGGGAGGAAACCGTAAATCTGACCATGGAAATGGCCCGCTCCGGGGACATGGCTGACCTGTCCTCCATCCCCGGGGTAAAGGTGGACAAGCACTCCACCGGCGGGGTGGGGGATAAGACCACGCTGGTCGTGGGCCCGCTGGCGGCGGCCTGCGGAGTAAAGACCGCCAAAATGAGCGGCCGGGGCCTGGGCCACACCGGCGGCACGGTGGACAAGCTGGAAAGCGTCCCGGGGCTTAAAATGGACGTGCCCCGGGACCGGTTCCTGCAAATTGTGCGGGAGCACGGGGTGGCCCTGGTGGGGCAGTCCGGCAGCTTATGCCCGGCGGACAAAAAGCTTTACGCCCTGCGGGACGTGACCGGCACGGTGGAGAGCCTGCCCCTGATCGCGGCCAGCATCATGTCCAAAAAGCTGGCCTCCGGCGCGGACGCCATTCTGCTGGACGTGAAGGTAGGCTCCGGGGCCTTTATGAAGACTCTGGAAGAGGCCCGGGACCTGGCGCGGCTGATGGTGGACACGGGCAACGGGGCCGGACGGCGCACCGCCGCCCTGCTCACCGATATGGACATGCCCCTGGGCCGGAACATCGGCAACGCTCTGGAAGTGATGGAGGCAGTGGAGGTGCTGCAAGGCCGGGGCGAAGCCCGGCTTGCCGCCCTGTGCCGGGAGCTGGCGGCGGGCATGGTCCAGCTGGCCGGGGCCTCTCGGGAGGAGGCGTTGGCCCAGGTGGACCGGGCCCTGGCCTCGGGCGAGGCCTTGGAGATTCTGTGCCGCATGGTGGAGGCCCAGGGCGGGGACCGGAGCTATTTGGAGCACCCGGAGAAGTTCGCCCTCTCGCCAGCCCAAATGGAGGTGGCCGCGCCCCAAAGCGGGTGCATCACCCGTCTGGACGCCCAGCTCTGCGGGCTTTGCGCCATGGAGCTGGGAGCCGGCCGGGAGACCAAGGAAAGCGTCATCGACTATGGAGCGGGTATCACGCTCTATAAAAATAAGGGGGACCGGGTCCAGGCCGGGGAGCCTATCGCCCGCCTCTACGCCCAAACAGAGGCCCAATGCGCCCGCGCCGCAAAGCGTCTGCTCGCCGCCCTGCAAATCAAAAACGAGGAGCCCCAATCAGGGCCCCTCGTCCTGGAACGCATCGGCATCTAGCTTGCCTCCGGCGGGTTAAGAAACTTTTTTGGAAAAAAGTTTCTTAACAATCTTCAAAAAACTTTTTTAACGTTATGCGGGGGTTGAGGAGTGGGCTGGGTGCTCATTGGCTAAGTTTGGAAGGGGAGGAAGCGCCGCACTCTCTAACTCCCCCCACTCCCCCGGCCAAAAACCGAGTGCCAAGCCATCTCCCTCCACCCCCGTAAAACGTGTAAAAGTTTTTGAAAGTTCTTAGAAAACTTTTTTCAAAAAGTTTTCTAAGCCGCCGGAGGCAAAAAAGGGTTTAGTATTCAGGTCCGGTGGTGGGTTCGGGGTAGGTTTCGCCGAAGGTTTCCACGGTGACGCGCTCCATGATCTGGTCCTGGTCGGGGCGGTCGCCGCGGTCCCGGGGGGCGTTGACGATGGCCTCGGCCACGGACTGGCCCTCGATCACCTTGCCGAAGGCGGCGTACTGGCCGTCCAGGTAGGGGGCGTCCGCCACCATAATGAAGAACTGGGACCCGGCGCTGTCCGGGCGCTGGGAGCGGGCCATGGAGATCACGCCGGTGGTGTGCTTCAAGGGGTTTTCAAAGCCGTTGGCGGAAAACTCCCCCTTGATGCCATAGCCGGGGCCGCCCATGCCGGTGCCCTCCGGGTCGCCGCCCTGAATCATAAAGCCAGGGATGACCCGGTGGAAGATGGTGCCGTCGTAAAACTTTTTGCCGGCCAGCGAGATAAAGTTATTCACGGTATTGGGAGCCACGTCCGGATAGAGCTCTACCTTGATGACGCCCTGGTTGGTTTCGATGGTGACGACTGGATTTTTCATAGTTTACCCTCCAATAAAAGTTTGCGGTGCGATAGGAAATGGACGCCGGAACAAAGGGGCCTTTGGCTGGGACCCCTCTTTCCTGGGAGACCGAGTCTCCAATTTGTCCATTATACTGATAAATCTGTTTGGAGAAGCCCGGCGCTTTTGCGGAGCAAACGAGAAGCGCTTCGCGTTTCAGGGCTTTTTCCAATGTACGTCTCGCGTACATTATACCATAAATCCGCTTTGAGTTTTGGCCGCATTTTTGCGAAGCAAAAACTCGTAATGTACGCTTTGCGTACATTATACCATATCCGGGGGGAGAAAAGCCAGGGCCAGCGGGAATAATGCGGTAATTTAATACTTTGTTAACAAATTAACGTGAGAAGGAGGCGCGCCATGAAACTGATCTCTTGGAACGTGAACGGCCTGCGGGCCTGTATGGGGAAGGGCTTTCTAGAAGTGCTGGAGGGGGAGAGCCCGGACGTGATCTGCCTGCAGGAGACCAAAATGCAGCGGGAGCAGGCGGACTTCGACTTTCCCGGCTACCGGGAGTTCTGGTATTCGGCGGAGAAGAAGGGCTATTCCGGCACGGCCATTTTTTCCAAGACAGAGCCCGTTTCTGTGGAATACGGCATGGGCGTGGAGGACTATGACCGGGAGGGGCGGCTCATCGCGGCGGAATATGAGGATTTCATTCTGGTGACCATCTATACCCCCAACTCCCAGCGGGGCCTGGAGCGGCTGGGCTTCCGCATGGAGTTCGAGGACCGGCTGCGGGAGTTTCTGGCCCGGCTGCGGCAGCGCAAGCCCGTGGTGGTGTGCGGGGACATGAACGTGGCCCACCGGCCCATTGACTTAAAAAACGACCGGTCCAACATTGGCAACGCGGGCTATACCTATGAGGAGCGGGGCAAGTTCGGGGAGCTGCTGGCCAGCGGCTTTTTAGACACTTTCCGGCATTTCTACCCGGAGAAGGAGGGGGCCTATTCCTGGTGGAGCTACATGAACAATTCCCGGCAGAACAACACCGGGTGGCGCATCGACTATTTTTTGGCGGACCAGCGGCTGGCCGGGCGCTTGGAGGACGCGCTCATCTACCCGGAGTACCTGGGCAGCGACCACTGCCCGGTGGGCCTGATTTTGAAGTGAGGGGGCGGGGACATGAAGGAGGCGGAACAGCTGCGGGAGTGGCTTTGGCAGTACAAACATAACATATTTCTGGGCGGCGCGGGGGTTTCCACGGCCAGCGGGATTCCGGATTTCCGCAGCGCCCACGGGCTCTATATGGAGAAGAAGCGGGGCGTCTCCTATGAGGAGATGCTCTCCCACGACTACTATGTGGAGCACACCGAGGAATTTTATGATTTTATGCGGCAGGTGATGCTCTACCCGGACGCCAAGCCCAACGCCGCCCACTATGCCCTGGCCAAGCTGGAGCGGGAGGGCCGGCTGGAGGCGGTGATTACCCAGAACATCGACGGCCTGCACCAGGCGGCGGGCAGTCAGAACGTGATTGAGCTCCACGGCAACGAGGACCGCTACCTCTGCCAGCGCTGCGGCAGGGTCTATGACATGCGGTACGTGATGGCCTGCGAAGGGGTCCCCCGCTGCCAGTGCGGGGGTGTACTGAAGCCGGACGTGGTGCTTTACGGCGAGCAGCTGAACCAGCGGGACCTGAGCCGGGCCATCTGGTACGCCATGGAGGCCCAGCTGATGGTGGTGGGCGGCACCTCTTTGGTGGTCTACCCGGTAGCGGGTCTGGCGGACTATTTACAGAGCGGAGCAAAGCTGGCCATCATCAACCGGGACCCCACCCCCTACGACAGCCGGGCAGACCTGCTCATCCGGGAGGACTTGGGGACCGTGCTGGCGGAGGTCGCGGCACTTGAATGAGGCTGGAGCAAGGTCAAGAGCAAGGTCAAGGTCAAGGGCAGGGAAACCCCCGGCGAGGGTTTCCCTCTGAAAATCTCCACTGGAGATTTTCATTCACCCTTCCTGCGCTGTTTTCTCAGGAAGAAGGACAAGGCCGCGGGGCTCTGCCCCGCACCCTGCCACCTTTGAAAAGGTGGACGAAACTTTTAAAACGTTTGGCAGGAGTAGGAGGAGGAAGTTTGGTGCTCGGTTTGTGGCTTGATGGATGATTGCCTGTCACAACCACCTGCGGCCTCGCAAAAGCCCCAAACCGATCGCTAAGCTACCTCCTATCACAACCGTTAAATGTTTAAAAGTCTTTGAAGATTGTTAAGAAACTTTCTTCAGAAAGTTTCTTAACCCGCCGGAGGCAAAAAGGAGTGTTGTTATGTTAGAGAAATTGAAGGAAGAGGTTTACCGGGCGAATATGCTTTTGCCCCGGCACAGGCTGGTGACGTTTACCTGGGGCAATGTGAGCGGCATAGACCGGGCAAGCGGGCTGATGGCCATTAAGCCCAGCGGGGTGGAATATGAGGCCCTGGAGCCTGGGGACATGGTGCTGGTGGATATTGCCACAGGCCAAAAGGCGGAGGGCAGCTTGAACCCCTCCTCGGACACGGCCACCCACTGCGAGCTGTACCGCAGCTTTCCGGGCATTGGGGGCGTGGTGCACACCCACAGCCGGTGGGCCACCATATTCAGCCAAAGCGGCCGGGGCATCCCCCCGCTGGGCACCACCCATGGGGACTATTTCTATGGGGAAATCCCCTGCACCCGGACCATGACGGCGGAGGAAATCGCGGGGGAATATGAGCTGGAAACAGGCAAGGTGATTGTGGAGACTTTCCGCTCCCAGGGCATCGATCCACAGCAGGTCCCCGCCGCGCTGGTTCACAGCCACGGGCCCTTTGCCTGGGGCACGGACCCCATGAACGCGGTGCACAACGCAGTGGTGCTGGAAGAGCTGGCCTTTATGGCCTGGCACAACCAGATGATGGACCCGGAACTTCCCCCCATGCAGCGGGAGCTGCTGGACAAGCATTACCTGCGCAAGCACGGGGCTAACGCTTATTACGGGCAGAGATAAAGAGCTTTTTTCATAGTAATATAAGGCCTCCGGCGGCTTAAGAAACTTTCTTAAAAGAAAGTTTCTTAAGAATTTTCAAAGAATTTTAAAACGTGACGTTGAGGGTGGGGAGTGAGCTGAGTGCTCATTAAGTATTACCGTTCTACCTAAGGACGACAAAAGTACGCGGTCAAGGAGCGTTAGGCTCCTTGCGGGTTCTCAGGGCAGAGCCCGCAAGTTCATCAAAGATGAACTTGGCCGCCGGAGGCCTTTAACAGTACTTTTTTAGGGAGGGGTTTTTATGGATAAGCAAAAGCGGCGGGATAAGATCAACTACTATCTGGACCTGGCCGAGGTAGTGTCCAAGCGGTGCACCTGCCTGCGCCGGTGGTATGGGGCGGTCATTGTGAAAAACGACGAGGTGATCTCCACCGGCTATGTGGGCGCGCCCCGGGGCCGGGCAAACTGTTCGGACCTGGGCTACTGCCTGCGCAAGAAGATGGACATCCCCCGGGGCCAGCGCTTTGAGCTCTGCCGCAGCGTCCACGCCGAGGCCAACGCCATCATCTGCGCCCCCCGCCGGGACATGCTGGGTGCGGACCTGTACCTGGTGGGCACCGAGGTGGACACCGGGGCCTACATCGAAAACGCCGTGTGCTGCTCCATGTGCAAGCGCATGGTCATCAACGCGGGCATTGCCCGGGTCATCATCCGGGACGACAGGGAGCGGTTCCGGATCATCGACGTAAACGACTGGGTGGCGGATGACGAGTCCCTGCGCGGGGTGCTGGGCTATTGAGAGAGGGCCGCTACAACGCCCTGGACAGCCTGCGGGGCCTGCTGATCGTCAACATGGTGCTTTACCACGGACTGTATGACGTGGTTTATATTTTAAATATTCCCCTCCCCTGGTACACCGGCCCGGCGGGCTATGTGTGGCAGCAGAGCATCTGCTGGGGGTTCATCCTTCTGTCGGGCTTCTGCTTCCGCATGTCTCGTCATCCGGTGCGCCACGGGCTGGTGGTGCTGGGGGCTGGGGTGTTGGTCAGCCTGATTACCTACCTTGCCATGCCCTCCGAGTTCATCTTGTTCGGGGTGCTGTATTTGCTGGGCTTGGCGGGATTGATGCAATGCGGCGTTTGGCAGCTGTGGAGCTGGTGGAAGCGCCGGCCCTTTCCGGCCTGGCTGGGGCTGGGGCTCTCCGTGGCGGCGTTTCTGCTCACGCGCAACCTGCCCCGGGGCTCGCTGGGTTTCGAGGGCTGGGAGCTGCTGCGCCTGCCCGGTTGGCTGTACCAGTGGGACTGGCTGGCCGTGGCGGGCCTGCCCGGGCCGGGGTTTCACTCCTCCGACTACTTCCCCCTGGTCCCCTGGGTGTTCCTCTACCTCTGCGGCTACTTCCTCTGGCGCGCGGTGGGGCATAAACGCCGGGTAATGGACAAACTGAAGCCGGGCTTTGCGCCCCTGGCCTTTTTGGGACGGCACAGCCTGCTCATCTACCTGCTGCACCAGCCGGCGCTGATGGCGGTTTTCCTGCTGGTTGGCAGACTGTAAAGAGGGAGTGGCCTCCGGCGGCTTAGGGGCTCTGCCCCTAAGAACCCCGCCACCTTTGAAAAGGTGGACGAAACTTTTACACGTTTGTCGTAGGTGTGAGGCGCACGCTGAGCGCTCGGTTTGGGACGGGGAGTGACACGTTGGCTTCGCCAAGTCGCCCTAAGGGCCCACAAAGTTTATCCTTTGGATAACTCGTCCACCTTTTCAACAGTGGCGTGGGAAGAGAGCCAGTAAAAGTTTTTCACCTCAAATATTTTGTGAGAACCGGCAAAACCTTGTGAAACAGCGCATTACGCCGCATTTCCTGACAACAGACCACCCCAATTACTACGAATTTACTACCAAGGGATGAGCTTTGATACGACGAAACACCGGGAAATGCGGACATACGGTACAGCGCCGCCCTTTGAACAGCCACCTAAAATCACATATCGCCCGACTGGATAAGCCGTCTTTTCTGCATGGGAAAGACGGCTTTTTCCATGCCCATACATAGCCGCCTGTTTCGCCGCAGGCGGCTAAATTCATGAAAGGAGGAACCCCCAAAATGGCGAAACCGAAAGTGATAAGCGTAGCAAATCAAAAGGGCGGAGTTGGCAAAAGCACCACTGTCTACAACCTGGGGGCCGGTCTTGCGCTGGACGGAAAGAAAGTCCTCATGCTGGATACTGACCCCCAGGGGGATTTGACCAAGATGCTGGGCCAGCGCAAACCCCATGACCTGCCCCTGACCCTTGCCAATGTCATGAGCGATGTGGTGTCCGGGAAAGAGCCGACCGGCCACCCGGAGATCATGCACCACCATGAGGGCTTTGACTTCGTGCCGGGGAACCGCAGCCTGTCCGCCGTGGAGGTCAGTTTGGTGAACGTGATGAGCCGGGAAACGGTACTCCGGCAGTATGTGGACAGCGTAAAGCGGGACTATGATTACGTGCTGCTGGATTGCCGCCCCTCGCTGGGTATGCTGGTCATCAACGCCCTGTCCGCGTCGGACTATGTTCTTATCCCTGTCCAGGCGGACTATCTGGCGGCGGAGGACATGACGGAGCTGGTGGGCACGGTGCGGAGCATCCAGCGGCAGATCAACCCCAAGCTGAAGATCGGCGGCGTGTTCCTGACAATGGCGAATGAAACCAACTTCCGCAAGGATATTGTCGCCACCGTCAAATCGAACTTTGGGAAACACCTGCCCGTGATGGACGCGGTGATCCCGGCAACGGTGCGGCTGGCGGAGGTCAGCACAGCGGACAAGAGCATTTTCCAGCATGAACCCAGGGGGCGGGCGGCGGAAGCCTACCGCAGTCTGACAAAGGAGGTGTTGAAGATTGGCGAAAAGCAGCGCAGCCGGACTTCTGACCTCAGTCGATAGTATGTTCACCACCCAGGAGGAACGGGACAACGCCCAGCGCAGCTATGTGACCGACCTGCCCATCGCTGAAATCAGCGACTTTCCAGACCACCCGTTCAAGGTGCGGATGGACGAGAGTATGACGGAGATGGTGGAGAGCGTCAAAGAACGCGGTGTTCTCTCTCCCGTGCTGGTGCGGCCCATGCCGGACGGCGGTTATCAGATGGTGTCCGGCCATCGCCGCAAGTTTGCGTCGGAGCTGGCGGAACTGCCCACGGTGCCCTGCATCGTCCGGGAGCTGACCGACGATGAAGCCATCATTATCATGGTGGACAGCAATCTCCAACGTGAGCGCGTTCTGCCCTCGGAAAAGGCGTTTGCCTATAAAATGAAGCTGGACGCCATGAAACGGCAACAAGGTGAGCGCACAGATTTAACTTCTGCAACACCGTTGCAGAAGTTAGGCGGCAAGACTTCGCGGGAGATTTTGGCGGAGCAATCGGGCGAGAGCCATGAGCAAATCCGAAAGTATATCCGCCTGACGAACCTTGTGCCCGAACTGCTGGACATGGTGGACAATACTGTGCTGAAAGAAAAGGGCACGTTACAAATGGCCTTGCGCCCCGCCGTGGAGCTGTCCTATCTGCCGGAGAATGAGCAGAACGCCTTGTTGGAGGTCATGGAGAGTGAGGACTGCACCCCCTCCCACGCCCAGGCCATCAAAATAAGGGACTTTTCCGAAAAGGGCAAGCTGAACCCCGATGTGATCCTGTCCATCATGCAGGAGGAAAAGCCCAATCAGGTGGAGCAATTCAAAATGCCCCGGAACCGCATCGACAAGTTTTTTCCTGCGGGGACGCCCGCACAGAAAATCGAGGACACCATCGTGAAAGCGTTGGAGATGTACCGCAGGCGGGAAAGGGGGCGGGAGCGGTGAACGTCACACCTGGGGGGCAGTCTGCCCTTTTGCGGCCCTGGCATTTTCCACGCCCTC
>CAOKRG010000067.1 GCA_948471095.1 uncultured Oscillospiraceae bacterium
CGCCTCGCACCCATAATAAACGTGTAAAAGTTTTTGATCCAAACTTTTTTCAAAAAGTTTGGTCCAGTCCAGGGTGAAACCCTGGCCGCCGGAGGCGACCTTGCCGTAAGGCGCGTCCTCTGCGCCTGAAGGCCACTCCGTATCACTCTCCAAACAACGCCGCCTTTTGGGCAGGCTCCAAATTTGCAGGGGTGTCTTTACGTTCCAAAATACCAGCTGGGGAACCAGGCCAAGCTCTCAGCATATTCCTTGGTGGTGGGCGCGCCGGAGATCACCGGGAAGAACGCCGCGAACAGCGCCGCGCAGGCCAGGACGAAGATTCCCAGGCACAAGGGCGTGGGCCGGACAAGCACGTCCCAGCGGCCCAGCGCCGCCTCCTTCCGCCACAGGACCCTCTGCCCCCAGGCCGTGCCGGTATGCAGCCACTGGGCGCAGGCCAGCAGGGCCAGCAGCAAGAAGGGCACCGCGGTGAAGTAGTGGTAGATAAAGGTAAGCCGTGGCACCAGCACCCAGGGCAGGTATACCGAGAGGAAGCCCGTCAGGGCCACGCCGCACTCCAGCCGCTTGTCCTTCAGCCACAGCGCCGCCGCCATAAGCCCGGCCGGGATAAAGGACCACCACAGCAGGGGGTTGCCCATGGCGGAGATGTTGCTCATCATTCCCGCCTCGTTGCAGTTTCTGGAGACGAAGTACCAGATGGGCCGTTTGTCGATGGGCCACTCGTACCAGGGAGAGGCGTAATCGTGGGTGGCCTTCAGTTGGGAATGATAGCTGAACATACCCTTCTGGTAGTTGAAAAAGTTTTTCCACACATGGTCCGCGTTGTGGGGCAGAGTGGTCATGGGCAAAAAGGCACAGAAATAGATGCCGAAGGGAATGGCCACAAAGAACAGGCAGCACCAGGCGCACAGCACCCCGCAGCGCCGCAGCACCGGGCCCGTGGACCTATGGCCCCTGGCCTCATAGCGGTAGGCGGAAAAGAGCTTGGCAAAGTACAGCACCGCCAGGCCCACGGCCCCGTAGGCGGCGGTCCATTTGGAGGCCACGCCCAGGCCCATGAAGAGGCCGCTCAGGCCCAGGGGGACCAGCAGCTTCTTCACCGGCTCCTTCAAAATGTCCATGCGCCAGAAGGACACCATGGCGTCGTACATCAGCAGAAGGAAGAACACCGAATAGGTGTCGATGGTGGCGATGCGGGTCTGGGTGAAGTGCATGAAGTCAAAGGCAAAGGCCAGCGTGCCCAGGGCACACAGCCAGGTGCGGCCGAAGAGCTGCTTGCACAGGTGGTACAGCGCCGGAAGCATCAGCACCCCGAAGAGCGCCCCCATAAACCGCCAGCCAAAGGGGTTCAGGCCGAAGATCCGGATTCCCAGGGCGATGATCAGCTTGCCCAGGGGCGGGTGGGTGTTCTCATAGGGCTCCAGCCCCAAAATATGCTCATAGGCGGTGCGGGCGTGGTAGATCTCGTCAAAATAGCTGGAGTTCTCATAGGTGGTATAAAGGGGCACTGTGTCCTGCTCGTCCACCAGGGCGGCCCCGTCCCCCTGGACCGCCACCGCCGGAACGCCTTTGGCCTCCACCGGCAGCAGGCCCGCCTCGTTGAGGACCACAGAATCGTCCAGAGGGGTCAGCCGCACATAGCGGCCGGGGTAGTCCAGCCACTTGGCCTGCCAGGCGAAGACATGGCCGTTTTTGGTCTCGCCGCAGTTGTTCCAGGTCACGCCGTCCTCGCTGGTTTCCACCAGCATGGCGGAACCCAGCCTGGCCCGGTAGTGGTCCCCGTCCGGCACCAGGCCGGGCAGATAGTAGAGGTTGTTGCAGGTCTCTTCCGACTCCAGCACCACGCTCTCCCCCTGGGCCGGGGTCCAGGAGGTCTGGGGCATCACCGTGCCCCCCAGCCGCCAAAAGCCCACCAGGCCGTAAATCAGGGTGACGCCGCACATCAGCAGCCAGTCCCAGCGGGTCATGGAGCGGCTTACCGGAGGCGCCGCCGCCAGAACGGCCTTAGCCCCTTTGGCGCCCTTTCCGCCGAAGTTCGGATTCTTTTTTCCCTTCTTCTTGCTCACGTTCTTTTCCTCCTTCGGCCCGTTTTGAACGTCCCCTTGGATGTAGGCCTTATAGTCCGCCCACAGCAGGTAGCCCAGCGCCGCCGCCTGCAGCAGGGCGATGGCCTGCCCCGCCGGGGCGTTGGGGTCATAGTGGGTGTCAAACTCCCGGAACAGCCACAGCACATACTGCACGTTGAGGTAGTTGGCGGCGGTTAAAAAGCCAAAGGCCCGCAGCTGCCGCCGGTCTCCGGTGAAGAGGTGGCTGATGAGCACGAACAGAAAGGCCGGGAACAGGTAGCGCTCGTGCATCTTCACTGCGAACATGTACACCACGCCCATAAGCACCGGCGCGGCGGCAAAGACCGCGTCCTTGCGCTTGGAGCGGAACATCAAAAGGCAGCAGCCCGCCGTGGCCAGCACCGGGGCCAAAACCGTCAGGGCGGCGGAGGCCGCGCCCCCTGGCAGGCCCTTCCAGTTCCAGCGGATCAGGGCCCAGAAGTTCATGGCGTTCACGCTGTAGTAGTCGTAATAGTCCATGGTGGCCCGGTATTTGTCGATGAGCCAGAGATAGTCGAAATTTTTGGTAAAGGGCGTGGAGACCAGCAGAATCATGCCGATGGCGCAGCCCACGCCCGCCAGCATTTGCAGCCACTTTTTCTGCTTGATGGCAAAGCACAGGTACAGGGGCGCGAAGACCAGCATCTGGGGCTTGCAGATGATGGCCAGGCCGTACAGGAGCCCCGAAGGGGGGTAGCACTCCCCATAGAGCAGCAGCACCGAGGCCAGCAGAATGGCGGTGCACAGGGAGTCGATCTGCCCCCACTGGGCGGAGTTGACGAACACCGCCGGGCAGAACAGATAGGCCCCGGAGAGCAGCAGGGCCGCCCGATCCCCCAGCTTCTTTTGCCCCAGCCACAGCAGCGCGCCGCCGCAGAGGATGTCCGCCAAAATGGAGGGCAGCTTGATCACCAGGGTGTAGGTCTGGCCCTCGATGGCCCAGCCAAAGGCCTGCCGCAGCCGCTCCAGGGTGGCCAGAATGTACAGATAGCCCGGGGGATAGTCCAAAAACTTATCCGTGTCGTATACGTTTTGCAGGCCGCTCTGCAGGGTCATCTGCCCCCAGGCCTTAAAGGTGTCCAGGTCCACGCTGAAGCCCTGGGAGTAGTAGCCCAGCACCAGCCGGAACACCAGGGAGGCCAAAAGCAGCAGCCCGCCCCACAGGGCAAAGCGCCGCAGCTTTTCCTCCTTTAGGCGCGCCGCCGAGAGCAGCACCACCGCCCCGGCAAACGCGCCGCCTAACAAGATATATCCAGCCATTTTCGTTCCCCTTCCTTCCGCGTCTCGCGGTTTTTAAAAAATTTTTCCGCAACTGGCCAAAAACCTGTTGACTATTTCCAAAAAAACGTGTAATCTACATATAGAGCCCCCGCCCAAGGCAAACCGCCCTGGGTCCCTGGACGGGCTTTGCGCACAGTCCAAGAATAAGTATAGTGCTTTCCAGCCGGAAAGTCAAATCCCAGAGGCCGGAATGGGCGTAAAAACCGGATTTTTCTCCCAGGCCTCCCTTTTTCAAAGAAAGGATGTTTTCCTATGGATCAACTACCCGCCCGCTACCATGAGGACCCCCATGCCCTGCACGTGGGGACCGAGCCCAACCGCAGCTACTACATACCCCTGGGCCCCGACGGCCGGCCCAAGGTCCTGGCCCTCAGCGGCCAGTGGGCCTTCCGCTACTTCGAGTCCTTTTTGGACGCGGTGGACGGCGAGGGCAACGTGTGCCTGGACGAGGCCCTGATGGAGCCCATCCCCGTGCCCTCCTGCTGGCAGAACCACGGCTACGGCCGGCACATGTACACCAACGTCCGCTTCCCCATCCCCGTGGACCCGCCCTATGTGCCCGAAGAGAACCCCTGCGGCCTGTACCACCGGTACTTCGACCTGGCCAAGACCGCCGGCTCCCGGTTCTTCTTGAACTTTGAGGGCGTGGACTCCTGCTTCTACCTGTGGGTCAACGGCAGCTTTGTGGGCTACAGCCAGGTCTCCCACAGCACCTCCGAGTTCGAGGTGACCCAGTTCCTGTGCGAGGGGCCCAACTCTATCACCGTGCTGGTGGTCCAGTGGTGCGACGGCACCTACCTGGAGGACCAGGACAAGCTGCGCATGAGCGGCATCTTCCGGGACGTGTACATTCTGGAGCGCCCCGAGGCCTTTTTGCGGGACTTCTTCGTGAAGGAGAGCTTCGCGGAGGACTTCTCCCAGGCGGACCTGACCGTGGAGCTCACCCTGGACGGGGGGGCCCAGGCCTCCGCCGCCCTGTACGCCCCGGACGGGGCCCTGGTGGGCGAGTGCGCCCCCAGCGGCGAAAGCCTCCGCTTCCACATCGACGCCCCGGCGCTGTGGAACGCCGAGAGCCCCCGGCAGTACAAGCTGGTGCTCAGCTGCGGCGGCGAGACCATCGAGCAGAAGGTGGGCCTGCGGAAGATCGAAATCAAGGACGGCGTGGTGCTCCTCAACGGCGTGGCCATCAAGTTCCGGGGCGTAAACCGCCACGACAGCGACCCGGTCACGGGCTATACCATCAGCCTGGAGCAGGCCGTGCGGGACCTGCTGCTGATGAAGCAGCACAATGTGAACGCCATCCGCACCAGCCACTACCCCAACGCCCCCTGGTTCCCCCAGCTGTGTTCCGAGTACGGCTTCTATATGATCGCCGAGGCAGACCTGGAAAGCCACGGCTTCGCGGTGAAATACGGCGCTTACAGCCTGAACAATTACGCGGACTCCATGGACGACCCCCAGTTCAAAGAGGCCATCGTGGACCGCAGCCAGCGCAACGTGCACCGGGACAAGAACTGCGCCGCGGTGGTCGTCTGGTCCCTGGGCAACGAGAGCGGCTGGGGCGAGAACGGCGAGGCCGCCGGCCGCTGGGTGAAGGACTACGACCCCAGCCGCCTGCTGCACTATGAAAACTGCATGACCTACCACGAGGGCCGCAAGCCCGACCTCTCCATGATCGACCTGTACAGCCGCATGTACTCCCCTCTGGAGCACCAGAACATGCCCTGGCCCGGCAAAGAGGTCACCATCGACGATTACTTCGAGGGCTGCGAGATCGACGAGAACTGGGAAGGCCGCAGGCCGCCCTTCGTGCTGTGCGAGTACATCCACGCCATGGGCAACGGCCCCGGGGACCCGGAGGACTACCAGCAGCGGATTATAAAGCACGACGGCTTCGTGGGCGGCTTTGTGTGGGAGTGGTGCGACCACGCGGTCTATGGCGGCCAGACCCCGGACAACCGGCCCATCTACCGCTACGGCGGCGACCACGAGGAGTTCCCCCACGACGGCAACTTCTGCATGGACGGCCTGGTCTATCCCGACCGCACGCCCCACACGGGCCTCAAGGAGTTCAAGAACGTGGTCCGGCCCATCCGCGCCCGCAAGGCGGAGGGCAGGGCGGACGCCTTCATCCTGCACAACTACCGGGACTTTACCAACGCCCAGGACTTCGCCACCCTGCGCTATGAGGCCATGACGGACGGGGAGATTGTGGCTGGCGGCGAGCTGGAGATGCCCTCCATCGCCCCCCACGGCGAGGCGGAGATCACGGTGCCCGGCCTGCCCGGCATTGGCCTTTCCGCCGTCACCTTCTTCTATGAGGCCCGGCACGACGGCCCCTTCTTCGCCGCCGGACACGAGCTGGGCTTTGACCAGATCTTCCTCAGCGAGGAGGCCCCGGCCCTGCCCGCCCTGTCCAAAGAGGCGGTGGAGGTCAGCCAGTGCCGCCGGTTCGTCACCGTCAGCGGGCCCAAGTTCAAGTATCAGTTCAGCAAGTCCACCGGCCTGTTCCGGGAGATGTGCTATGAGAACAAGAACCTGCTCACCCGGTCCATGGAGTGGAACGTCTACCGCGCCCCCACGGACAACGACCAGTATGTGAACCCCAAGTGGACCGAGGCGGGCTATGACCGGCCCACCGTGCGGGTCTACAGCGCGGACGGCCAGGCCTCTCCCGAGGGCGGCGCGGTGATTACCTGCCACCTGGGCGTCGCGGCCCTGACCATCACCAAGTTTGTGGACGTGAAGGCCACCTGGACCATTGACAGCGAGGGCCGCGTGGACTGTCGGCTGGAGGGCGAGCGGGAGCCCCGGTTCCCCTTCCTGCCCCGGTTCGGCGTGCGGATGTTCCTGCCCAAGGCCTTTAAAAACGTGGAGTACTTCGGCTACGGCCCCTTCGAGAGCTACATCGATAAGCGGCGGGCCTCCCGTCTGGGCGTGTTCCACAGCACCGTGGACCGCATGGTGGAGCATTACATCAAGCCCCAGGAGAACGGCTCCCACTATGGCTGCCGCTGGGTCAATGTGAGCACCGGCCGCTACACCCTGACCGCCGAGGCCCCCCAGGGCTTCTCCATGAACCTCTCCCCCTATACCCAGGAGGAGCTGGCCAAAAAGAAGCACGACCATGAGCTGGAGCAGTGCGGCGACACCGTGTTCTGCCTGGACTACAAGATGAGCGGCGTAGGCTCGGGCAGCTGCGGGCCCCAGCTGATGAAGTCCTACCAGATGAACGATGAGAAATTTTCTTTCCATTTCCGCCTAAGTCCCTCTTGCAAGTGAGAGGTTTTTGAGCTATAATGGATAAGAGCGGTGCGGCCGGCGTCAGCGCTGGCCGCATTTGCTTTTTAGAAGCTGCATTCACAGCCGAAGAACGATTACTCTGACAGATAAAAGCAGGGAAAATACGCGGTCCAGGTGCGTTAGGCACCTGGTAGGGTTCTTAGGGGCAAAGCCCCTAAGCCGCCGGAGGCCTTAACAGTACTTAAAAGGGCCGGAGGCCCCTTTGGAACGCAGTTTCGACCCAAGCATCTCCGTTTGCTTATTGACGAAGTGTTTATGAATAAAGCTTCTTAGAAAGAAGCCATCGCGGCCCGCGGCAGGCGTCCTCCCATAGGGCCCTCAAAAACGATTAGGAGGAAACCGCTTGAACCGAGAAAACAAAAGAAGGCAATTCGAAAAAGGATACTACCAAAACCACCCGTGCAGCGAAAGCTTTACCTGCAAGCACTGCGGCCGTCTGGTCACCCCCGAGGAGGCCGGCACCCAGCACCGCAACCACTGCCCCAACTGCCTCTCAAGCCTGCATGTGGACAACGAGCCCGGCGACCGGGCGGCGGACTGCGGGGGCGTGATGGAGCCCATCAGCGTGTGGGTCCGCAGCAACGGCGAGTGGGCCATTGTCCACCGCTGCAGGCGCTGCGGGGCGCTCAGCTCCAACCGGGTGGCGGCGGATGACAACCCCATGAAGCTCATGTCCATCGCCCTGCGGCCCCTGGCCCAGCCCCCCTTCCCCCTGGAGCGCATCGAGGAGATGACCGAGATGATGGCCGGGGACGGCAGGCTGCCCTAGCCTCTGCCCACCAGCCCCCAGCGCGGCTTTGCCAGCCGCTATTCTATAAAAAAACAAGGAGGACTTTTTATGAAACTTGGAATCATCATGCCCCCGAAGCCGGAAAGCTTTGACCGGGCCAAGGAACTGGGCCTGGACTTTGTGGAGTTCGACTGCAACCCCACCGATTTCTTCGGAGCCCCCACCGCAGACCTGCTGGCCGCCCAGGACGAGCTGAAGGCCGCCAGCGAGCGCACCGGCGTTGAGGTGGGCGCGGTAGGCCGCTGGGCCAGCCACATCCTGGACGAGAACGGGAACGTGGTCCCGGCCGAGTGGGAGGACGTGAAGCATGTGATCGGCTTCGGCGCGCACCTGGGGGCCAAGCACTACCTGTGCAGCGTCAACTATGTAAAGGGCATTTCCTATTATCAGAACATCACCGCCGCCATCAAAGTGCTCAAGGACATTGTGGCCTATGCCAAGGACCACGGCATGGAGACCGCCATTGTCAACTGCATGATGGGCGATAACTACATCCGCACCCCGGAGCAGTGGAAGCTGGTCCTCAGCGAGGTGCCGGGCCTGGGCATCAAGTACGACCCCTCCCACAGCTTCGTCCACGGCGGCGAAAAGGGCGCCTACCTGACCGAGGGCCTGGAGTGGGGCGCCCACTTCAAGTACTGCCACGTCAAGGGCGTGATCCAGCGGGGCGACTCCCACGAGGCCGAGCATTGGGCCCTGCGGGATATCATCGTCAAGCACCCCGAGCTTAAGGACGAGCTTATGCCCGGCGGCTTTGGCGGCGACCCGGACTACGACAACCCTCCGGCGGGCATCGACGTGATCAACTGGCGGGCCTTCTTCGCCATTCTCTACAAGTACGGCTATGACGGCTACCTGGCCATTGAGCCCCACTCCCCCACCTGGACCGGCGAGAAGGGCGAAAAGGGCGTAAAGTACACCATCAAGTACATCCGTGATCTGATGATTTTGGACTAACCATCCGCACATACCATTATAGAAAGCGACAAAAGGGACCGCGCGGGGCGGTCCCTTTTGTGTTTGTCCGGTTTCATTGGGAGTGTCCAAAGGGTGCAGTTTTTTGAAGTTTTACGGAGTGGCCTCCGGCGGGGGGGGGGGGGGGGGGGGGGGGGGGGGGGGGGGGG
>CAOKRG010000068.1 GCA_948471095.1 uncultured Oscillospiraceae bacterium
AAGATCTGCCCGTAAAAGGGGCTTCTTTCTATTTTTCTCATAGCTCCATTCTCCTTACAAAGCAATTAGCCCTATGCTATCACAGAACCGGGCGTTTTGCAAGGGGCCGGAACGATTCTTTTTTAAGAACCCGCACCGATAGAATTTGCGCCCCGATTTGCCGGAAATGCGGGCGCGTCAGCCCATTGGCAGGGGATCCAAATTTTTAGCGGCAAAAGGAAACCGTCCCGGCCCAAGGCGGCTTCCTGGATAGCGAAGGCGCGGGAGATGAAAAGAGGACGGCCCGCAAACGGCAGGGGGCTTTCAATCCTATCGCGGCTTTCCCAGCACCCCCCACCGCATCCCGGCCGGCAAAATTTTCTCTCCCTCCCCGTGACCTTTTGGAGTTCTCCCCCGTCTATTCTTTAATGATAGGGTTTTCCAGTCGAAAAGCGGCGATGCGCCGGACCGCAAGGAGGACATTATGGAATTTCTGGATTTTACAAATCCCGCCGCCGTGGCGGAATACGAGGCCTTTGTACAGGCAAGCGGAGGAAGCTTTATGCAGTCCGCCCGCTGGTGCGGGGTGAAGCGCGGCTGGCTCCACGAGGCGGTCGTCTCCCGGGACGGCCAGGGGCACATCCGGGCGGCCTGCCTGGTTTTGATAAAAAAATTCCTCCCGCCCTTTAAGTCCTTTCTCTACGCGCCCCGGGGGCCGGTATGGGATTTCCACGATCAGAACGCCCTGCGGGACCTGCTCTCCGGCTTGGAGGCTTTGGCTAAAAAGCACCGGGCCTATTCCTGCAAGCTGGACCCGCCCGTGGAGGATTGGAACGCGGAGGCCATCCACTTTTTGCGGGCGGCGGGGCTGGGCTTCGTCCCCTGGCAAGAGGAGGACGCCACCATTCAGTGCCGGAGCAGCTACCTGCTGGACCTGCGGGGCAAAAGCGAGGAGGAGCTGCTGGCCTCGTTTAAAAGCAAATGCCGCTACAACATCCGCCTGGCCCGGCGCCGGGGCGTAATCTGCCGGGCCTATGGCAGGGAGCGGCTGGGGGACTTTCACCGCCTGATGGTGGAGACCCACCGGCGGGACGGCTTCCAGATGCGCTCGCGGGACTACTTCGCCCGGATGCTGGACTCTCTGGGGGAGCACTGCCGCCTGTACCTGTGCGAATACCAAGGCCAGGCCCTCGCGGGGGCCATCTGCGTCCAGTACGGCGGGCGGACCAGCTACGTGTACGGAGCCTCTACCGCCGCCCACCGGGAGCTGATGCCCAACTACCTGATGCAGTGGGAGATGATCCGCTGGGCCCTTCAAAGCGGATGCGAGACCTACGACTTCCAGGGCGTGCCCCACTGGGACGAGCCGGAGCATCCCAACTACGGAGTCTACCGGTTCAAAACCGGCTTCAACGGGCGGCTGGCCCTGTACGCGGGGGAGTTCGTCCAGGTATACGCCCAGCGGTACAAGCTGGCCTTTGACCAGGCCCTGCGCTGGGTGGGCTACCAAAAGCTGCTCTAAGGGCGCGTACGCAACAAAAAACGAGAGACGGTCCCCTTTTGCCGCGGGGCCGCCTCTCGTTGTTCTTCTTTTCGCAGGACGCCTATCGCGCCGCGCGCACCACGCGCCGGGTCCTCTCCAGGTGGGGCACCGTCTCCTTGTAATGGCGGCTTACCATACAGGAGAACAGGATGTCGATCATGGTCATCTGGGCAATACGGGAGCTCATGGCCCCGCTGCGTATGGCCATTTCCGGCGCGCTCAGCCCAAAGTGCACGTCCGCGATTCCCGCCAGGGAGACCCGGCCGTACCGGGTGATGGCGATGAGGAACGCCCCGTTCTGCTTGGCCAGGCTGGCCGCTTCCAGCACCTCCCGGGTCTCGCCGGACCAGGACAGGGCGATGGCCACGTCCGCCGGGGTCAGGGAGGCCGCCGAGGAGAGCTGTAGGTGGGGGTCCGAGTAGGCCGTCACCCGCTTGTTAATGCGCATAAACTTCTGCTGGGCGTCCTGGGCCACCAGGTTGGAGGCCGCGATGGCGTAAAGGTCCACACGCTGGGCGTGGAACAGCTGGTCCGCCGTGGCCTCCACAATCTCCGGCTCCATCAGGGATAGGGTGTCCTCAATGGCCTGGATGTTGTGGCGGCACACATTGCGTATCACGTTTTCCGCCTTGTCGCCCTCCCGGATGTCGCTGTATTCCGCTTTGCGGCCGCCCACGTTCTGGGCCTTGGCCAGCTCCGCCACCAGCTGGATGGAAAAGTCCCGGTAGCCCTTGCAGCCCAGCTTTTTGCAGAACCGCACCACCGCCGCCTGGCTGGACCCGCTCTGCCGGGCCAGCTCCTCCACCGAGACCCCCACCATGCTGTTCAGGTTTTCGGATACGTACCGGGCCACCTTCCGCTCGGAAATGGGAAGGTCCTCCGTAATCTGATTGATCTTCAACACAACTCCTGGCATGATCGCACACCTACCTATCCTTTTTTCTCCTCCGCGCCCACTTTTTCCCAGGCCAAGGCCGCGCAGCCCCATTCCGCGCTGTGCAGCTTAGAGGCAAGCCGGATGCCGGGCCGCTTTTTTTCCAGAGCGTCTTGAAAATGCTTGCGCAGGTTGGGGGCGTTCTCCAAAAATCCGCCCGCGCACACGCAGGCCACCGGCTCCTTCGGGGGCCACAGCCGTTTGGCCGCGGCGGCGGCCAGCTCCGCCAGGGAGCCCGCCGCCTCCCGGGTGATGCGCAGCGCGGCCCGGTCCCCCCGCTGGTAAGCCAGCTCGCACAGGGGCGCCAGCTCCGCAATCTCGCTTTTGCCCTTCTCCCCGCTGTATACCGCCTCGACCACCTGGTCCAGCTCCTCCAGACGCCAATGCTCCAGCACCATGCCGGTCAGCTGGGTGGGCGCGTCCCGGCCGTCTGCCGCCCGGACCGCCGCCCGCAGCATCTTGCGGCCCACATCGTAGCCGCTGCCCTCGTCTCCCATAATGTGCCCCCAGCCGCCGGTCCGCCAGGTCTCGCCTTGGGCGTTTCGGGCATAGCAGATGGAGCCCGTGCCCGAAGAGAGCAGAATGCCGCTGCCCTTTTCCACGCCGCCCGCCAGGGCGCCCGCGCCGTCGTGGGTCACATAGACCGGCACCGGCCCCGCCGCCTGGCGGAGCATCCCGGCCAAAGCGTTCCTTGCCTCGGCGCGCCCGGCCCCCGCCGCGCCCAAACACACGCAGCGGCAGCGGCTTCCGGACAGGCGTCCCGAAGAAAAGCAGGCCTCCAGCAGCCGGGAGAGGTTTTCCTCCACCCTCTGGGGGGGCAGGCTGCTCAGGCCCACCCCGCCGCCGCTGGCCTCGTAGAGGGCCTCCATGTTCCGGCCCGCCGCGAAAGCCCGGGCCCGGGTGCCGCCCCCGTCAATGCCAATCACGTAATCTTTCATCGCGCACCTCGCTTACAACAGCCCTATGGGGTCCCGCTCCAGCAGTTCCCCGGCCCGGGCGCAGATCCACTGAGCCCGGCGCACGTTGGGCTCCTTTTCCAACAGAGACTCCGCCGAATCCAGGGAGCAGCCGCACAGCAGCATCAGCAGGGCGGGCTTAAGCGCGCCCCCCGCCTCCCGCAGGGCCTCTTCCGCCGCCGGCCGCGAAACGCCCACGGCCTCCATAATGATGCGCACCGCCCGGTCCCGCAGCTTTCTGTTGCTGGCCTCAAGGTCCACCATCAGGTTTTGGTAGACCTTGCCCAGGCGGACCATCACCGCCGTGGAGAGCATGTTCAGCACCAGCTTTCCGGCGGTTCCGGCCTTCATCCGGGTGCTCCCCATGATGACCTCCGGCCCCACCACCGGCACAATGGCAATGTCCGCCGCATCGATGACCGCTCCGGGCCGGGCGCAGCACAGGGCCGTCGTGGCGGCCCCCCGCTCTTTGGCCCGGCGCACCGCGCCCAGCACGTAGGGGGCGTTTCCGCTGGCGGTGACGCCCACCACCATGTCGTTCCGGCCCGCCTTCAGCCGGTCCATATCGGCCTGGCCCAAGGCCTCGTCGTCCTCCGCGCCCTCCACCGGGCTGCGCAGGGCCCTGTCCCCTCCGGCGATGAGCCCCACCACCTGTTCCGGGCTCGTGCCAAAGGTGGGCGGGCACTCGGAGGCATCCAGCACGCCCAAGCGGCCGCTGGTACCCGCGCCCACATAGATCAGCCTTCCGCCCGCCCGCATACCGGCTACCGTCCGGTCCACCGCCAGGGCGATCTCCGGCAGAACCCGGCCTACGGCGGGAATGACCTTCTGATCCTCCGCGTGAATGAGCCGGAGGATCTCTTCCGTTTCACACAGGTCAATGCCCACGGTGGCTGGGTTGACCCCTTCCGTTGCCAAACGCGTATAATCCATTACTATCCTCCCCAAGCCGGTTCTCGGTCAATGGATTTACGATCCGAACGAGCCCGGGCGTACGGCCCCAGCCGCCTGGTTTCCGCCCGCCCCTTTAGGGGCGGAAAAGGCGCTTTCGGTCCCGCGCTTTCCCGGCGGAGAGGGCCCGCGTCCCGGCATATTCCCCGGTCCGGCCGTGGTACATGGGAACCCCCTCCTTTCCTAATTTTTCGGCCATACCGTATAATTATATAAAGCAAAGCCCACGGGAGTCAATCGTCTGATTGCCGGATTTTTCTGGCTTTCGGACGCAAAAAACTGGCGGTTTACGCAAGGCGTATAACATATTTATACAAGTGTTCCAACTTTTTTAAATGTATATCGAAACCACATTCAATCTATTATATGTAAAAAACAACTGAATTTCATTCTAATATTAGCTAAATATATAGGCTTCTGTCCATATGATAGCACGAACCAGCAGGGAATGCAAGAGTTTTTTTGAAATTTTGCTCTGAAACTGCTAAAACAATCGCGAAACTTAATTTCAAAGCAAAAGAGGCCGCCCCTCCCCGCGCCAAGCAGGGAGGGGCGGCTTGCTATCAGAGGCTTTTTGGGGCCAGCCAGGCATAGGCCGGAAGGTTACGCAGGACTGTGAAGGCTCCGGCCAGCAGGAGGATTCCCACCAGCAACGGCGCAAACGCCCGCGAACGGCACAGGAGCCGCTTGCCGGCCCCATAGCGCCATGCCTCGGCTAAAAGGTACGCCCCAGCGGCGGGCAGGAACAGCAGCATAAAGAGGTTCTGCGCGGCGGCCCCGGCCAGGTCGCCCCGCAGGAGGGCCGAAAGCATCCGCTGGACGCCACAGCCCGCGCAGTAGAACCCGGTGTATTTTAAGATTAGGCAGGGAGGCCTCAGCGCCAGCAGCAGCGCCAAAGCCGAGGCCAGAGCCAGCAAAAGCAGCCCGACGCGCCAGCGGCGGCTCACTTGCGGATGTAGGCCAGGCCGCAGGCCCCGGGGCCGGTGTGGGTGCCCACGATGCTGCCGATGTCCAGCTTGTGGACCTCCCGCTTTTTCAGCTCGGCGCTCATATACTCCAGGAAGTCGTCCCGGGTTTTCGGCACGGCGGCATGGCCGACGGTTACGGAAAAATCGGAGGAGATGGGCTCCTTTTCCACCATTCCCTGGATAAACTTGAACGCGGCCTTTTTGCCCCTGGCCTTGCCCACCACCTCGACCAAGCCGTTTTCCAGGGTGATGATGGGGCAGATCCCCAAAATGCTGGCGACCAGGGCGCTGGTGGCGGAGAGCCGCCCCCCCATCTTCAGGTACTTTAAGTCATCGATCAAAGCCCAGAGCCGCACCCGGGGCACCAGCGCCTCTACCTCCTGGGCGATCTCGGCGGCGGAAAGGCCCCGGTCGCGCATCTTGACGGCCTCTTCCACCAAAAGGCCCAGGGCAAAGGTCACGTTCAAGGTGTCGGGCAGGCAGATGTTTTCCGCGCCCACCAGGTTTTTCGCCACTTTGGCGGACTGGAGGGTGCCGCTCATTTGGGATGAGATGAACAGACAGACCACATCGTCCCCGGCCTCCTTGTATTCCTGAAATTTTTCCTGGAAAAAGGCGGGCGTGATCTGGGCGGTCTTAGGCAGCTCGCTGGCCGCGGCCAGCTTTTCATAAAACTGGGCGTTGCTGATGTCGATATTGGCCCGGAAGCTCTCGCCGCCAAAATTCACCGTAATCGGCAGCATCTCCACCCCCAGTTCCTCGCAGCGGGCGGGGCTCAGGTCGCAGGAGCTGTCGGTCAGAATTTTTACCATTGTATTCACATTCCTTTCAAAGGTCCCTTGCTATGTTTGCCTTTATTATACACGAAAGATTTGATCCGGTCAACAGGCAAGAAGCCGGGGGAGCGTCCAAACGCGCGTTTTGTTAATAGAAAAGCCCGCCAAGCGCAACAGCAAAAGTTTCGTCCACCTTTTCAAGAAGTGGACGAGTTATCCGAAGGATAACTCGTGGGTTCTTAGTGGGCGAGACCCCTTCTAATACTTCTATATGTCCTTTGACACTTCCAATACCGAAGCGGGAAACGCGCTCATCGGCCGGAGCCCGCAGCCGCTCCCAAGGCCCAGGCCATCCGTAAAAACTCCATCCCGCAGGGGCCCTGCTCCCTGCCGGAAGCCCAGGCCGCCTCCGCTCTAGAAATCAGACCTAGACAGAAGAGGAATATTTTTTACAGAAATACCTTGACAGGCGAAGTATCACGGTATATAATAGTCCCAGAAAGGAAGTGATCCTTTGTCCATAGCATCGGATATGATACGGGGCCACACCGACACGATCATTCTGGCCCAGCTGATGCACAGCGACAGCTACGGCTATCAGATCAACCGGGCCATTCAGGAAAAGACCCGGGGCCAGTATGAGCTCAAAGAGGCCACGCTTTACACGGCCTTCCGCCGGCTGGAGCAGACCGGGTGCATCACCTCCTACTGGGGGGACGAGAACACCGGGGCCCGGCGGCGGTATTATTCCATTACCCCCCAGGGGATGGAGGCTTACTACCGGATGGTGGCGGAGTGGGAGCAGTCCAAGCAGCTGATCCAGACCCTGATCGCCCCAGAAAGCGGAACATGAACCAACTGACTTTATGAAACAAGGAGAGACGAAGATGGAATACAAGATCCGCGAGTACATGGATTCCCTATTTGAAAGCGCCCCCCGCACCCAGCGGGCCTATGAGCTGAAAATCGAGCTGACCCAGAACCTGATTGAAAAGTATTACGCCTTTGTGGGCGAGGGCAAGTCCCCGGAAGAGGCCTATAACCTGACCGTGGGCAGCATAGGGGACGTGCGGGAGCTTTTCGCCCAGCTGGAGGACGACGAAAACGGCCAGCCCGTGCCCCAGCCGGTCTACTACCCCCAGCCCCAGGTGAACCAGCGCCGGGTGCTCTGCCGGGTGCTGGCCATTATGCTCTTCATCCTCTGCCCTGTGCCCGCCATTATCGCAAACGAGCTCTTTGCCTCGGAAGGGCTGGGAGCCATCGGCCTATTTATGATGATCGCCGCTGGCGCCGGCCTGCTGGTGTACGACCGGCTGACCCATCCCAAACCGGCCCAGCCCGCGCCGGGCACGGTGGTGGAGGACTTCCGCCAATGGCAGCAAGGCAAGGCGAAGAAGACCCACTGGCGGGCCGCTTTCAACGGAGCCTATTGGCCTCTGGTGGTGGCTTTCTACTTTCTTCTGAGCTTCGGCACGGGCAGATGGCACATTACCTGGGTGGTCTTTTTGATCGCCCCAGCCGTGGGCGTGATTATCAACACCCTGCTGGGCGCCATGACCAACCAGAACGGCGGAAAATAGGAGAGAGGTCCCTATCGCCCCTGCTCACAAGCAGGGGCGATCCAAACGCGCGTTTGATATGGAGAAAACTTGTTAAGCGCAACGGTAAAAGTTTTGTCCACTTTTTCAAAAGTGGCAGGGTGTGGGACGGAGTCCCACG
>CAOKRG010000069.1 GCA_948471095.1 uncultured Oscillospiraceae bacterium
CCGCAGGACAAGGAAAGCCCCCGGCAGGAAATCTCAGCGTGATTCCTGCCGGGGTACTTCCCCGAATTGTAGATACCCCTGTCAGGGGGAGGCCAATGCTGCGGGTCCTTTCTCTATTTATGACGTTGGCTCAAAGATCGGGGGACTTTTGAACCTGTATTACTCAGGCAATAAGCCATCGGGATGCTGAGGTCGGGACTTATGACATTGGCTTCGCCAAGTCGTCCCGAAGGAGGGCCTACGGCCATTAGGAAGGAATGTATTGGCCTCCGGCGGCTTAGGGGCGTTGAGTCTCGGCTACCGCCTCGGTCGGTTCGCGGCATGTCTGCCGCTGGCAGACGCTCACCCCCTAAGAACCCTACCAGGTGCCGCGACTTCGCGCAGCGAAGGTCGACGCACCTGGACCGCGTACGTTTGCTTACTATTAGCTGCGTGCTAGTTTTTTGGCGGCGACCGGTTCTTATATTTCCATCTCAAACTCCACTTCGTGCTTGACGGCAATGCCGTTTTCGCCGAAGTCCGGAATCTCCGGCTTCACCTGGCGGGCCAGCTCTATGGAGTTGTGATAGACGCGAACCATGTCAAAGCCCTTCTTCTGGTAGAAGCCCATGGCGGAGAGATTGTCGTTGGTGGTGGTAACGGCCAGCTTGCGGCAGCCCCGCTCCTTGGCGGCGGCCTTCACCCGCTCCACCAGCCGGGTTCCCATGCCCAGCCCCGGCTCCAGGCAGTCCAGGGAGAGGATCTCGCACAGGTCCCCATAGACCGCGTAGGTGGCAAGGCCGATGAGCTTCCCATCCCGGAAGGCCCCGCAGCCCCGCGCCCGAGCCATGTCCACTTCCGCGCCGTGGACCACCATCACCGTGGAATACCAGCGCTCCCGAAGGAAAGCGATAACGTCTTCCCGGTCGCCTTCGGCAATGGCCCGGTATTCCGGAAGCTTGCCGCTGGGAGCGGGCCTTGCTTCCGTCTGGGGTTCGCGCTTCGCCGCAGGCTCGAGTTCCGGTATGGACGCGCTCTCCTGTACGGACTCGCGTTCCGGAGCGGGAGCGGGGCGCGCTTCCTCCGCCGGAGGGGTGGGAATCGGGTCGGGCCCGCGAACAGGGGCGGGCTGCTCCACCGGCTCTTCCAGGGCGGGCGCCGCCACGGCCTCCGTGACAAAATCCGCGCCGGTGGGCTTGTCCTCCGGCCGGGCGGGGCCCAGGCGGTAGAGCTTCACCCCATAGGGCGGCAGCTCGACGCAGCCGTTGAGGCTGGCCTCCTGGCCGGTATACAGGTCCACGGCGGGGCCGTGGTAGTTGACGTTGATGTTGAACCCGCTGCCGTCCGTGTTCACGCCCACCAGCACCGTCTCCTCCTGACATTCCCGGCGGATGACGATCTGCTTGTTGAGCAGGGTCTCGTTTTTGTAATTCCCTTCGCTAAGGGCCTTGCTGTGCAGCTTGATCTCGCTCAGCCGCCCAATGAACTGGGTCAGCTCGTTCTCCACCGGCTGCTCAAAGCAGGGGCGCAGGCTGGGGTCGCCATCCTTCTTGTCGCCATCCGCGCCCCACTCGCTGCCATAGTACAGGCAGGGGATGCCCGGCATGCAGTAAAGCATGGCATAGAGCCCCGGCAGGTGGTTCTTGTCCCGCAGAATGGTGTGGATGCGGGACACATCGTGGTTATCCGCAAAGCACAGCAGATGCTCCCCCCGGTAGAGGCACCAGTTCTCGCTGCCGAACTGCCGGTTAAGGGAATGGGCAATCTCAAACATATTCTGGTCGTTAAAGGAGGAGTAAAGCCCCTTGTAGCACTCATAATTGGTGACGCTGTCCAGCATGTCCGGGTTCATAATCCGCCGGTAGTCCCCGTGGATCATCTCCCCCAACAGGAAGAAGCCCGAGTCCCGGCCCTTGCAGAACTGGTGCAGCCGCCGCAGAAAGTTCTCGTCCAGCAGGTAGGCCACGTCCAGCCGCAGGCCATCAATGGCGAATTCGTCCATCCATTGGCCCACGCATTCCAGAATGTGGTCCACCACCGCCGGGGTTTGCAGGTTCAGCTTCACCAGCTCGAAGTGGCCCTCCCAGCCCTCGTACCAGAGGCCGTCGTTGTAGTTGGAGTTGCCTCCAAAGTTGATGTGGAACCAGTCCTTATAGGGGGAGCGCTCCCGGTTTTTCAGCACGTCCTGGAAGGCCCAGAACCCCCGGCCCACATGGTTGAACACGCCGTCCAGCACCACCCGGATGCCCGCCTGGTGCAACGCGTTGCACACCTGGGCAAAGTCCTGGTTCGTGCCCAGGCGCGTGTCGATCTTCTTATAGTCCCGGGTGTCGTACCCATGGGTGTCGGACTCGAACACCGGGGAGAAGTACACCGCGCCGGTGTTCAGCTTTTTCAAATGCTCCACCCAGTCCAGCATTTTCAGAATACGGCTTTGGGGCTTCCCGTCGTTCTCAAAGGGCGCGCCGCAAAAGCCCATAGGATAAATTTGGTAGAACATGGCGGAATTCTGCCAGCCAGGCTGGTTTTTCAAGCGGACCACTTGCTTTTCGCTCATGATTGTTCTTCCTTTCGTCTGTTTCTCAGCGTTCGGGGCGGGTCTCCAGCTGGCCGCAGAGCATAGTGCGGAACCCAAACTTCTCATAAAACGGCCGTAGCTCTTCCCCGCCGTAGATCACGGATATCATGTAGATCCGGTCATGTTTCAGCCGCTCCATGGCCCGGTTCATCAGCCCGGCGCCAATGCCCCTGCCCTGGTAGTCCGGGTGGACCATCACATCCTGGATGTAGGCGTCGGTCACCCCGTTGCTGACCACCCCCAGGAAGCCCACCAGCTTATCCCCGTCATAGCAGGCGACGCGCAGGTAGTCGTTCATGGCGGGGCTTCTCAGCTCTGCCTCCATGCCGCCCCAGCCCACCGCCCGCCGGAGGGCTGAGATGCTCTCCGGGGACGTGCCGGGGTCCATACGGTATTGCAGCATAAGGCGGTCCTCTTAGCCAACGCGGCAGCGGTTGCCCTCCCAGGCGAAGACGCTGCTGTAAAACGCTGTCATGGCGGCGGTCATGTGCGGGAGGTCCTCCCGGCCCGCCGTCTCATAGGGGGAGTGCATGGCCAACTGGGCCAGGCCGATGTCCACCGTGGGGATGGACACATGGGAGCCGGAAATCAGCCCCAAGGTGCCCCCGCCGGGGTTGGAGGAGTGGTTGTAGAAATCCTGGGTGGGCACGCCGGCCTTTTCGCAGACGCGCTTGAACGCGGCGGCGGTGAGGCTGTCCGTGGCATAGCGGGTGCTGTGCTTCACCACCACGCCTTTGTTCATGTAGCAGCGGCTGGTGGGGTCGGCCTTCTCCGGGTAGTTGGGGTGGACGGCGTGGGCGTTGTCCGCACTGAGCAGCATACCGCTCTGGATGGCCCGCTGGCGCTGTTGGCCGTCCTTTCCGGCAGCGGCGCAGATCCGGTCCAGCACGTCGCTGAGGAAGGTGGAACCGGCCGCGTGGCGGGTCATGCTGCCGGTCTCCTCGTTGTCAAAAATGGCGCAGACCGTGCAGTGCTCCTGGTTTCTGCTCTGCAAAAAGGCGGTAATCGCGGAAAAGGCGCACTCCAAATCGTCCAGCTTGGGCGCGGCGATGAATTCCCGCCCCGCCCCATACACCGTGCCCCGGGCCCGGTGGTAGAGGTACAGGTCATGGGCCAGAATGTCCTCTTTCTTCACCCCGGCCCGCTCTGCCGCCAGGGCCAACAGGTCCGCCTCGCTGCCGCCCAGCAAAGGCAGGGTGTCCTTCTGGGGGTCGGTCTTCGCCCCCTGGTTGGCCTCCCGGTTCATGTGGATGGCCAGGCTGGGGATGACCAGAAGGTCCCGGCTGATATCCGTCAGCACGGACCGGATTCCCTCCTCCGTGCGCACCGCTAGCCGGCCGGCCACGCTGAGGGGCCGGTCCAGCCAGAGGTTCAGGGCCATGCCGCCGTACACCTCGGTGTTCAGCTTGGCGTAATGGTCCTCCACCTTCATTTCCGGCGAGCCCTTTACCTTAAAGGCGGGGGAATCCCCGTGGGGCGCGGCGATGGAGAAGGCCCGGAAGTCCGCCTTGGGATAGCGGAACGCGATGACGGAGCCTCCGCTCCGGGTGGTAAAGTACCCCTGCCCTGGCGCAAGCTGCCAGGGTTCTGTCTCAAAAAGCTCCGTAAATCCCGCTTGCAGCAGCATGGCCCGAACCGTCTGCACCGTATGCAGGGCGGTGGGGCTGCTCTGGATAAAGTCAAAGAGCCGGTTGGTAAGTTGATCGGTCATATGGATTCCTTCTTTTTCTATATTCTTGAGGGTGGCTTTTGGCCGGGCCCCCGCCTCTTGGAGCAAAATGGCGAAGGGCTCTCCGGAGGCTTTGTGGGTCACGTCCCTTTCCGCCCGGAAGCCGCAGCGGGCGTAGACCTTTCGGGCCCGCTGGTTAAAGGCCGCTACGGTGAGCCGGAAGCGCGCCGCCCCCAGCTCTTTTTGGGCGAAGTCCAGCCCCGCCCGCAGAAAGGAGGCCCCCAGGCCCAGCCCGCACAGGTCCGGACGCAGGCCCAGGCCCACGTCCAGGGGGCCCTCCGGGTAGGGGTCCGGCTCCGCGGTGGGAATCCTCGCCCCCTGCCCGAACTGGTAAAAGCCCACCAGCTCCCCCCGGCGGTTTAAAAGGGCATAGGCGCCGCCGTCCAGCAGTTCGGAATCGTCCTCCCGCCCATCGTATACGGCGTATTCGCCCGGGTAGCGCCAGGCCGCGATCTCCGCGGCCAGCTCTTTGGTCATGGGAATAATCGGATTTTTCACAGGCTTTCCCCCTTAATAGACGAACCCGTCCGGCAGACTGATATAGCCCCGGACGTGCCCGTCCTTGGGCCGCTCCACCACGCCGGACACATTGCCCAGGTTTCCCTCGGCGGTGACGATGGATGCGGGCCGGTTTTCCAGCACGACGCCCATGTGGTCGTGGGCCTTGTTCTCAAAAACCCGGTCGAACAGCACAATGTCCCCGGGCATGGGCTGGCAGGCCGGGCCGCGCCAGCCTATGCGGTTGTCCGCCTTGGCCCATTCCTCCCAGGCCCCGCAGCCGGCCAAATTGCAGCTGGCGCACTCCTTGGGCCGAATGGGAAAAACGTACCCCGCCGTCATGCAGCAGTGGTACACAAAGGCCGCGCACCACAGGCCCTCGGCCTCCTTCATGGCCCACCGGGGGAACCGTTTGATGATGGGCTGGATGTTGGGCTTGAGCCCCATCACCGTGCCATGCCAGCACTTCAGGGCCTCCTCCCGGGCCGCGCGGGCCAGGTCTTCTTTCGTTGTCATGGGCTATGCCTCCTTTTTCCGGGGCTTCTTTCGAAGCTTCAGCTCTATGCCCCGCTTCTTTGCCGCCTCCCGCAAGGCCTTTGCCGCCTCCGCGGCCCGGGCCTTCCCATCCATGGCCGGTTCCGCTTGAAGCCGGGCCAGAAGGGGCCGCAGGTCTTCCGGCTCCAGCAAATAAACCGCCAGGCAGTAAAGGCTCTTTTTCCGGCCATCGTTGCAGTGTTCTAGCAGATAGGCCAGCGCGGCCTCCTTTTCCTCCAGCTGGGCGTGGCAGGCTTCCAGGTTGGCTTGGGCGGCTTCCAGGTCCTTTGCCCGCCGCTGGTGGGGCAAAAAGGAATCGTACTGGTCAAAGCCCTCATAGCGGCCGCAGGGGTAGCTCCCGCACTGGAAGCAGTATTCCAGCCCGCCCCGCTCCAGGGCGCAACGGGCCAGCTTGCAGGACTGGTTCCCCGCCCCGCCGCCGCAGCCGGGGCAGTAGCCTCCCAGCTTTATGGGGCAGAGCCCGCAGCTTAGGCCGCACAGGGCCACATGGGGGTCCTTTCTGGAAAAGCCTTTCACATGCCCTCCTTTCTAAGCCGCCTGGCGCCAGAAGCTTTTTTGTAGTAGATTTCCTGCGAAAAACGGTTTGTGTTGAGTATTGCTCCTCCACCAAATAGTAGGAAATTTCGAGTCGGGACTTATGACGTTGGCTTCGCCAAGTCATCCCGAAGAGGCCTACGGCCCTTTTAAGTACGGTTAAGGCCTCCGGCGGCTTAGGGGCGTTGCCCCTAAGAACCCTACCAGGGGCCTAACGCCCCTGGACCGCGCATATTCCTACTACCTAACTGCCGGGGTAATCGTTCTCCGGACGTGCATACGGGTCCTTTACTGGGGCGCTTTAAGCCCCTTCCAGCGCGCCCATTAGAATAATGCCCGCGCCCGCAATGGCGATGGCCCCATACTGCCGCAGGGTCAGCTTTTCTTTGAGGAAGATGCGGGACAGCACCACGGAGAACAGGCAGTAGCTGGAGATCAGCGGCGCCGCCATAATGCCGTTTTCGGCAATGGCGTATATGTAGAAGAACTGCCCCGCCGTCTCGCAGACGGCCCCCAGGCCCTTTTCCCGCTCCTCCCAGAGGGAGAACTTCTGCTTCTTTACAAAGACCAGGAAAATGAACGCCGCCACCGCGCACAGGAAGAAGGTGAACTCATAGGCGATCTCCCCCTCTTCCTCGCTCATCAGGGCCCAGGCGTCCAGCACCAGGCTGTCGCCGAAGGTGCCCAGGGCGTCCACGATGCAGTAAATAATGGGGATGCTTACCGCCAGGGCGCTGACCGCGTATTTCTCCTCAATGACCTCGCCCCGGAAGCGCCGGGCCTTGTTCTCGTCCTTCATGTCAAAGACCGAGAGCAGAATGACCCCCAGCACCACCAGCACCACGGAGACCAGCTGCGGGCCGCTCATGGTCTGCCCCAGGAACAGGAAGCAGAGAATGGCCGCCACCGCCCCGGAGGAATTGCACACCGGAGAGGAAACGGAGAGCTCCAAATACCGCAGGCCGATGTAGCCGATGGCCATGGAGCCAATGTAGCAGGCGGAGACGGGCAGGTACTTGACAATGCTCATGGGGTCAAAGTCCTGGTAGTTCAGGCAGAACATCACCAGGCCGTGAATGCCCATGACCGCGCCCACCATGATGATCATGCGCAGATGGCTGTACTTGTCCCGGGGGTCGGTGCCCATTTTGGAAAACAGATCAGAACCGCCCCAAAACAAGGCGGTGATCAAAGCGAATATAAACCACATTGGTATCAGTCCTTTTTATAGAATATAGTCTGTATAGAATAATACCGCACAGCGTTTTGCCTGTCAAAGAACTTATAGCGCAGCTTCGCCAAGCGCCCAGCGTGACACTGGACCCACACCTAGCGGTGAGCACACGCGCGTGCCAGCGTTGGGGTATCATCTAGCGAAGCCGCCCGCGAGGGCGCTGGGTGGTAAAC
>CAOKRG010000070.1 GCA_948471095.1 uncultured Oscillospiraceae bacterium
GTAAGCCGCTGCTGTCCATCGATCACAAGAAACTCGGTATAGCGGCCATCCGGGTTAAAGACCGACACGATGCTTCCGAAGAAGTGGCTTTTTCGCCCATTCCGGATTATTTTCAGCAGATCGTCGAAAAGCTGTTTGCAGTTTTCCGTTTTCCAGTTATAGTTCCGCTGGTAGACCGGGATGACAAAGCGCTTTTTAGCTCCTTCCATATATTCTATCAGCCTGGATTCCGAACCTCTCACAGAAATTCCTCCTTATTTCTGGTTATGTTTTGGCCGTGCAAAATCAAACTCGTTTCCCATTTCCGGTCTTTACAGAAAAGAGCCGCAAAGTTTCCCTTGCAGCTCTCTTGCGCGGTACGAACCGCCTTGGCGGAGACGGTGGGATTCGAACCCACGGTACCGTGAGGTACAACTGATTTCGAGTCAGTCCCGTTATGACCACTTCGATACGTCTCCAAATATATTAACCTGAATATCACAGGTCAACAGCTATTTGATTATTCTTAGAATTTCTATTAGAACTCGGCCAAATCTCTGTCCACCCAACTCCAAAATTCCCAGTGTTTTCAGGGCCTCCCAGCCCCTCCGGTTCCACTCCACCCGCAAGATTTCGAGTCAGCCCCATTACGGCCGCTTCGATGCGGCTCCGGGCTATCGCGCCCCAAATGCCCCCGGTCAACCGCTCTTCTGTCTTCCTGAACGCGGCCTCGCCAGACTTGTTTCAAGGCGTCCTCTTAACAAAACGGCCGGGCGCGGGCGCGCCGAAACCGCGGGACGGCCTTCCGGTTTTATTTTACCTTTTCAGGCCAAAAATGTCAAGCATAAAAATGCGGAGGAACAGCCCCGCCTGCCATCTCCCCGCTGCCGCTTCGGGCCATTCCCTCGGAAACATTATTTTTGGATAGATCCGGCGGGGCGGCGCCCGCCCAGGCCGTCCCTTTCCCCGCCCCCTTTTCCGGGCAAAGGAGCGGCGGTCCGCGTCCCGCGTGCTCGATGGGCTCATCTCCGCCGCCTGCCAATGACGCTTGACAGGAAACCGGAAAAAAACTATAATAGATGGCACAAACGTGGGAAAGGAAGATGCTGAATGAAGGAGAAAGCCCAGCGCCTGTTGGTCTTCAGCCTGCTCGGCGTGGCGGTGCTGTGCGTGGCGGTCTTTTCCCTGGCCACCATGCAGATGAACGCCCAGGGCGCGGACGCCATCCGGGAGATCGGCGAGACCTATATGTCGGGAATCAGCCGCCAGGTCGCCGTCCATTTGGGCTCCATGCTGGAGATGCGCCTGAGCCAGGTCCAGGCCCTGGCCAGCGGCTACCGGCAGGGCGGCACGGACCAGCTGGTGGAGGCCGCCAAGGCCCGGGACTTCCCCTACCTGGCCCGGTACCGGGCGGACGGAACCGTGATTTCCCTGTACGGCGGCGGCTTTCAGGCCGCGGACGTCCCCTCCTTCCGGCGTTCGGTACAGGCCGGGGAGCAGCGCATCGCCGTGGGCACGGACCAGGCCGGCAGCGACCTGGTGCTGCTGGCCGCCCCCCTTTCGGAGCCCGGCGAGGCCCTGGTGGCGTGCATTTCCGCGGACTTCGTCCGGGACCCTCTGCGATACGAGCTGGAAACGGGAGCCCTGGACTTTTACTCCATCATCCGGCAGGACGGCACCTTTGTGGAGGAAGGCAACCTGGACATGTCCGTGGACAACTACTTCGACCGCATCCGCGCCAGCTACGTGGGGGAAAAGGACCCGGAGGCCTACGCCCAGGAGCTGCGGGAGGCCATGGAGGCCGGCCGGGACTACGCGGCCCAGGCCTCGGTGGACGGCGTCAGCCGCCACATCTACTGCACCCGCCTGCCCTATTCCGAGTGGTTCGTGCTGCTCTCCACCCCCTATGGCGCGCTGAACGAGAGCATCGACCAGCTGGCCGGGGCCTGGATTCGCAACGCCCTGGCCGGGTGCCTGGTCATTGTGGGCTCGCTGCTGCTGGTCTTCGCCCTCTATGTGCGGCAGGTCCGCCGCCAGATGCGGGCCCTGGACGAGGCCCGGGTGGCCGCCGAACGGGCCAACAAGGCCAAGACCGAGTTCCTTTCCAATATGAGCCACGACATCCGCACCCCCATGAACGGCATTGTGGGCATGACCGCCGTGGCCACGGCCCACATTGAGGACGCCCAGCAGGTGCAGAACTGCCTAAAGAAAATCTCCCTTTCCAGCCGCCATCTGCTGGGGCTGATCAACGACATCCTGGACATGTCCAAAATCGACGACGGGACCATGAAGCTCAGCGTGGAGCAGGTTTCCCTGCAAGAGGTGATGAACGGCATCGTGGCCATCGTCCAGCAGGAGATCCAGGCCAAGCGCCAGCACTTTAACGTGTATGTCCGGGACATTATGGTGGAAAACGTCTGCTGCGACAGCGTGCGGCTGAACCAGATCTTCCTGAACCTTTTGTCCAACGCCATCAAGTTCACCCCGGAGGGGGGCGACATCCAGGTGGCCCTCTATGAGGAGCCCTCCCCCAAGGGCGCGGCCTACATCCGCTCCCACCTGCGCGTCAAGGACAACGGCATCGGCATGAGCCAGGAGTTCCAGCGGAAGATTTTCGACTCCTTTGCCCGGGAGGACCACCGCCGGGTGGAGAAAGCCGCCGGGGCCGGGGTGGGCATGGCCATCGTCAAGCACATTGTGGACGCCATGAGCGGAACCATCGAAATCGAAAGCCAGGTGGGAAAGGGCACGGAGGTCCACGTGACCCTGGACATGGAGAAGGCCCCGGTCCAGGAGGTGGACATGGTTCTGCCCCCCTGGCGGATGCTGGTGGTGGACGACGACGAGAACCTGTGCGAAAGCGTGGTGGCCACCCTGCGGGCCCTGGGGGTCCGGGCGGACTTCGCCATGGACCCGGACACGGCCCTGCGCCTGGCCCAGGACCGCCGGGACCGGGGCATGGACTACGAGGTCATCCTCATCGACTGGCAGCTGCCCGGCTCGGACGGCGTGACGGCCGCCGGAAAGCTGCGCCAATACTGCGGCCCGGACGCGTGCATTCTGCTCACCTCCGCCTACGACTGGGAGGAGATCGCCGCCGCGGCCCGGAACGCCCAGGTAAACGGCCTCATCGCCAAGCCGCTGTTTAAGTCCACCCTATACTATGGGCTGAAAAAGTACAAGAACGCCGCCGCCCAGGTGGCCGAGCCCAGCCGGGACGCGGAGAGCTTCGCGGGCCGGCGGGCGCTGCTGGCCGAGGACAACGACCTGAACTGGGAGATCGCCGAGGAGCTGCTCTCCGACCTGGGGCTGGAGGTGGAGCGGGCGGAGAACGGCCGGGTCTGCCGGGACATGTTCGCCGCCGGGGAGCCCTGGCATTACGACGCCATTATTATGGACCTGCGCATGCCGGAGATGACCGGCTACGAGGCCGCCCGGGCCATCCGCGCCATGGACCGGCCGGACGCGGGGGAGGTGCCCATCATCGCCATGAGCGCCGACGCCTTCCAGGAGGACGTGCAGAAATGCCTGGACTGCGGCATGAACGCCCACTCCGCCAAGCCCATCGACGTGCAGGAGCTGGCGTGCCTGCTGAAAAAATATATGAAGCCCAGAGAAAAGGAGTAGCCATATGATTTATAAACCCATGAGCTGCGCGGCCATTCACGACCTGTCCGGCGTGGGGAAATGCTCCCTCACCGTGGCCCTGCCCGTGCTTTCCGCCTGCGGGGTGGAGGCCTCGGCCATGCCCACGGCGGTGCTTTCCACCCACACGGGGGGGTTCACCGGCTTTACCTACCGGGACCTGACGGAGGACCTTCTGCCCATGGCGGAGCACTGGAAGAGCGTGGGCTGCCGGTTTTCGGCGCTGTACAGCGGGTTTCTGGGCTCGGCGGAGCAGACCGGGGCCGTGGCCGGAATCTTCCGCATGTTCGGCGGGGAGGACGTGCTGGTCTTCGTGGACCCGGTGCTGGGCGACGGAGGCAGGCTCTACGCCACCATTACCCCGGCCCTGGCCCAGGGTATGAAGGAGCTGTGCCGGGGCGCGGACGTGATCGCCCCCAACCTGACGGAAGCCGCCTTCCTGCTGGACGCCCCCTATGTGGACGGCCCCCTGGAGCGCCCCGCCGTGGAGGCCATGCTGCGGGACCTGTGCGCCCTGGGCCCCGGCCGGGCGGTGCTCACCGGCGTGCGGGTGGAGGGCCTTTTGGGCGCGGCCTGCTACGACGCCCGCTCCCGCGAGACCCATTTCTGGCTCAAGGAGGAGATTCCCGGCTCCTACCACGGCACGGGGGACCTGTTCTCCTCCACCCTGCTGGGCGGGCTGCTCAACGGCATGGACCTGAGCGGGGCCTGCCGCGTGGCGGTGGACTTTACCCACAAGGTGATCGAGACCACCCGGCGCTACAGCCCAGACATCCGCTTCGGCCCCAAGTTCGAGGTCCATCTGCCGGAACTGGCGCGGCTCATGGAGAAATTCCGGGCGGGGGCTTAAGAATCTTTCTGAAGAAAGTTTCTTAAGAATCTTCAAAGACTTTTACGTTGTTACGCGGAGGGCGAGGCGTGGGTCGTGTGCTCATTTTGGGCTCTTAATGAGTTCCCGCCTTACGCCTTCCACTTCACGCAACAGCGTAAAAGTTTTGTCCTTCTCCACTGCCAGCAAGCCCCAAACCGAGCACCTAGCGGTGGGCACACGCGCCAGCGTGACGCTGGACCCACACGCGCGTGCAAGCTTAGAGTAACACGTTGGCTTCGTCGCCCGCGAAGACGCTGCGTGGTAAACGTACAAGCCTCGAACCGAGCACCTAGCGGTGGGCACACGCGCCAGCGTGACGCTGGACCCACACGCGCGTGCAAGCTTAGAGTAACACGTTGGCTTCGTCGCCCGCGAAGACGCTGCGTGGTAAACGTACAAGCCTCGAACCGAGCACCTAGCGGTGGGCACACGCGCCAGCGTGACGCTGGACCCACACGCGCGTGCAAGCTTAGAGTAACACGTTGGCTTCGTCGCCCGCGAAGACGCTGCGTGGTAAACGTACAAGCCTCAAACCGAGCGCCAAGCCTGCGCATCGCCCAACCGCAAAACGTGTAAAAGTTTCGTCAACCTTTTCAAAGGTTGTGGGGGTGGAGGGGGCAGTTTTTTTGTTAGTTTATTTTGAAAGGATGCTGCTATGTATTCGCTGCTAAAACGCTCCGGCGCGGCCCGCCGGGGGAGCTTTACCACGGTCCACGGCACGGTGCAGACCCCGGGCTTTATGAACGTGGCCACTGCCGGGGCCATTAAGGGCGCGGTCTCCGCTTACGACTTAAAGGAGCTGGGCTGTCAGGTCCAGCTCTGCAACACCTACCACCTGCACCTGCGGCCCGGGGACGAGACGGTGAAGGCCCTGGGCGGGGTGCGGAAATTTACGGGCTGGGACGGCCCGGTCCTTACCGACAGCGGGGGCTTTCAGGTCTTCTCCCTGGCCAAGCTGCGGAACATCCGGGAAGAGGGCGTGACCTTTGCCTCCCACATCGACGGGCGGAAAATCTTCATGGGCCCCGAGGAGAGTATGCGCATCCAGTCCAACCTGGGGTCCACCATTGCCATGGCCTTTGACGAGTGCGTGGAGAACCCGGCGGAATACGCCTATGCCAAGGCCTCCTGCGAGCGCACCGCCCGGTGGCTCCAGCGCTGCCAGGCCGAAATGGCCCGCCTGAACGCCCGGGAGGATACCCTGAACCCCCGGCAGATGCTGTTCGGCATCAACCAGGGCTGCACCTACCCGGACCTGCGGGTGGAGCACATGAAGCGCATCGCCGCCATGGACCTGGACGGCTACGGCATCGGCGGGCTGGCGGTGGGCGAGACGGCGGAGGAGATGTACGCGGTCATCGAGGCCATTGAGCCCCACATGCCCCAAAATAAAATCCGCTACCTGATGGGCGTGGGCACGCCGGTGAACATTTTGGAGGCTGTGCGCCGGGGCGTGGACCTGTTCGACTGCGTGATGCCCACCCGCAACGCCCGCCACGGCCACGCCTTCACCCACCAGGGCTGCCGGAACCTGATGAACGCCAAATACGCTTTGGACCAGGCCCCTCTGGACGAGGCCTGCGGCTGCCCGGTGTGCCAACGCTTCACCCGGGCGTATATCCACCACCTGTTCAAGGCTGGCGAGATGCTGGCCATGCGGCTGGCTGTGATGCACAATCTGTATTTTTACAACCACCTGCTGGAGGAGATCCGGACGGCGCTGGACGAGGACCGGTTTGAGGCCTTTTACCGGGCAAACGTAGAGGTCCTAGGCCGAAGGATTTAACCAGCGTGACGCCAGCGTGACGCTGGACCCACACGCGCGTGGGAGCTTGGGGTTACGCGTTAGGTTTGTTGCCCGCGAATTTGCTGTAGGTAAACAGGGCCCTGGCTTGCCAGCGTGACGCTGGACCCACACGCGCGTGGGAGCTTGGGGTTGTGCGTTAGGTTTGTTGCCCGCGAATTTGCTGTAGGTAAACAGGGCCCTGGCTTGCCAGCGTGACGCTGGACCCACACGCGCGTGGGAGCTTGGGGTTACGCGTTAGGTTTGTTGCCCGCGAATTTGCTGTAGGTAAACAGGGCCCTGGCTTGCCAGCGTGACGCTGGACCC
>CAOKRG010000071.1 GCA_948471095.1 uncultured Oscillospiraceae bacterium
ACGCTTGCCGCGAATGCGCTAAGTGGGACAGGTGACATAAGGGCCTGGGGCGAGGTCGTTCGCGGGCGGCACAGCCAGCCAATACCACTAAGCTGGCACGCGCGTGTTGGTCAAGCGGTACGCTTGCCGCGAATGCGCTAAGTGGGACAGGTGACATAAGGGCCTGGGGCGAGGCTGTTTGCGGGCGGCACAGCCAGCCAATACCATTAGCTGACACGCGCGTGTCGGTCAAGCGGTACGCTGGGCTTGTGAAAATTTAGCGACTTCATCAGGGATGAAGCCGCTGGAAGACGTGTTATGCGTTCTGTTTGGCGAAGATCACGACCGCGTCCCGGTGCAGCTGCAAAATGGACGCGGGGACCTGGGGCGTGACCGGGCCCCGGAAGGCCCTGTCTACAATCTCCTTCTTGTCCGGCCCGGCGATGAGCAGCACCCGCTTGGCCTTCATAATGGCGCCAATGCCCATGGTCACCGCCTGGGTGGGCACGTCTTCGATCTTATCGAACAGCCGGGAGTTGGCCTGAATGGTACTCTCCGCCAGCTGGACCGTGTGCACGCAGGTGGGGAAGTCCTCCGCCGGCTCGTTAAAGCCGATGTGGCCGTTGTGGCCGATGCCCAGCAGCTGCAGGTCCGGCCAGCCCAGGCTCTCCACCAGGGCCTCGTAACGGGCGCACTCCGCCTGCATATCCGGGGCCGCGCCGTTGGGCAGGTAGGTGTTGGCCTTGTCCACGTTCACCCTGTCGAAGAGGTTCTTGTCCATAAAGTACCGGTAGCTCTGGGGGTTGTCCGGGGTCAGGCCGCAGTACTCGTCCAGATTCACCGTGCGTACCTGGGAGAAGTCCAAAATGCCCGCCTCATAGTCCGCGGCCAGCTCCTCATAGGTTCCAATGGGCGAGGAGCCCGTGGCCAGGCCCAGCACGCAGTCGGGCTTGAGCAGCACCTGCCCGCCGATGATCCGCGCCGCCAGCCTGCTCATGTCCTTGTAGCTCTCGACCTCGATGATTCTCATAATGCTCTTTCCTTTCGGTTATTTATGGTGAAACCGGGGAGGCCCGGCGTCAGCCTGTGGTTGAAGGGCGGACCTATCCCGCCGCCTGTTCCGCCTTTCCCGGCAGCTGGGCCAAAATCACCCCGGCAAACACCAGCCCGCAGCCCAGCAGCTCCCGCAGGGACATGGGCTGGGCCAGGACCAGCCAGCCGGACAGCACGGCGAAGACGGATTCCAGGCTCATAATCAGGGAGGCGGCGGCAGGGTCCAGCCGCTTTTGGGCGATGATCTGCAAGGTGTAGGCCACCCCGCTGGAAAGCACCCCCGCGTACAGCAGCGGGCCCCAAGAGGCCAGCAGGCCGCTCCAGGAGAAGCTCCCCCGCTCCAAGAAAAGCGCCGCCCCGGTGGAAACCAGGCCCGCCACAAAGAACTGCACGCAGGAAAGCTTCACCCCGTCCACCCGGGGGGAAAATTTGTCGATGACCAAAATGTGGAAGGAGAAGAACAGGGCGCAGCACAGCTCCAGGGCGTCGCCCAGCTGGACGCTCAGCTCCTCCCCGGCCACGCTGAGCAAAAAGGCCCCCACCAGGGCCAGGGCCACGGCCAGCCACAGCTTGACCCCGCCCCTGCGGCCCAAAAACAGCCCCAGCACCGGCACCATCACAATGTAGAGGGAGGTGAGGAACCCGGCCTTGCCCGCCGTGGTGTATTGCAGGCCGGCCTGCTGCAAAAGGCTGGCCGCCGAGAGGAACAACCCGCACAGCAGCCCGCCCCGGAGCAGCGCCGGGTTCTTCCAGCTGTAAAGCTCCTCTTGCGCGTGGGGGGCCACGGAGGCCCGCAGTTTGTCCCGCAGGAAGATCACCGGCAGCAGGGCCGCGCTGCCAATAAAGCTTCGGGCCCCGTTAAAGGCGCAGGGGCCCACATGATCCATGCCCATGCTCTGGGCCACAAAGGCCGTGCCCCAGATGAACGCTCCCAAGGTCAGGAGCAGCGCCCCCACGGCGCTAGACCGTTTCACGGGCCGCCTCCTTATTGTCGCGGGTCAGGTTCTTCATCCAGTTATAGCGGTTGATCTTCACCACCGCCACAAAGCACTTTAAGATCTGGTCGCACTTTAAGGCCGCGAACACCACCCAGACCGGAGCCCCCAGCCACTGGCAGAGCAGCGCGGAGGGGATCACCACCAAAAAGACGAAGATGGTGTCGTTTTTAAACACGAAGCTGATGTCCCCGCCGGACTTCACCAGGCCGAACAGGCAGGCCGCCTGGTAGCAGGTGCCGATGATGGTGACGGAGATCACATTGATAAACTGGTAGGAATAGGCCTGGGCCTCCGCCGTGGCGTTGTACAGGCCGATGAAGCCGTCCCGGAACAGCAGCACCAGCCCGCCGGAAGCCAGGCCCACCAGCAGGAAGATCATCTGCACGGTTTTGGAGTATTCCTTCATCTTTTCATACTGGCCCGCGCCCACGGTTTTGCCTGTGATGATGCCCACCGCCGAGGAGAGGCCGTTCATCCACACGTAAATCAGGTTGTGCAGCATGCCGGTGATGCTCACCGCCGCCAGGACCCCGGCGGTATAGGAGCCCATGATCTTGGTGTTCATCAGGTTGTTGAAGGCCCACACCACCTGCCCGCCGATGACCGGCAGGCCGTAGCGCAGAAAGTCCCGGAGCAGCCGGCCGTCCGTATGCAGCAGGTCCCGAAAACCGAAGCGCAGCTTTTTGTCCACCGCGAACACATAGCCCACGCTGACGGACATCTCCAACACCCGGGAGATCAGGGTGGCGATGGCCGCGCCCTTGACCCCCAGGGCCGGGAAGCCCAGCTTGCCGAAAATTAAAATGTAGTTTAGGGAGACGTTTACCACCAGCGCCATAATGGAGATATAAAGGCCGATCTTAGCCGTCTCCACACTGCGCATGGAGGCAATCATCACCTGGGAAATGGCGAAGAACAGGTAGGTGAAGCCCACAATCTGCAAATAGACCGCGCCCTCGGCCACCACGCCGGACTCCTTGGTGAACAGCCCGATGATGGCGGAGGGGAATAGCACCGCCGCCAGGGTGATGACAAGCCCCACCCCAAAGGCGAACTTCGTCCCAATGGAGACCACCTTGCGGATGCTGGCCGTGTCCTTCCTGCCCCAGTACTGGGCGGAAAGGATGAGGATGGCCCCCTCGATGCCCGCGATGAACATCTGCACCACGGCCTGCATCTGGTTGCCCACATACACGCCGGAAATGGCGTCGTCCCCCAGCCGGCCGATCATCAGGTTGTCCGCGAAGCCCACCGCAAAGGTGATCAGGTTTTGCAGGGAGATGGGCACGGCCAGCGCGATCAGGGTACGGTAAAAAGATTTATCCCTGGTAAAAACAGCCATATTGCTTTTAACTCCTCTTTTTCATGCTCCTCAAAAAAACGCCATGGGTCAGGACTCTTCCTCTTCCCCGCCCTCTTCCGAGGACTCCGGGCTCACGCTGGGGCTGGGCGCCGGGCTGGCTGCCGCCTCGCCCGCCCGCCGGGCCCGGTTGGAGAACAGCAGCTTCTGGGTGGTCTCGTCCGCCTCGCCGGTTTCGGGCAGACCGTTGGCCCGCTGGAAATCCTTGACGCAGCTGGCGGTGTACTCGCCGTAATGGCCGTCATAGTCCGTGTCCAGATAGCCCAGCTCGTCCAGCCTGGTCTGCATGGCCAGCACGCCGTCCCCCTGGTCGCCCTCCTTTAAGGGCTCATACTCGGTCTCGTCCGCCTCCAGGGCGGAGCTGGTCAGGGCGGAGCTCACCTGGTCCTCGATTTTGCTGGCGGGGTCCGTGGTCTGGGAGCTGGCCTCCGTCAGCTCCGGGAAAGCCGCCGCGCTGATCTCCAGGGCGCACTCCACGATGGTGCGGCCCTGCCGCTCCATCAGCCGGGGCTCCAGCTCAAAGACCTTGCCGCCGCGCACCGCCACCAGATTGGAAAAGCGGGAGTCGGACTCCAGCTCCTCCTTTAGGCCCGGGGCGCAGAAGATCAGATTGGGGTTGGCCATGCGCAGGGTGTCGTAGTCATACTGACCGCCCACCACGTCTTTAAAGATGTTGGTCACACCGGAATAGGTCATAATGGTGCTGCCCAGCATATCCCCGGTTACGGCGCTGCCGCCCAGGTCATAGAGGTAACAGGCTGTGACCACCGTATCGCTGGGCACCACCCGGGTAATCTCGTCCAGGGTCAGAAAGATATCCTGGGCGGCGGCAATACCCGCGTCATAGCCGGGGCCGCCGCCGGAAAGGGCGGAAGAGACCTGGGCGAACAGGCGCTCATAGCCGCTCCGGTCAGCGGCCGGGGCGATGTTCAGCACCGTAAGCCCCGCGTCCCGCAGGGCCTCCTCCGTGGAGGCGCTGGCCGGGTCCAAGAGCACCAGGTCCGGAGAGACGCCCGCGCTCTGCAGGGCTTCGGGGGTAGCCTCGGACAGCTTGGGCAGGTCCCGGAGCTGGTCCTGGGTGCAGGCCTCGGAGCTGGCGGCCAGCTGGGTGTCGCAGCCTAGGGCCAGCACCACGTCGGCCAGGCTTGGGGAGAGCACCAGCACCTTCTGGGGCCGGGCGGCAATGGTTACGCCGTTGACGTCCACAGGGAATTCTCCAGCGGCCACGGCGGAGGTCAAGTCCGGGAGGGAGGAACAGGCGGCAAAGCTGCCGCACAGCAGGGCCAGGCCAAGCAGAAGGGCCGCAATCCGTCTAAAACCAGCAAATCTTCTCATAAAATCTCACAGCTCGCTTTCTATATTTATCTATGTATGAAATCTCCAGGTTTTCTCGCAATTTGTCTGCAAATACCTTTGTATTATAACAAACGCCGGGGCTTTATGCAAGGGATTTCGAAGAAATTTGGGGCCGTGGGAAGGGACGGGAAAAAAGTACTTGCCAATTCACGCCGGATATGCTATGATGAAGGGCAGAAATCCCGCTATATGGCGGGCGGGCACATGGACCATTAGCTCAGTTGGTTAGAGCAACCGGCTCATAACCGGTCGGCCCCGGGTTCGAGTCCCTGATGGTCCACCAAGTCTCGTTGACAAACGAGATGCAGTCAAAAATCCCGCACTTCGGTGCGGGATTTTTGCACATAAATTCATAAAATGCGGATAAATCAAGAACAATTATTCCGCATTGAAAAAATCGAGGGGCGTAAAATAAAAATAACGCGCCGGAGATGCAAATCCGCCGAATTTTGGAGTTTTCAGAAACACGCATGACTCGAACTCCCAGGCACTCAAAATAACGAAAAGGCCGTCCACAGCCTGCCAGCTTTTAAGGCAGACCAGTGGGCGGCCTTTTCGTTTCCTAATCTAACAATGAGGAGGAATCAACATGGCATATCGGAAAGTCTACTTTCGCATCCGTACCGACTGCTACAGCTCCGGCTGGACAAGCGATGCCGACAGGACCGCATTCAAAGAGGAAAGCCGCCGCCTGTTCCAAGAGCTGGGGTGGGCGGTTACCTTTGGACACAATGGAAGCTGTGATACAGCCGCCAAAGACCAGCAGGATCTCTACCTGCACCCCAGCAGCTTCAGCGGAGTGATAGATGAGGCCAGCATCCAGCCCCTGCAAGAGCAGCTATCGAAAGCGCGAACCTTCCGCTGCTATCACGTGGACCGCTACGAGGAATACCGGGATCTGAGCGATGAAGCGTATCGGGCGGAACTGGAGGCCAAGCGGGATGAGATCACAGATTATATCCTGGAAAAATGCAGGACAAAGCGCAGCAATCTTTACATTGTAGACCCCGTTGCGATCCATGTTGCGGAACACTTTGCAATTCTTCGTCTGTGTGACAAAGACAAGCGCAATAAGATCGGGAACCAGTTTGTGGCTGAACTGATGGACCAACTGCTCCAGAAGGGCTGGCTGGTCTCTGCCAAGACGTCCCACGGCGATGGCATCCGAACCGCCACCAATAAGGAACGTGGCATCTCCCGTCAGCCCGCGGCGCAGGTCGATGGGCAGATCACCATGGAGGATCAGGAAAACAAGGCTCCCAAAAAGAAAAAAGGGAGAAAACCGGCTGGCCCCTGCCTGTAGGACGTTCACAGGCTGGGGGCGGCTTTTTCTTCCCCCGCCTGTTCACATTGGTGGTTATGCTTGGTTTGTCCCCCAATCATTGTTGGTAATGGTGAATAGCTTTCTCTATGCTTTCCAGCTATACTTGC
>CAOKRG010000072.1 GCA_948471095.1 uncultured Oscillospiraceae bacterium
TTGCTTCGCAAAAATACGGCCAAAACTCAAAGCGGATTTATGCTATAATGTACGCGAGGCGTACATTACGAGTTTTCGCCCTTCGCGCGAAGCGCTCGTTTTTGCTTCGCAAAAATACGGCCAAAACTCAAAGCGGATTTATGCTAGAATGTACGCGAGGCGTACATTGCGAGTTTTCGCCCTTCGCGCGAGGCGCTCGTTTTTGCTTTGCAAAAATACGGCGAAAACTCAAAGCGGATTTATGCTAGAATGTACTCGAGGCGTACATTACGAGTTTTCGCCCTTCGCGCGAAGCGCTCGTTTTTGCTTCGCAAAAATACGGCGAAAACTCAAAGCGGATTTATGCTATAATGTACGCGAGGCGTACATTGCGAGTTTTCGCCCTTCGCGCGAGGCGCTCGTTTTTGCTTTGCAAAAATCCGGCCAAAACTCAAAGCGGATTTGCGTTGCAATAAGGCATTCCCACCCAAAGCTTTTTTATTTTAGGAAGGAACGCAATTATGGAGAATAGAATTGAAATTTTAGCCGCCGAATTCCATGTCCGGCCCGACCATGCCCAGGCGGTGGTGGAGCTGCTGGACGAGGGCAACACCGTGCCCTTCATCGCCCGCTACCGCAAGGAGCGGCACGGGGCCATGGACGATCAGACCATCCGCGCCCTTTCCGAGCGCCTGCAATACCTGCGGGGCCTGGACCAGCGCAGGGACGAGGTGAAAGCCGCCATCTCCCAGCAGGAAAAGATGACCCCCGAGCTGGAGGCCGCCCTGGACGCCGCCTCCACCTTGACCGAGGTGGAGGATCTGTACCGGCCCTTCCGGCCCAAGCGCAAGACCCGGGCCAGCGTGGCCCGGGAGCGGGGCCTGGAGCCCCTGGCCCAGCACATTTTCACCGGCATGGGGCCGGACGGCAAGCGCCTGAGCCTGGCCGCTTTGGAGGCCTTGGCCGCCCGGTTTGTGGACGGGGAAAAGGGCGTGCCGGACCTGGACGCGGCCCTGCAGGGGGCCAAGGACATCCTGGCCGAGGACTTTTCCGACGACGCGGCCATCCGCAAGGGCCTGCGGGAAAGGATGCAGCGGGAGGGGGCGGTCAAGTCCGCCGCCAACACGGAGGAGGACACGGTCTACCGCATCTACTACGACTTTCAGGAGCCCTTGAAAAAGCTGCAAAGCCACCAGATTCTGGCCATGGACCGGGGCGAGCGGGAGGGCGTGCTCAAGGTCTCGGTGCTGCCTGGGGAGTTGGGCCCCGCTCAGACCATTTTGCGGGAGTTCAGCCCCAGCCATCCCTTTTTGAGCCTGCTGGAAGAAGTGGCCGTGGACGCTTGGGACCGGCTGATCTTCCCCTCTCTGGAGCGGGAGATCCGCAAGGAGCTTACCGAACGGGCGGACGAGCAGGCCATCCACACCTTTGCCCTTAACCTGCGGCCCCTGCTGATGCAGCCTCCGGTGAAGGGCCGGGTGACCCTGGGCTTTGACCCGGCCTACCGGACCGGGTGCAAGCTGGCCGTGGTGGACGGCACCGGCAAGGTGCTGGAAACCGCTGTTATCTACCCCACCAAGCCCCACAACAAGGTGGAGGAATCCAAGCGGGTTCTGCGCCGCCTGTGCGACGCCCACCACATCCAGTGCGTCGCCATTGGCAACGGCACCGCCAGCCGGGAGTCCGAGCTCTTTGTCAGCGAGTTCATTAAGGAGTACGGCGGGGGCCTTTCCTACATGGTGGTCAGCGAGGCCGGGGCCTCGGTGTACTCCGCCTCCAAGCTGGGGGCCGAGGAGTTCCCGGACTATGACGTGTCCCTGCGCTCTGCGGTGTCCATTGCCCGGCGGCTGCAGGACCCCCTGGCGGAGCTGGTAAAGATCGACCCCAAGGCCATCGGCGTGGGCCAGTACCAGCACGACATGCCTCAGGCCCGGCTCTCCGAGGCCCTGGACGGGGTGGTGGAGGACTGCGTGAACGCCGTGGGCGTGGACCTGAACACCGCCTCCCCCTCCCTGCTGCGCCGGGTGGCGGGAGTAAGCCCCACTGTGGCCAAAAACGTGGCCGCCTACCGGGAGGAGAACGGCAGCTTTAAGACCCGGCGGGAGCTTTTGAAGGTGCCCAAGCTGGGGCCCAAGGCCTTCCAGCAGTGCGCGGGCTTTCTGCGGGTGCCGGAGAGCGAGAAGGTTCTGGACCGTACGGCGGTGCACCCGGAGTCCTACCCGGCGGCGGAGAAGCTTTTGGCGCTGTGCGGCTACACCCTGGCCGATGTGGGAAACCTGGGGGAGCTGAGCCAGCGCATCGCCGGCCTGGGGGAGGCCAAAGCCGCCGAAGCCTGCGGCGTGGGCCTGCCCACCCTGCGGGACATTGCCGCCGAGCTGCAAAAGCCCGGCCGCGACCCCCGGGACCAGCTGCCTCCGCCTCTGCTGCGCACGGACGTGATGGACGTCTCCGACCTGACCCCGGGCATGAAGCTGACGGGCACGGTGCGCAACGTGGTGGATTTCGGGGCCTTCGTTGACATCGGCGTGCACCAGGACGGCCTGGTCCATGTGTCCCAGCTGGCGGACCGTTTTGTGCGCAACCCCAGCGAGGTGGTCAAGGTGGGCGACGTGGTGGACGTGACGGTGCTGGAGGTGGACGAGAAGAAAAAGCGCATCGCCCTCTCTATGAAGCGGCAGGCGGAGGAAAGCCCCAAGGCGTGAGCCTCTGGCGGCTTAAGAAACTTCTTGAAAGAAGTTTCTTAAGAATCTTCAAGAACTTTTAATCGTTTTACGGGGGTGGAGGGAGTGAGTTGGGCGCTCGGTTTGGGGCTTGGCGCTTGTAAGGCTGGTAAGCTAGGACCCTGTCCACACCAAACGGGCTCGCGGGCGACTCCGCTAGATGATATCTCAACGCCAGCACGCGCGTGTGCCCACCGCTAGGTGCGCTCGGTTCTGGGCTTGCTGGCAGACACGCGCCCTTTACAAATGTGGCGGGGTTATCCAGGGGACATGGCAAAGCCAACGGTGCCGCTCCCCGTCCTGAACCGAGCGGAAAGCCTGCGCCTCGCACCCATAATAAGCGTGTAAAAGTTTTTGATCCAAACTTTTTTCAAAAAGTTTGGTCCAGTCCAGGGGTAGAGTTCGTAAGACGAAGTCTAACGAACTCTTAAACCCAAGAGTTGACCAAATCTTCGATTTGGATCAACTCTGACCGCTGGAGGCGGCCTTGCCGGAGGCCTAGAAGCGGCACAGGCCGTACAGGAGGATAGAATACATGGTCAAAACATTAACAAGCGTGGAGGAATACGCGGATTTCATCCATGAAATAAACAGCGACGAAACCTTCCGCAGCCCCAGGCGCAGAACGGACGCGCAGCTGTGCGGGCGCTTGGCGGACGCGGCAAATAAGCCCGCCCATACGGTGCTGGGCGTTTTCGAAGAGGGCAGAATCACGGGCCTGTTCGCGTTTCTGGTGGAAGAGGACGAGTCCTATCTGGAAATGCTGGAGGGGCTGTCGCGCCGCCGGAACGCCTATGAGGAGATGCTGGCGTATCTGAAAGCGGAATATGCCGGATATCAGGCCGACTTCGTCTTTAACCCGAAGAACAGCCTGCTCTATGGGCTCCTGAAGGCTGAAAACACGGAGTTCGATACCGAGCAGATGAAAATGGTGCTGGAAAAGGAAGTTCCATATCAAGGCGGCGGCCGGCAAATCCAGCTGTACAGCCCCCCATACAGGGAGCAGTATGCCTCCATGCATAACAACAATAGGTATTGGACCGGCGATAAGGTCCTGGAAGCCCCCGAAAGGTTCCGCGTGATCCTGGCGGTGGAGGATGGCGAAGCGGTTGGCTATATTGACGTCACCTATACCTATGATGAAAACGAGCCCTTCGACGTCTTTGTGAAAGAGGAGTACCGGAAAAAGGGATATGGCAAAGCCATGCTTGCCAAAGCCATAGAGCTTAACCGGCCCCATGGCATGGCGCTGCAGGTGGATGTGGACAACGCCGCCGCCATTGCCCTTTACAAGTCCATGGGCTTTTCCCAGGCTGCGGGGGAAAACAGCATGACCGCCCATACATCCCTCTGATCCCGCCCGAGCGGTCGACGAATCTTTAATTATGAAAGGAGACGGCAGCGGCATGCCAGTCAACGAAAAAACCGAATTATTTGAACGCACGCCCATCCCCAAGGCCGTCATGAGCCTGGCCGTACCCACCATTCTCAGCTCTTTGGTCATGGTCTTCTACCACCTGGCCGACACCTACTTCGTGGGAATGCTGGACGACCCTGTCCAGAACGCGGCCCTCACCCTCTCCGGCCCGGTTCTGCTGGCCTTCAACGCGGTGAACAACCTGTTCGGCGTGGGCAGCTCCAGCATGATGAGCCGGGCCCTGGGTTCGAAGGATTACGATACCGTCTATCGCAGCTCCGCCTTTGGGTTTTACGGCTCCCTGCTGTGCGGCGTCCTGTTCTCCGCCCTGTATACCGGCTTCCGCCTGCCCCTGCTGCACATGCTGGGCACGGACGCCTCCACCCTCTCCGCCACCAGCGACTACCTGTTCTGGACCGTTACCTTTGGGGCCGCGCCGGCCATCCTCAACGTGGTGCTGGCCTACCTGGTCCGGTCCGAGGGCGCGGCGCTTCATGCCAGCGTGGGCACCATGAGCGGCTGCTTTCTCAACATACTGCTGGACCCCGTTTTCATTCTGCCCTGGGGCCTGAACCTGGGCGCGGCGGGCGCGGGCCTGGCAACCTTCCTCTCCAACTGCGCGGCCTGCCTATACTTCTTCGTGCTGCTCTTCGTCCGCCGGGGCAGGACCTTTGTGTGCGTCAAACCCTCTATGTTCGGCCTGCGCCGGACCATTGTCTTCGGCGTGTTCGCCGTGGGGGTCCCGGCCTCCATCCAGAACCTGCTGAACGTGACCAGCAAGACGGTAATGAACAACTTCACCTCTTCCTATGGCTCCGACGCGGTGGCGGCCATGGGCATCGCCACTACCATCTGCATGGTGCCGGTGCAGATCTTCTTCGGCCTCTCCCAGGGGGTCATGCCACTGGTGAGCTACAACTATGCCAGCGGGAACGTCAAACGGATGAAGTCGGCGGTGGGCTTCACCCTACAGATCGCGGCGGTGTTTATGGCGGCCGCCACGGCGGCGCTGTACTTTGGGGCCCGGGGCCTTACCCTGCTCTTCATCCAAAACGGGGCCGTGGTCGCCTACGGGGAGGCCTTTTTGCGGGCGCTGTGCCTTTCCCAGCCCTTCCTGTGCATGGACTTTGTGGCGGTGGGGGTGTTCCAGGCCTGCGGTATGGGCAGCAAGGCCCTGCTCTTCGCGGTGCTGCGGAAGATCGTCCTGGAAATTCCGGCCCTGCTGCTTTTGGACCGGCTCTTCCCCCTGTACGGCCTGGCCTATGCCCAGCTGGTCTCCGAGGTGATACTCTCCGCCGTGGCGGTGGTCATACTCATCCGGCTGTTCCGGCGGCTGGAACGGCGCGGGCCCGCCCGCCTTACCGGCGATGATTGAAAGCCTGCATTTACAGTCCGGGAACGCCGCATAGGCGGGTCCTTTGTCCATCAGCATTCCCGCCTGTTCTAAGAGGAAAGGATTCAGAAACCCATGAGTTTTTACGATAAAGTGTACGCCGCGGCCCGGCAGATCCCCGCCGGGAAGCTCTCCACCTATGGGCAGCTGGCCCTGCTGTGCGGCAGCCCCCGGGCCTCCCGCATTGTGGGCGCGGCCATGCTCCACGCGCCGGAGGGCGTTCCCTGCCACCGGGTCATTTACGGAGACGGGACCCTGTGCTGCGACCAGGCCTTTGGGGGCAAGGAAATTCAGCGCCAGATGTTGGAGGCGGAGGGAATCGCCTTTCTCCCGGACGGCCGGGCGGACCTGCGGGCCCACCTTTGGGACGGTACCGGGCTGGAGGAATAGGAGAAGCTACCGCTAACGCGGCCCCGGAAAGAAGGAGCCTCTCAAACGGATTTTTTAAAGACGCAGTTTAATCACAACAAAGGTCCCGGAAGCAGATGCTTCCGGGACCTTTGTTGTTTATTATGGAGTCAATTTTCGGGCCTAGTTCTTAGGTCCGGTGGCGCCGTTGTAGGCGATCCAGAGCTTCTCCAGGGCCAGCCAG
>CAOKRG010000073.1 GCA_948471095.1 uncultured Oscillospiraceae bacterium
GCGTATAACACAAATTTTGCATGCGCGTTTACTCACCGTTAGGTGTGCCCGCGAACCAGCATGACGCTGGACCCAAACGCGCGTGGTAGCGCGGGGGATGAGCTGGGCTAGTTGCCCGCGAATGGGCTAGCGCTATGGTCGGCTAGCTTGGCTTCTGTACGCATGAAGTGAGCTCGCGGGCAAAAAAGCCAGCGTATAACACAAATTTTGCATGCGCGTTTACTCACCGTTAGGTGTGCCCGCGAATTTGCTGTAGGGGAACCGTAGCCTAGCTTGCCAGCCTTAGCGCCAAGTTTATTCGCGGAGATAACGCGGTTCAGAGTGATCTTTATCGCTTTTTGCATGCGTTCACAATCGCGCTCTGGCGGGAAAATCCGCCGGGACGCTTTTTTATTGGGAGGCTTTTTTGCCTCTTGACAAATACCCGGGGCGGGTATATAATCAAAATACCCCCTCTGGGTATCTTTTCAGAATCGCGGGGAATCCTATCTATGGGGGGAACAACCATGAGCTGTGAACGCTGCCACAAAACCCGAGAGCGGTCGGAGGACGAGTACCGCCGCCTGTGCAACCGGCTCAGCCGCATTGAGGGGCAGATTCGGGGCATCCGGGGCATGCTGGAAAAGGAGGCGTACTGCATCGACATTTTATCCCAAGCGGCGGCGGCCAACGCGGCGCTGAACGCCTTTTCCCGGGAGCTGCTGGCCCAGCATCTGCGCACCTGCGTGGCCCGGGACCTGCAGGCCGGAGACGAGGGCACCGTGGATGAGCTCTGTGACGCTTTACAGAAGCTGATGAAGTAACGGGCCGCCCTGCGGCGTTCAAAACACTTTTCAAAACTTTCCTCAACAAAGGAGGCGTCCGCTTTGGAACAGTATAACGTCACGGGCATGACCTGCGCGGCCTGCAGCGCCCGGGTGGAGAAGGCCGTGTCAAAGGTGCCGGGCGTAACGGCCTGCTCGGTAAGCCTGCTCACCAACTCCATGGGGGTGGAGGGCTCCGCCGCCCCCGCCGACATTTTGGCCGCGGTGGAAGAGGCCGGGTACGGGGCCGCGCCCAAGTCCGCCGCACAGACCGGGAACGGCCAGGCCTCCCCCTCTTCCGAATTGGAGGACAAGGAATCGCCCAAGCTGAAAAAGCGCCTGCTCTGGTCCCTGGGCTTCTTGATTGTGCTCATGTACTTCTCCATGGGCCATATGATGTGGGGCTGGCCGCTCCCCTCCTTTTTGGCGGGCAACCATGTGGCGGTGGGGCTCATCCAGCTCCTGCTCACGGGAATCATTATGGTGATCAACCAGCGCTTTTTCATCAGCGGCTTTCGAAGCCTCTGGCACCGGTCCCCCAACATGGACACTTTGGTGGCCCTGGGCTCCACCGCCGCCTTTGTGTACAGCACATATGCCCTTTTCGCCATGACGGACGCGCAGATGCGGGGAGATATGGCCGGGGTTATGACCTACATGATGGAGCTCTATTTTGAGTCCGCCGGGATGATCCTCACCCTGATCACGGTGGGGAAAATGCTGGAGGCCCGCTCCAAGGGCCGCACCACCAGCGCCCTGAAAAGCCTGATGGACCTGGCCCCCAAAACCGCCGCGCTGATCCGAAACGGGGCGGAGGAGCGGGTTCCGGTGGAACAGGTCCAGCCAGGGGACGTATTTGTGGTCCGGCCCGGGGAGAACGTCCCGGTGGACGGCGTTGTGCTGGAAGGGGGCGGCGCGGTGGACGAATCCGCCCTGACCGGCGAAAGCGTGCCGGTGGACAAGGAGGCGGGCAGCCGGGTCTCCGCCGCCACCTTGAACCGCTCGGGCTTTTTAAAGTGCCGGGCCACCCGGGTGGGCCAGGACACCACCCTCTCCCAGATCATCCAGATGGTCAGCGACGCGGCGGCTACCAAGGCGCCCATCGCCAAAGTGGCGGACCGGGTTTCCGGGGTCTTCGTGCCGGTGGTGATCGCCATTGCCATTGCCGCCACAGCGGTGTGGCTGGCTCTGGGCAGCGGCTTCGGCTTTGCCCTGGCCCGGGGCATTTCCGTGCTGGTCATCAGCTGCCCCTGCGCCTTGGGCCTGGCCACGCCGGTTGCCATTATGGTGGGCGGCGGGCTGGGGGCCAAGAACGGCGTCCTCTTTAAAACCGCCGTCTCCCTGGAAGCCGCCGGCCGCACGGAGATCGTGGCCCTGGACAAAACCGGCACCATTACCCAGGGCCGGCCCAAAGTGACGGACCTGGCCCCCGCCGGGGGCGTGGAAGAGCGGGACCTGCTGGCCCTTGCCGCCGCCCTGGAAAGCCCCTCGGAGCACCCGCTGGCCTCCGCGATTGTGGAGGAGGCCAAGAGCCGGGGCCTGGCGTCCTCCCAGGCGGAGGAGTTCGCCGCCGTGCACGGCCGGGGCGTACGGGGGAAAGTGGGCGGCGAAACCTATATCGGCGGCAACCGGGCCATGCTGGAGGAGGCGGGCGTTCCCCTTGACGGCCTGGCCGCTCAGGCGGAGGCTCTGGCCGGAGAGGGCAAAACCCCCATGTACTTTGCCAACGAGACCCAAAAGCGGGCCCTGGGGCTCATCGCCGTGGCGGACGTGATCAAGGAGGACAGCCCGGAGGCCATCCGGCAGCTGCAAGGCATGGGCATGAAGGTGGTCATGCTTACCGGCGACAACGAACGCACCGCCCAGGCCATCGGCAAACAGGCCGGAGTGGACCAGGTGATCGCCGGGGTGCTGCCCGATGGCAAGGAGAGCGTGATCCGCCGCCTCAAGAAACAGGGCAAGGTGGCCATGGTGGGGGACGGCATCAACGACGCGCCGGCCCTGACCCGGGCGGACCTTGGCATCGCCATCGGCGCGGGCACGGACGTGGCCATCGACGCGGCGGACGTGGTGCTCATGCACAGCCGCCTCTCCGACGTGCCCGCCGCCATCCGCCTGAGCCGGGCCACCCTGAGGAACATCCACCAGAACCTGTTCTGGGCGTTCTTCTACAACACCATCGGAATCCCTCTGGCGGCGGGGCTGTTCATCCCCTTTGGGCTGACGCTGAACCCCATGTTCGGCGCCGCGGCCATGAGCCTTTCCAGCTTCTGCGTGGTGAGCAACGCCCTGCGGCTGAACTGGTTCAAGCTCCACGACCCGCGCCATGACCACAGGCGTAAAAAGAAATCAAACCAAACCAAGGAGGAACTGACTATGACGAAGACGATGAAAATTGAAGGCATGATGTGCGGCCACTGCGAGGCCCGGGTAAAGAAGGCTTTGGAGGCGCTGTCCCAGGTGGAGTCCGCCCAGGTGAGCCACGAGGCGGGAACCGCCGTGGTGGAGCTGAACGCGGAAACCCCGGACAGCGTGCTGAAAGAGGCCGTGGAGGCCCAGGACTATAAGGTGCTGGGCGTCGAGTAAAAGTCAAACCGGAACGCGCAGCTTCTTTGAAAAAGAAAGCCTGCAAAGCGCAACAGTAAAAAGTTTCGTCCACCTTTTCAAAGGTGGCAGAGCACGACTTCGCAGAGCGAAGTCGCCGGCAGCGTCTCGCGACCTTGCCCTTGACCTTAAGGCGGCGCAGTAGAAACAAATAGTGCACAACCCCGAACATCTCCCCAAGAAAAAATAGCGCACTTATGCTGCGCCGCCGCCCCTTATAGCGTCTTCGAGCGAAGCGATGAACAGCGGACTGTTCGATGCAGCTACCCACCTTGCGGAGCAGGTTGCCACTTCCACAAAAGGTAGCCACGGAGAAACAGGCCACTGTTATTCGCTTCGCTCTAAGGCGTTACCAAGGGCGGCGGCGCAGCACATGTGCGCTATTTTTTCTTGGGGAATGAAAAAGCGTGGTGCGCTAAGTTTTTTTACTGCGCCGCCTTTTTAAGGGCAAGGTCAAGGTCGGGTCTCGCCTGCTGGCTCGGTCGGCGCTATACGGTCGCCACTGGCGACCAGCGCCCTCCGGCGGCTTAAGGCTCTGCCTTAAGAATCCGCAAGGGGCCTAACGCCCCTTGACCGCGTACACTTCTCCCATAAACCGCTGGGGCCCCCTGCCAAAGTTGACCAGCCGCACCGCCTCCAAAACCTCTTCCCGGCGGCTCTCCGGGTCCGGCAGGTCCAGAACCACATCGTTCAGGTCGTAGGGCCCGTTGCGGAAATGGCCCGCAACCACCCCGTGGAATTCCCCATCGATCAGCAAAAACTGCAGGGCCTGGCAGTCGTAGGGACGGCGCGCCGTCAGGGCCTCCGCCCACTTTTTCAGCTCCGGCTCCGCCGCCTTGAACAGGGGGTCGTTGCGGTGGATGGCGTAAACGCTCCGGGGCGGCCGGGCGGCACCAGCCAAGGCCTCCATGTCCTGGGGCAGGATCCAGCCGTCCTCAAAAGCGGCCATTTCCCCCGCCTCTTCCAGCTGGGCCAGGGCGGCTTTCAGGTCCTTATCCGGTAGGCGGTAGAAGGATTTCGCCATGCCCCGGTCGAACCAGACGAACCGGTAGGCAAAGCCCAGGAGTACGGTTTTTAAGGCCTCCGCCCGGCTGAGGGCCTCCAGGTCCAGCTCCGGGAACATCTCGCAAAAGGGAAGCCAGCCCCGGTCCCATTCCCCATCGTACTGGTCCTCGTAGATGAGGAAGGCCTCCTGCAGCCGGTGGAGGGCCGGGGTGATCTCCTTGACCAACATACCGGTCTCCTCCTTCATCTGCTGGATGGTCAGGGGGCCGCAGCGCTCGATGAGCTCCAAAAGCTGGAACTGCCGGGCGTTGGGCGAAGTCAGGGGCTTGCGGTACAGGGCGGCGTAAAGGGCCATGTCCTCTGGGTCGATCCAGCCCAGATTTCCCCCAACGAAGCGCCCCTTTACCAGCCTGCGCTCCAACTGGCGGGACCGGTTAAAGGCCAGGTCGTCAAAGTCCGCCCGAAAGCTCAAGGTGGGCGGCTGGCCGAAGCCGTTCCAGTAGACGTTCTGCCCAGGCTGCAGGTCGTGGTAGAGGCGCAGGTACTCCTCCTCGCCCGCAGGGTTTCCTAAGTGCTGGCGCTCCATGCGCAGGGCGGCCAATGTCTCCCGGTTCATCTAAGCCTCCCGGCCGATAGCCGCGGCTTTCCGGTTCATGTCCAGCATGTGGCCCTTGCGGGCGGGCACGCACTTTTCCAGGGCCTGGTCCAGGACCTCCCAGGAGCAGAAGGAGCAGGGGTGCCCCCCGTTGGCGCAGACCTCCGCAAACAGCCTGCCGGTCAAGATCATGTTGGCAAGGCCCCCCAGGCCCTTTTCCTCGGCGAGGGCGGAAGAGGGCACATAGCAGACCCGCAGGTCCTGACGCTCCACCCTTTTCTCAATGAGGGAGCTGTCCAGAATCACCGTGCCGCCGGGCTCTACCGCGTCGATAAACCGGTCCAGGGAGGGCAGGTTCATGGCCACCAGCACATTGGGGTTGGTGACCAGCGGCGAGCCGATGGGGGAATCGGAGACGCACACGCTGCAATTGGCGGTGCCGCCCCGCATCTCCGGACCATAGGAGGGCAGCCAGGAGATCTCCTTCCCGGCGATAAGGCCCGCATAGGCGGCGACCTTTCCGGCAAAGAGCACGCCCTGTCCGCCGAAGCCCGCGAAGATGATGTTCAGGTCCTTCATACCGCCGCGCCCCCCTTCTTGACCCCTTCGGCCACGTCCTTATAGACCCCCAGCGGGTAATAGGGCGTCATGTTCTCCTCCAGCCAGCCCAGGGCCTCCACCGGGGTCATCCCCCAGTTGGTGGGGCAGGTGGAGAGCACTTCCACAATGGAGTAGCCCTTGCCGTCCAGCTGGTTCTGGAAGGCCTTTTTAATGGCCTTCCGGGCAGCGTTGACATTCTTTACATTGTTCACCGCTACCCGCTGGGCAAAGGCCACGCCGTCTAAGGTAGAGAGCAGCTCGCAGACCTTTACCGGATACCCGGCGGTATCCGTGTCCCGGCCATAGGGGGTGGTCTGGGTAACCTGCCCGGGCAGGGAGGTGGGGGCCATCTGGCCGCCGGTCATGCCGTAAATGGCGTTGT
>CAOKRG010000074.1 GCA_948471095.1 uncultured Oscillospiraceae bacterium
AACTCCGCTAGATGATACCCCACCGCCCGCACGCGCGTGCGCCCACCGCTAGGTGGAGGACTTGCAAGTCTATCACCCAGCGCCCTCGCGGGCAACTCCGCTAGATGATACCCCACCGCCCGCACGCGCGTGCGCCCACCGCTAGGTGTCGCTGTCCGCGTCCGAGGTTTTGTGGCGGTGAAGCCTGCCGGTTTTAAGGCGGGGATGTTCCTTGCCCTTATGGGCCGGCTCTTTCAGCTTGGGGGCTTCCTGGGGCTTGGGCAGGAAGAACTCGAACCGGCAGTATTCGCCGGGAACGGAGCAGGCCCAGATGTTTCCGCCGTGCAGCTGCAAGATGGTCCGCACCAGGTACAGCCCTAAGCCCATGCCGTTTTTGTCCCGGCTGCGGGATTTGTCGCCCTTATAGAACCGGTCGAAGATCATGGGCAGGTCCTCGCTGGGGATGCCCGGGCCGGTGTTCTCAATGGCCACGGTGGTCCGATCCACGCTGTCCGTGACCCGCACGGTGATGGAACCGCCCTGATTGGTAAATTTTACCGCGTTTTCCACCAGATTATACACCACCTGGTGCAAAAGGTCCTGGTCGCCGTAGACCTCCAGGGGCTCGGCCTCGTCCAGGCCCAAAATCTCAATGCCCTTGGCGTCCACGGCCTGTTCGAAGGTCAGCAGCGTGGAGATGATGGTGTGGGTGATATCGAAGCGCCGGGGGTGTATCTTCATCTCCCCGCTGTCAATGCGGGACAGGTCCAGCATTGACTTGACCAGCCGGGAGAGGCGCTTCACCTCGTCGGAGACAATATGCAAATACTTGTCCTGCTCCTCCCGGGGGATGGTCCCGTCCAGAATGCCGTCGATGAACCCGGCAATGGTGGTCATGGGGGTTTTCAGCTCGTGGGAGACATTGGCGATGAAGCTGCGGCGCATGCCCTCGGAGTTGGAGAGGGAGTCCGCCATGTTGTTAAAGGCCGCGGCCAGCTGGCCCAGCTCGTCCTCCCGGGTTACGGGCACGCGGGTGGAAAAGTCCCCGGTTCCAAAGCTGTGGGCCGCCAGGGCCATCTGCCGCAGGGGGCGCACCATCCGGTACACGAAAGCCCCCACCAGGCAGAAGGCCGCGGCCAGAGCCGCCAGGGCCGCCAGCAGGAAGATTTTCACCAGCTCCCCCTGCAGGGAGTTCACGCTGGCCGGGCTGGTGGCCGCGAACACCGCCCCCACCTGCTTGCCGCCCGTGGTCAGGGGCACGCCGATGATGTAGTACCGCTCCGGGTAAGCCCCGTCCAGGTCGGAGCGGCCCTCGAACTTGCCCTTCCAAGCCGTGGCGGCATAGGGGGCGGGCACCTTTTTCAGGGAGTCCAGCTTGCTGTCCGCAAAGCTGCCCAGCAGCACGTTGCCCTCCAGGTCCGTGATGAAAATATCCGCGCCGGTGCTGACGGAAAAGCTGCCCAAGAAGTATTGCAGGTCCCCAGCGGGCAGCTCGTAGCGGTCCTTATCCACCTGCTGCAAAAAGCGGGTGGCAAATTCCGAGATGGCGGCGGCGTTCTGGGTGAGGAGCTCGTTTTTCTCCTGCCGCCAGTACTGGCCGAAAAAGGCGGTCATGGCCCCGCCCAGGGTGGCGAAGCTGAGCAGAATGATGCTCATGGTGATGGAAAGGTAGCGCCGGAAAATGCTTCTCTGCATGGCGCTCAGTCCTTCACTTCAAATTTATAGCCCACGCCCCACACGGTCTTCAGGGTCCACTTGTCCGAGACCCCTTCCAGCTTTTCCCGCAGGCGCTTGATGTGCACGTCCACCGTGCGGCTGTCGCCGTAATAGTCGAAGCCCCACACCTCGTCCAGCAGCTGGTCCCGGGTAAAGACCCGGTTGGGGTTGGAGGCCAGGTGGTAGATCAGCTCCATCTCCTTGGGGGGCGTGTCCACCCGCTCGCCGTTTACCTTTAAATCGTAGTTGGTCAGGTTGATGGTGAGGCCGTCGTAGGAGACCTCCTTGTTTTCCGCCTTCTGCACGCTCTGTATGCCGCTGCGGCGCAGCACGGCGTGGACCCGGGCCACCACCTCCTTGGCCTCGAAGGGCTTTACCACATAGTCGTCGGCCCCCAGGTCCAGGCCCAGCACCCGGTCGAAAACCTCGCCCTTGGCGGTCAGCATGATCACCGGGCACTGGGAGCGCTTGCGGATCTCCCGCACCACCTGCCAGCCGTCCAGCCGGGGAAGCATAATATCCAGCAGCATCAGGTCGGGCTCAAAGGCGTCAAACGCCTTCAGCGCGGCCTCGCCGTCCGTGGCCAGGGCCACCTCAAAGTCCTCTTTTTCCATATAGAGCCGCAAAAGCTCGCAAATGTTGGTGTCATCGTCCACGATGAGAATCTTGCCAGAAGCCATAAGGGACGGCCGCCTCCTTCGTTTCAATCTACAGAACCCGCCGCAACAGCGCGGCAGCAACCATATTGTACCGCGAAACTATGGCAAAATCAAGAATTTTTCATGAACAAACTATTGCACACCTGGCGGTGGGCACACGCGCGTGCAAACTTTGTGTGACATGTTAACTTTTCTTCCCGCGAACACACTTGGTGAGGACAGGAGCCAACTTGCCAGCCTTAGCGTCAAGTTTATTTGCGGGCACACCTAGCGGTGGGCACACGCGCGTGGGGGCGCGGGGTTATGCGTTAGGTTAGCTGCCCGCGAGGCAGCGTACCGCTGCACCTACACGCGCGTACAAAATTGGTGTTATACGGTAGCTTATTTGCCCGCGAAAGAGCTTTATATGGACGGGGCCCTTGCTAGCCTAAGCGGTAAGCCTATTCGCGGGCACACCTAGCGGTGGGCACACGCGCATGCGGGCTTGGTGGTATAGGCTGATCCTTCTGCCCGCGAACACGCTGAGTGGGGGCAGGAACCTAGCTTGCAGCCTTAGCGCTAAGCTTATTCGCGGGCGACTAACTTCACTCATCACCCCGCCCTGCCACGCGCGTGCGCCCACCGCTAGGTGCGCGTTTGGGTCCAGCGTCACGCTGGATTTGGGGGTTGACAATTGGGGCGGAGTGCGCTATAGTATATATAGAGAAATTGTCTAGATTCATAGACTGCTTCCCTAAAACATCTAGGTTTTTTACATAATCCATAAAGGAGGTTATCTGTATGCTGCCAGTCATTACCATTTCCCGCCAGTTTGGAAGCGGAGGCCACGAGGTGGGCGAGAAGCTGGCCCGCCAGCTGGACGTGCCCTTCTATGACAAGGCCCTCATCGCCATGGCCGCCAAGCAAAGCGGGCTCTCCGAGGAGGTTTTCGCCCACGCGGACGAGAAAGCCACCAGCAGCCTGCTGTACTCCATGGTCATGGGCAACTACTCCTTCGGGGCCCGGGTGCCCGGCATTAACGAAATGCCCATTAACGACAAGCTGTTCATCATCCAATCCGACATCATTAAAAAAGCCGCTTCCGAGGGCCCCTGCGTGGTCATCGGGCGGTGCGCCGACTATATCCTGCGGGACCACGACAACTGCCTCAACGTCTTCATCCACGCCCGCAAGGAGGACCGCATCCAGCGCACCCTGGCCAAAAAGGAGTGCGAAGAGCGCAAGGCCCCGGACTTTGTGACGAAGAAAGACAAACAGCGGGCCAATTACTACAACTTCTACTCCAACAAGCGCTGGGACGACCTGCAAAACTACGATATCACCATCGATACCTCCCGCTTTACCCTGGACGAGGCCGTGGAGCTGCTTATCGACGCGGCCCGCAAGCTGGACCGGTGACAAGGAAAGCAAAGGCCCGCCTCCTCTGGGCGGGCCTGTTCCTTTTGGCGCTGGGGCTCTGTCTTTTTTGGTTTGCCCGCCAAAACGCCGAGACAAGCCTGCAAACCTTCGCCATGGGCTCCTATGTGCGGCAGACGGCGTGGGGGCCGGGGGGAAAGGCGGCTATGGAGGCCGCTTCCCAGGCGGCGGCGGATTTGGAAAACCGCATCTCCTGGCGCAGGGAGGGCGACATTGCGAAAATGAACAGCCAGGCCGGCGGGGAGCCGGTGACCGTGGACGAGAGCACGTACACCGGGGAGCTGCTGGAGGAGCTGCTGGAGCTCTGCGAGAGAAGCGGCGGGGCGCTGGACATCACCATCGGGCCGGTGTCGAGGCTCTGGGACTTTGACGGCGAGCCCCGGGTCCCCGGGGAGGACGAATTGAAAGAGGCCCTGGCGCTGGTGGGCCATACCAAGCTGTCCATGGAGAGCGAGGAGTATATGTACGGAGAGGACAGAGCGGACGGGAGCCATATGGACTGCCTGGGGACACGGTATCGCGTGTCCCTCACCGAGGCCGGCATGGCCCTGGACCTGGGGGCCCTGGGCAAGGGCGCGGCCTGCGACGCGGCGGCGGAGGCCTACCGGCAGGCCGGAGTCCGGGGCGCGGTGGCCGCCGTGGGGGGGAGCGTGGGCCTCTACGGCGAAAAGCCCGGGGGCAAAGCCTTCCGGGTCAGCGTGCGGGACCCCAAGGGGGACCAGGCCGGGAGCCTGGGCGTTTTGGAGCTCCCTGGCGGCTATGTGTCCACCTCGGGCAGCTATGAGAAATATTTCGAGCAAAACGGCGAAAATTATCACCACATTTTGGACCCCCGCACCGGTTATCCCGCCGAGAGCGGGCTGGTCTCTGTGACGGTCTGGTGCCCGCCGGACATGGACTGGGAGTGGCCCGGGGCTTTGAGCGACGGGCTGGCGACAGCTTGCTTTGTGCTGGGGCTGGAGGACGGCCAAAAGCTCTTGGCCAGCTATGGTGCCGAGGGAATCTTTGTGGACGGCGATGACGCCGTCACCGTCACCCCGGGGTTGGAAGAGCGCTTTTCCCTGACCGCCCCAGGCTATCACCGGGAGGCGGGCGCGCCATGAGGGACCTGGCCGGACGAAAACTGCTGGCCCGCCGGGAGCTCCCGGTGATCCTTGCGCTGCTGCTGGCGGCGGGCGGGCTGCTGCTGTGGGCCCGGCTGGCGCCCTCCGGGTCCGCCGCCGTGGTGGAGGTGGATGGCCGGGAGGTCCTCCGGCGGGAGCTGAACCGGCTGGCCGGACCAGAGGAGCACGCCGTCACCGGAGCCGGCGGGCTGCGGGTAACGGTGGAGCTCTCCCCCCGGGGGGCCCGGGTGGCGGATTCCGGCTGCCCGGACAAGACCTGTGTGCGCGCCGGAATCCTGACCCAGGCGGGCCAAAGCGCGGTGTGCCTGCCTGGGCGGGTGGTCCTGCGGCTGGAGGGGGCTGGGGCGGCGGACGCGGAAACTTATTAGGAGGAGCCTATGAACAAAAAGCCGGGCCGCGTGGCCCTGGGAGGAATGCTGGCGGCGCTGGCCCTGGCATTTTCTTTTTTAGAGGGCCTGCTGCCGCCCTTGCCGGGTATGCCGCCGGGGGCGCGGCTGGGGTTGTCCAATATTGTGTCCATGTATGCCGCCGGAGGCCTGGGCCTGCCCTGGGGCCTGGGCCTGGCGCTGGTCAAGGGGGGCTTTGCCCTTTTGACCCGAGGCCTTGCCGCCGGAACCATGAGCCTGTGCGGGGGTCTGGCCAGCACGGCCTGCATGTGGCTGCTGCTGAAAAAGACCCGGGCCAGCCTGGGGCTGACCGGGGTCTGCGGCGCGCTTGTCCACAACGGCGCTCAATTGGCAGCGGCGGTGCTGCTCACCTCCTGGGCCGCGCTGGGCTATGTGCCGGCCCTGCTGGCCTTCAGCGTGTTCAGCGGCCTGCTCACCGGCACGGTGCTCAAGCTCACCCTCCCCGCCCTGGACCGCGCCGCCCGTTGGCTGGGGGGGCCTCCAGGTTAAGGGACTTTCTGTAGAAAGTCCCTTAACAATCCTCAAAGACTTTTACACGCTTAACGAGAGGGTGAGGCGCAGGCTTTGCGCTCGGTTTGGGGCTAACGGCTTGCAAATTTATCACCCAGCCCATTCGCGGGCGA
>CAOKRG010000075.1 GCA_948471095.1 uncultured Oscillospiraceae bacterium
CTTCGCGAAGTTGACGTTCGCTTCGCGAAGTTGACGTTCGCTTCGCGAAGTTGGCCCCTGGTAGGGTTCTTAGGGGGACTTGGCGAAGCCAATGTCATAAGCCCCGCAAGTTCATCAAAGATGAACTTGGCCGCCGGAGGGTGAGCGTCTGCCAGTGGCAGACATGCCGCGAACCGACCGAGCCGGCAGGCGAGACCCCAATACATTCCTTCAAAAGGCCGTAGGTCTCTTCGGGACGCAGCCCGACTCGAAATTCTCTACTATTTGGTAGAGGAGTAATATAACTGCGCGTCACTCCCTGGTTGCGGATTCCTATTGAAAAAGGAGAAGCTCCTGGTTTATAATTAGAAGCAAAGCTCCTTATCGCTTTCTGGGAGGGCTCTTTTATGAAACTGGACCGCCTGATTGGCATTCTCTCCATTCTCCTTCAACGCGACAAAGTCACCATGCCCTATCTGGCCGAAACCTTTGAGGTCTCCCGCAGGACCATCAGCCGGGACGTGGAAGCCCTGTGTCGGGCGGGAATCCCCATCGCCACCAGCCAGGGAGTGGGGGGCGGGGTGTCCATTATGAGCGGGGGCCGGGTGGATCGGGCCCTTCTGACCTCCACCGAGCTGCAGGCCATTTTGGCGGGCCTCCGCAGCCTGGACAGCGTCAGCGGCTCCCACCGCTACGCGCAGCTGATGGAAAAGCTGGCGGACCCCGGCTTCCTGCCCCAGGAGGGCGGGGTTTTGATCGACCTGGCGGCTTGGCACAAGGCCCCCCTTTCCCAGAAGATCGACCAGCTTCAAGAGGCCATCCGGCAGGGCCGGGAGGCGGCATTCCACTATTACGCGCCTTCCGGCGAATCCGACCGTCAGGTGGAGCCCTACTATGTGGTCTATCAGTGGGGGGACTGGTACCTGTGGGCCTGGTGCAAGGCCCGGAAGGATTACCGCCTGTTTAAGCTGGACCGCATGGCCCGGCTTGCTTTGGGCAGCCCTTTTGAAAAGCGGCGGGCCCCGGACCCCGACCTTTCGGACCAGCGGGTGTTTCCCACCCGGTATCAGGTGGAGGCCCTGGCGCCGCCCCGATACAAGTGGAGGCTGGTGGAAGCCTACGGCGAGTCCTCCTTCACCGTGCAGCCGGACGGCCGCTGCCGCTTCTCCATCGGGTTCACCCACTTGGAAAGCGCGGTGGAATTCCTGCTGTCCTTCCAGGGCGACGCGGAGGTGCTGGGCCCCGATGAGGTGCGGCGGGCCCTGGCGGCGCTGGCAAAAAAATTGGCGGAACGGTATGGAGAAACATGACAGGACGTTGTCCGGTTTTCTCTGATACAATAGAGGCGAAAGGGAAGGGGTCCGGCCAGTAGCCAAAGCCCAGGCCCCAAATCCGGCCCAGGCGTTGGGCATGCGTGAAGAGTTTCGGAGTGCGGAACGCACGCCTGTCATTTTTGCCGTGAAACAGGTGAAAGGACCGCAAAAGTCCTCATGCTCGACGCCTGTAGACGCCACCTAGAAGGAAGGAGAAAAAACATGGATGTGAAAAAGGCCAGCGAATTTATTAAGCGCAGCGCCAGGCCCTTGGAGTTGGCGGAGTTTCGATGCCACTTTGAAAACGGCTCCAAGCAGGCGGTCATAGAGGCGCTGAGGCCCTACCAGAACCCGGACGGCGGCTTCGGCCACGGGCTGGAGCCAGACAATTGGAACCCAAACTCCACGCCCATTACCACCAATGACGCGCTGATTCACCTGTTTGAAACCGGGGCGCTGCCAGAGGCCGGCGGCATGGCGGAGGCCATGGTGCGCTACCTGACCTCCGGCCAGGCCCGTCATCCGGAGACCGGCCGCTGGTACGGCTCCATCGAAAGCAACCGGGACTATCCCCACGCCATTTGGTGGGAGCCCAGCGAGGAGGACGTTCTCCCCGGCTGGAACCCCACGGTGTCCCTGGCGGCGTTTTTGGTGTGCATGGGGGAGGGGGGGCCCTGGAAGCGGCTGGTTCAAGAGGCCTTCGCCGAATTGGAGGCGGCGGGCGAGAAGTCCGGAGACGGCCTAAAATGCTTTATGCTGGCCTGGCGGCTGCTCAAAGCCTATGGCGTGGAGGACGTGATCGATTTTGACGCGGCCCGGAAGGCGGTCCAGGCCTCTGTCCGGCAGAATATCAGCCCGGAGATCGAAAAGTACGGGGTAGAGTACGTGACAACCCCCTCCTGGTTCTTCCAAGGAGACTCGCCCCTGCTGCCCGAAGGCATGGAGCCCTTCATCCAGGCAGAGCTGAAAGTCCTGGATAGCCTGCAAAAGGAGGACGGAGGCTTTGACATCTCCTGGCAGTGGTACACGCCTTACGAAAAGGAATTCCAGCAGGCCCGCGCCTGGTGGCGCCCCCGGGTGACCATGGAGAAGCTGCGGTTCTACCGGCAGTGCGGGGCGTAAGCGGCCACGCCATTCCGGAGAGGCCCGATGGAAGTGGATGGGACACGGCCCAGCGTCCGGTAGGACGGAAACGAGGAAAGAAAGCGCACGGTCCGGACTCCGTAGGACCGTGCGCTTTCTTTCATCTTATAATATATATTTACAAAAGTATCGGCCGTATTCTTTACGCATCGCAACCTTCTCCACTGGAACATTCTGGAGCTCTGCGCGGTTCCGTGAAGCAGCCGCAGGTACGCCGCGAAACAAAGAGAGCCTGTTCTTTATTCTACTTAGAACCGCTTTTTCCCGAACCGTTCCCTCTCAACATTCTCCGCGTCTTCACCAGATAAACGATAAAGATATATGCCTTCTTCTGAGCCTCGGAGATGAAGTCGGCATACACGCAGGGCACCTCTGCGATGCCTTCCTCCTTGGCGGCAAGAATGCGACCGTGACCAGCGATAACACCAAAGTCACGGTCAATTATAGGCTTCCCGCCCGCACGGACGCGCTTGCCGCCCCGACATGTACCATCTTTTGCCATGAACACACCTCGCCGTTCTTGGATTTTTTATGCCAAGGGGTAATCCCCCGTTTGAACTGGAATTTTTCTGCGTGAGAGCCCCCGCCCGCTACTTTTTCTAAATGCTGTAGAGATCCGGATGCCCCCTGGGGTATCAACTTGCAAAATAATTGACAGCGTAAACCAAACGAGCTATAATGTTGGCAAGGAGATGATTTCATGTCAACAACACCTACGCAAATTCGGATAGATGCCGATGTAAAGAAACAAGCAAATGATTTGTTTGCCCGGCTGGGACTGGATATGTCCTCCGCTGTCAATCTGTTTCTCCACCAGTGCGTCCTGCGCGGCGGGCTCCCGTTTAATGTTGAGGTGCCGCGTTACAACCAGCAGACGCTGGCGGCAATGGAGGAAGCCAGGCGTATCTCCCGAGACCCCAATGTGGAAGGGTACGCCAGCATGGATGAACTCAGGAAAGCGTTGGAAGAATAGCGATGTATAATGTAAAATTCACCTCTGCTTATAAGCGAAGTTATAAGCTTATGAAAAAGCGCGGCCTGGATATTTCTCTTCTTGATGAAGTAGTCGATCAGCTTCGACAAGGAAAAACACTTGACCCCAAATACCATGACCACGGGCTGACCGGCAACCTCAAGGGTTTTCGCGAGTGCCATATAAAGCCGGACTGGCTTTTGATTTATTTGATAGAAAATGACATTTTGACGCTTACTCTGGTTGATACCGGCACACACGCAGATGTCTTTAGTATGTAAAAATTTCATCTGCTATGCCAGCGGTCGCCTCTCTCGGCGTGGATTCTCCCATGACAAGAGTTGCAAAGACTCATCAAATTTTCCTCAGCATTAGTGCCATCCTCTCGCAGGGGTAAAATGTGGTGGACTATCTGAGTGGGCGTGTATCTTCCAACCCGCAGACATTCCTCGCACAGGGGGCGGGCGGAAACATACCGCTTGCGGATTTTCCTCCACTCGGCATTGTAGCGTTTGGCTGTTTCCGGGTCGCGGTCAAAGTGATTATAGCGCTTGGCCTCCAGCTTGGAATGCTCCTCGCAGAACCGGCCATCGGTCAGCCTGGGGCAGCCGGAGTAGGAGCAGGGGCGCTTGGGCTTTCTGGGCATCAACTTCACCACCACTTGGGCATAAGAGAAGCCAACACGGACTTACCTCCGCGTTGGCTTCTGTTTCTTTTTTCCTGATTATACTACCCTTCCTCCAAACTGACCGGGCTGTATGCTTGGCTCATGGATCTGGGCTATGAGATGTTCGATGAGGAAAAGGCCATGCAGGATGGGAGCCATGAGGTGTTCAAAAAGGAGGTCCAAGCATGACGGAAATGGAAGCTCAGAAAATCCGCTCCGCCTACAGTAACGGTTTCCAGTATCCGTTCGGCGGCGGGTTTGCGGAAAACTGCGACATGGACGAGGTGAATCGAACCGCAGAGCTGCTTGACGAGGCCATCAAAAAGCAGATGCCGCAGGAGCCCATAAAGGTGTGCCCCCATCAAAAGCGGCTTTCCCTGCAATAAGGGCCGTTCCCTCCCACTGGCAATTGAAGCAATGGTAAGTATATGACCACCACGCGGTATCGCCCCCTGCGCCTGCGGAAATCTCCGCCAGCTTTTGGTCAGAGAGCTCCTTGGCACCATATTCGTTCAGCAAGGACTGAGCCATCTCGTCTGTAATGTCTTGGTTAAACAGTTCCTTTACCTGCTCCTTTACCTGTTCGACTGTTATAATAAACCATCCTTTCTAATTCTAAATAATTTGTATACCTCCGTCCAAAAGGCGGAGATTATGCTCCATTCTTTAGCTGTTCCCCGTAGGGATAAAGGGCCGGATTGCGTTGGCTACATTCTCAATAGACATGGTCTGCAGCCAGATTTTACCCGGTCCTGTGAGGATGGTGTTAAAGAACCCCTCTCCGCCCAGCATCTTATTCTTGATGCCCTTTACAGACTCAATTGAGATATTTACCGTGGCCTCGAACCCGGCCACGTTGCCGGTGTCCACCACCATCTGCTGGCCCGAGGCTAGGTCATATTCCACCAGCTCGCCGTCCAGTTCTACAAAGGCCGTGCCCTGGCCGCTTAACTTCTGCATGATGAAACCCTCGCCGCCAAAGAAGCCGGTGCTGGCGTTCTTGTTAAAATGGGTGGAAAGTTCTACTCCCATCTCCGAGGGGCAGAAGGGCTCGAACCCTCGGCACGCGGTTTTGGAGTGGATGTGGGAAAAGCATGAGCGGGTATATATCGGACAGTTTTCCGCGCGGTTGAGCCACAAGTTTTCCCAAAACACATGCCCCAAAAGTTTTTGATGCTTTATTGATGATATCCGAATTTCTCAGGCCGGAAATCAGGCGGTATTAATCCCGCAAACAGGGAGATTTTGAATGAGAGGGATGGACAGCGTTGCAATAGTAACATGGAAATAACGTTTTGTCAAGTTAACAGCTTACGCAAAATCTGCGCTGCTAAACAAAGAAAAACACTTTTCGGAATGCAGATTTGCAGTCTTAATGGCACCCGCGGCAATTCCCGCAGTCGCCATTGCAGCCTTTGCGGGATTTGCGTGCCTTCCACAGGGTCCGGACAGCCAGGGCTGCAACGGCAATGAGCGCGGCGATTACGATGATGTTTCCCAAAATAGCGGGCATGTTTGATTGCTCCTTTCCAGGCTTTATTTTTCGACAGCGGCTACAGAACTCAGCCGCCGGGACAGCTCCTCGCCCTGATACCCCTTGCGGAACAGCAGGTACAGCAGCCCTGCTAGCAGTGCCAGAGCAACCACCGTCCACAGGCTGAAGCTGGTGACACCTGCAATCAGCCCGCCGATCTGATAGACGATGAGGGCGATCACATAGGCGAACACACACATATAGCCGATGGCAAAGGTGGTCCACTTGGCGTTGTTCATCTCCCGTTTGATGGCGCCCATAGCGGCGAAACAGGGAGCGCAGAG
>CAOKRG010000076.1 GCA_948471095.1 uncultured Oscillospiraceae bacterium
GTGATGGACACGTCCACGCCCTCGTGCTTCATGATGGCCACGCCCTCCAGCACGTCGTTGGCGCCGTAGCACTTGACGGCGGCGCGCTCGCCGTCGGAGAAGGGCTTGGTCTCCTCGATCTTCAGCTCGCCGGTGAAGAAGTCATAGTCGGTCTTCACATAGGTAAAGCCGTTGATGCGGGAGATGATGTAGGCCGCGTCCTTGCCCAGGCCGTTGAGGATAATGCGCAGGGGCTCCTTGCGGGCGCGGTTGGCGGTTTTGGCAATGCCGATAGCGCCCTCGGCGGCGGCAAAGGACTCGTGGCCTGCCAGGAACGCGAAGCACTTGGTCTCGTCACGCAGGAGCATGGCGCCCAGGTTGCCGTGGCCCAGGCCCACGTTGCGCTGCTCGGCCACGGAGCCGGGGATGCAGAAAGCCTCCAGGCCGATGCCGATGGCCTCGGCGGCGTCGGCGGCGGTCTTCACTTCCTTCTTGATGGCGACGGCGCAGCCCAGGGTATAGGCCCAGCCGGCGTTCTCAAAGGCGATGGGCTGCACGCCCTTTACAATGTCATAGGGGTCGAAGCCCTTGGAGTTGCACAGCTCCCTCGCCTCTTCCAGGCTGCCCAGGCCATACTCGGCGAGGCATTTCTCGATCTTGGGCATTCTTCTTTCTTTGCCTTCAAACATGACGTCATTAGCCATTTCGTTGTCCTCCTAAGGAATAGTATGGTCGGTGATTATTCTTCTCTGGGGTCTATGTACTTGGCCGCGCCGTCGAACCGGCCATACTGGCCAATGTTGTTCTTGTAGGCCTCGTCGGGGGAAACGCCGTGCCGGATGTCCTCCAGCATCTTGCCCAACTTGACGAACTGGTAGCCCGTGACCTCGTTGTTCTCGTCCAGGGCCATCTTGATGACGTAGCCCTCGGCCATCTCCATGTAGCGGACGCCCTTGGCTCCGGTGGAGAACATGGTGCCCACCTGGGAGCGCAGGCCCTTGCCCAGGTCCTCCAGGCCCGCGCCGATGGGCAGGCCGTCCTCGGAGAAAGCGGTCTGGCTGCGGCCGTAGGCCAGCTGCTTGAAGATCTCCCGCATGGCCACGTTGATGGCATCGCAGACCAGGTCGGTATTGAGGCACTCGAGAAGGGTTTTGCCGGGCAGAATCTCGGCGGCCATGGCGGCGGAGTGGGTCATGCCGGAGCAGCCCAGGGTCTCCACCAGGGCCTCCTGCACAATGCCCTCCTTCACGTTGAGGGTCAGCTTGCAGGCACCCTGCTGGGGGGCGCACCAGCCGATGCCGTGGGAAAGGCCGGAGATGTCCTTAATCTCGTAGGCCTTTACCCACCGGCCCTCTTCCGGAATGGGCGCGGGGCCGTGGTGGGGGCCCTTCTTGACCGTGCACATATTTTCCACTTCATGGGAATAGTTCATATTGGTACTCCTTTCGGTTTCATAATGTTTTTGGACCCGTGGGGACCAAAGTGGAGCGGAAGCCCGCCCAAAATACCAATCTACCTCAATTATATACAAAATCGGCCCGAGATTCAAGAGCTTTCTGAAATTTTCCATCCCGTCCTGTCCCGCGTTTTTGTGCAAAAAAGACGCTCCTCCGCCGAGCCGGGGAAAAGCGCCCTTTCTTAGAACCTGTATTCACAACTGAGGAACGATTACGTTGACAGGTAAAAGTAGGGAATATACGCGGTCCAGGAGCTTACAACATTCGCTTCGCGAAGTTGGCACCTGGTGGGGTTCTTAGGGGGACTTGGCGAAGCCAATGTCATAAGCCCCGCAAGTTCATCGGAGATGAACTTGGCCGCCGGAGGGTGAGCGTCTGCCAGTGGCAGACAAGCTGCGAACCGACCGAGCCGGCAGGCGAGACTCCAAACCATTCCTTCATAAGGGCCGTAGGCCCCATTCGGGACGTAGTCCCGACCCAAACATTCCCCCTTATCTACTGGTACAGCAATTTATGAATACAGCTTCTTACTCTTGGGTTTCAGCATCAAAACGCCCTTTGGAACGCCGGGCCCGCGCTGTCTTTCATTTTTGCGTCCGGTATCTTCGGAACATCTCCCGGTCCCGCGCGCCGCTGAATTTCCGGGAGTACCGCCGTTCCCCCTCGCCGCCCTGCCGGTCCAGCAGCCCCCCACAGCGGGCCTCGTCCACCCAAACAGGCGTGGTGTGGAGCGCGGCCTCTTCCGGGGTCAGGGCCGGGGCTCCCGGCTCTTCCATTTGAGACGTAAAATAATAGGTGACTTGCAGCACCCCGGTCCGCTCCCGAAGCTCCCGGGCCTCGCCCACCTGGACCAGGTCCCGGACCGTGCAGCCCACCTCCTCGGCGGTCTCCCGAACGGCCGCCTCTTCGGGGGACTCCCCGGGCTCTATGCTTCCGCCGGGAAAGGTGTAATAGTCTTCCGTTTCGTTATAAACCAGACAATATTGGCCGTCCTTTCGCAGAATATTCCGCACCTTGCGGGAGCGCGCCCAGCCTTCCGCTGGAGCGGGGGAGGCGGCGTCCACGCCGTTTTCCATAACGTCAAAGCGAATCCGTTCCATTGCCGTCCTCCCGAAATTTGAGTGGCAGAAATATCTGCTGCTGGGCAATGCCCAGCGCCCGGTCTATGGCCCCGTCTGGATTTGGCATATTGCACATGCCGCTTTGGGGGAAATCCCCATAGGCAAACACGCCACTGTGGTCAATCCAGTCCATCATGCCGCTGACGGTTTCATTCAAATCGCCGGCGTCTTTTTCATCGGCGGTGGCAACCAAAAACATTCCTCCCGGAAATTCCACAATCCCATAGGGAGCCGTGTCCGCTTCCGTCACCCAGTCCTCCACCGCCAAAACCCAGACAGAGCGGTCAATATTCTGGTCTTCATGCCACAAAAAGTCCTGAGGCTCAAACAGATGCTTTTGCAGGAGCTCTTTATGGGCGTTGACCCAGGCGGAAAAGCCCGCGTCCGGGTCAAAAATCCGCGCCAATGTGCCCTCGCCGGAGGAGACGGCCCGAAAGGGCGGGATCTCCACCAAGCGCATATTGTGAAGCTTCGGCATGATTTTCTCCTTCCGCCGCCCGGTTGTTCAGGGCCGGTCGGAGAGCAGCTTTTCCGACACCGCTAGCTTGACGGACACGCACAGCACCTTCATGGCCTCCGCCAGCTCGGACTCCGGCGGGAAGGAGGGGGCGATGCGGATGTTGCTGTCGTTGGGGTCCAGGCCGTAGGGGAAGGTGGCTCCCGCGTCGGTGAGCACCACTCCGGCCTCCTTGCAAAGCTGCACCACCCGCTTGGCGCAGCCGTTCATCACGTCCAGGTTGACGAAATACCCGCCCTTGGGATGGCTCCACCGGGCCACGGCCAAGCCCTCCAGCTCCTGCTCCAGGGTGTTCAGCACAATGCGGAACTTGGGCTGCAAAATGCGCCGGTGGCCCTTCATCAGGCTCCGCACGCCCTCCGCGTCATGGAGGAACAGCACGTGCCGCAGCTGGTTCAGCTTGTCGGAGCCGATGGTCTGTACGGTGGTGCGGGTCTTCAGATCGGCCACGTTCCGCCGGCTGCCCGCCACGGCCGCCACGCCCGCGCCGGGGAAGGAAATCTTGGAGGTGGAGGCGAAGATGAGTACCTGGTCCTCCGTGCCCTCCTTGAGGCTTTCCTCATAAATATTCAAAAGCTCGTCGGGCCGGTCGGTCAGGTCGTGGACACAGTAGGCGTTGTCCCACATGATCCGGAAGTCCTTGGCCGCGGGCCGCAGCCGGGCAAAGCGGCGGACCGTCTCGTCGGAATAGGTCACGCCGGTGGGGTTGGAGTATTTGGGCACGCACCAGCAGCCCTTCACGCCTTCGTCCTTCACCAGCTCTTCGATGATGTCCATATCCGGGCCGGTCCGCAGCATGGGCACGGGAATCATTTTAATACCGAAGTATTCCGTTACCGCGAAGTGCCGGTCATAGCCGGGCACGGGGCACAGGAACTTCACATCCCCCTGGCGGCACCAGGGGGCATAGCCGCCCCAGCCGTGGGTGAAGCCCTGGGAGACGCAGTCGAACATCAGCTGCAGGCTGGAGTTGTTGCCCAAAATGATCCCGTCCCGGGGCACGCCCAGCAGCTGGCTGAAGATCTCCCGCATCTCGGGCAGGCCGTTCCACACGCCGTAGTTCCGGCAGTCGTCTCCATTGGAATTGGCGAACTCGCTCCGGGCCCGCAGAGCTTCCAGCACGCCCAGGGCCAGGTCCAGCTGTTCCACGCAGGGCTTGCCCCGGGCCATGTTCAGGTCCAGGCCCTGGGCCTTATAGCCCGCATATTCCCGGGCCGCCTCCCGGTTCAGTTCCTTAATCTCCTTCACGCTCATTGCCGTAATCTTCATGCGAAAGACCATTCCTTTCCGTATCATAGAGGGCCCGCCTATGCCGGGGCTCCGGCCCTTACTCAGGTATAGCAAACACGCTTAAAATTGGTAAGTACCGGTTTTCCAGCTGGGCGGCTTAGGAGGCAGCAGCCTCCCCGCCTGTTCCACCCGGGAATGCGGGTTTTTGAAATTTGAAGCACCATTTTGTGCTTGTCTGCATTTTCAAGGCTCAAACAGGATATATTTTAATATATTCCATCCAAAAATGCAAGTTAATTTCTGGAATCCTGCAAATTTTATGTTTTGCACCGTTCCGCTGTTTTTTCCGGGCTTTTTCTGTGCAACCTGATTCCCCGCGCTAGGAGGGCCCGCACCTTTTTCCGGGACAGGCATATACTGAGCATGGGCCCCAGGTTCGCGCGAGAGCCGGGGCCCTATCCTTCTATGGAGGTAATTCCAGCATGAATATGAAAATTTATTCGGGCTCCTATGCCTGCGGCGAGGGCTGCGGCGATCTGCCGCCCTGCCCGCCCCCTTGCTGCCCGCCTCCCTGCTGCCCGCCGCCTTGTCCTCCGCCCTGCCCGCCCGGCGGACCCACCGGCCCTACCGGCGCGACGGGCCCTACCGGTCCTACCGGCGCGACGGGGCCCACCGGGGCAACGGGAGCCGCTGGGCAGATCGGCCCGACAGGCCCCACCGGAGCGAACGGCGGAACAGGTCCCACCGGCGCGGTAGGCCCCACCGGCGCAAACGGCTTGGCTGGTCCTACCGGCGCGCGGGGTGACACGGGCCCCACCGGTCCGACCGGCGCGACCGGCGCAACGGGCGCGGACGGCGCGGCAGGCCCCACTGGCGCAACAGGCCCCACGGGTCCCACCGGAACCACGGGCCCCGCAGGCCCAACGGGCGCAACGGGCCTCACGGGTCCCACCGGAACCACGGGTCCCACTGGCGCGGACGGTGTAACAGGTCCCACCGGAACCACGGGTCCCACTGGCGCGGACGGTGTAACAGGTCCCACCG
>CAOKRG010000077.1 GCA_948471095.1 uncultured Oscillospiraceae bacterium
ATGGCGTGGAGATGCAGGCGGTGAAAAACTGGAGCGAGTTTAAAGTGCAAATATAAGGCTAAATATCATGATTTATAGTACAAGAGGGCGGCAACCGAAGGTATATCGGTTGCCGCCCTCTTGCATTGCTCTGAACGGTATTTTGTTGTTGTCCTTGTGCGGGGGGACCCTTCCGCTGTGGGTCCTTATGTTGAGAGAAGGGCTCGGAAGTGGGAGGTTCAACCGGCCTCCCCATACTTTAATAGAAGCCCTAAACGTCCAGCTTCATGTCGCCGGGCTTGACCCAGCCCAGCTTGCGCAGGGCCAGGTCAAAGGCAAAGGCCAGCGCCGCGGGCAGCAGGAAGCACACCAGCAGCAGGCCCGCCCAGTCCATGGGGGTAATGCCCGGCTTAAGGCCATTGGCCACATCGCTGACCCAGCCGGAGTACACGCCGATCTGGCCCACCAGCCCGCAGGTCCCCATGCCGGAGGCCACGCCGCCGGCGGGGTCGTTCATCTCCAGATGGAACAGGCAGGTGGCAATGGGCCCCGTCACCGCCGAAGCCAGCGTGGGGGCGATCCAGATGTGGGGGTTTTTCACGATGTTGGGCACTTGCAGCATGGAGGTGCCCAGGCCCTGGGCCACCAGCCCGCCCCAGCGGTTCTCCCGGAAGCTGATGACCGCGAAGCCGATCATCTGGGCGCAGCAGCCCGCCACGGCGGCTCCGCCCGCCAGGCCCGTGAGGCCGAAGGCCGCGCAGAGGGCGGCGGAGGAAATGGGCAGGGTCAGGGCGACGCCCACCAGCACGGACACCACAATGCCCATCCAGAAGGGCTGCAGCACGGTAGCGTCCTTGATGAGCTGGCCGAAGGCCGTTGCCAGGGACCCAATGGCCGGGGCCAGCAGGTAGGCTAAGGCCGCGCCAGCGCCCAGGGTCGTCAGGGGGGTGACCAAAATGTCCACCGGGGTCCTTTTGCTCACCAGCTTGCCCAGCTCGCAGGCGGGAATGGCCAGCAGAAGCACCGCGAGGGGGCCTCCGCCGCCGCCCAGGGAATTGCAGGCCGCGCCCACGGCGGCAAGGGAAAAGAGAACCAGGGGCGGGGCCTTCAGGGCCGATCCGATGGCGATGGCCATGGCGGGCCCGGCCATGGACTTGGCAAAGCCGCCCACCTCTTCCAGCACGGGCAGGCCCAGCTGGGCGCCCAGGGTGGAGACGATGGTGCCCACCAGCAGGGAGGCGAAAAGCCCCTGGGCCATGGCGCTCATGGCGTCCACAAAGTACAGGCGCAGGTAGGACTTGGCGGCCTCCCAGCCTTTGGGGGAGGCCTTTGATTCAGTATTCAAATGAGATTTCTCCTTTCGAAAAAAGGAGGGACGAAGCGCCGGAACAGGGCCTTTCGTCCCTCCGGCAGATTTTGGGGCAATGTATCTATATTCGCTATGTTGCCCGGGCCAAGCGCCCGCGCGGGCCCTTGAGGACGCCGCCGGGTTTTTCCCGGGCTGATGGTCGCCTCGCGGGCCTTTGGCGGTTCGCGCCCGGTCCGGGCCGTGTTGGGTTTCGGTATCATTATACTGATTTTTGCCAGGAAGTCAAGGGACACTGAAAGAAAGGAAGTGTCCAAACGCGTTGATTCACACGCAGGCTCTGACAGTGAGCCAGTAAAAGTTTCGTCCACCTTTTTAAGAGGTGGACGAGTTATCCCTTGGATAACTCGTGGGTTCTTAGGGGCAGCGCCCCTAAGCCGCCGGAGGCTTTCTAATACTTCTATAACAACGCCCTTCGGACACTCCCTGGAAGAAAAATCCAGGCCGGACGCGTCCGGTATGCTGGGAGGCGGGACTCGCCAAAAGAAAAGCCGCCCGCCTCCTCCCGCGCAAACGCCGCGGAAGCCGTGCGCGGCCCCAGGAAACCGGCTGGAAGGCCGGGGCGGAAAAAATTCAAAAAAATTTAAAAAAAGACTTGCAAAACCCAAGACCTTGTGGTAAGATACAGAGGTACGACTGCTAAGGGGCGTTTTGCCCCGACGACCGGCACAATGTGCCGGGATATGCGTTGAAGCGGGAGGTTGCGGCCCGTGCGCCCCTTGACGGGAGCGAGGCCGGTTTTTCCGTGGAGTATGTCCGATTTGAAACCGGGCGAGGGAATCTGAAAACAGCGGGAACCGTCGGGCAAGCCCCGGCAGGCCGTGTGTGCTGGTTCAGAGGATATTGTGTGTCTTCTAACTCTGTCCCCGGGTTCCGCCCCTGTGCGGATCGCCGGTTTTTCTATGTCAAAACAGGAAACACCCGGAGCAGTGTGAGAGAAAACAAACGCCCAAAGAACTTTTAGGAGGCGGTAAACAAGTGGCAGTCAAGGAAAAAATCAGGATCAGGCTCAAAGGGTACGACCATCAGATGGTGGACCAGTCGGCGGAGAAGATTGTGGCGACAGCCAAGCGCACAGGCGCCCGGGTGTCCGGCCCCGTTCCGCTGCCCACCGAGAAGGAGATCATCACCATTCTGCGCGCCGTTCATAAGTATAAGGACAGCCGCGAGCAGTTCGAGCTGCGCACCCACAAGCGCCTGATCGACATCCTCAGGCCCAGCAACAAGACCGTGGAGTCTTTGATGGGCTTGGAGCTCCCCGCCGGCGTTGAAATCGAGATCAAGCTGTAAGGTTTCAACCAACCGGGACAGGAGGGTCATGTCGGTGGACCAAGGGGTTTATCGACCAATAACCTAAACGGGGCGCCCGATACCGGGCGGGCCCCGGGAGTAGAAAGGAAAGAAAGCAATGAAAAAAGGGATCATCGCAAAGAAGATCGGCATGACGCAGATCTTCGACGAGAAGGGGAAGGTCATCCCCGTCACGGTGGTAGAGGCCGGCCCCTGCGTGGTCGTGCAGAAGAAGACCGTGGAGAACGACGGCTACGACGCCGTGCAGATCGGCTTTGGCGACCAGAAGCCCCAGCGTGTGAGCAAGCCCCTGACCGGGCACTTCAAAAAGGGCGACGTGGCCCCCAAGAAGACCCTGCGGGAGCTGCGGCTGGAGGATATCGGCGCTGTGAACGTAGGCGACCTGATCAAGGCCGACGCCTTTGAGGCCGGCGAGCGCATCGACGTGACCGGCAAGAGCAAGGGCAAGGGATACGCGGGCGTGATCAAGCGCTGGAACTTCCACCGGCTGAAGGAGAGCCACGGCAGCGGCCCTGTGGCCCGCCACGGCGGCTCCAACGGCGCGTGCTCGTCCCCCTCCCGGGTGTGGAAGGGCCTGAAGATGGCCGGCCACCTGGGCGCGGAGACCGTGACCGTGCAGAACCTGACCGTAGCCAAGGTGGACGCGGAGAACAACCTGATCGCCATCAAGGGCGCGATCCCCGGCCCCAACGGCGGCATCGTCATCCTGCGCGACAGCGTGAAGGCTTAAGGGGAGGAGGAAGTAAAATGGCTGAATTAGCAGTATTGAATATGCAGGGCCGGGAGGTCGGCCGGCAGACCCTCTCCGACGAGGTCTTCGGCATCGAGCCCAATGTCCCTGTAATGAACGATATGGTCAAGAACTATCTTAGCAACCAGCGCCAGGGCACCCAGTCGGCGCTCACCCGCAGTGAGGTTTCCGGCGGCGGGCGCAAGCCCTGGAGGCAGAAGGGCACCGGCCGGGCCCGCCAGGGCAGCACCCGGTCCCCCCAGTGGACCCACGGCGGCATCGTGTTTGCCCCCAAGCCCCGCTGCTACCGCTACACCCTTAACAAGAAGGTGCGGCGGCTGGCAATGAAGTCCGCCCTTTCCTCCAAGGTGAAGGACGGCGAGATGATCGTCATCGACCGGATCGCCTGCGAGGACTACAAGACCAAGACCATCGCCGCCATGCTCAAGGCCGTTGGCAGCGAGAAGAAGGCGCTTATCGTGCTGGACGGGGTGGACGAGAAGGTCATCGCCTCGGCCCGGAACATTCCCGGCGTGAAAACCGCCCAGGTGAACACGCTGAACGTATACGACATCCTGGGGGCCGACAAGTTCATCGTCGCCCAGGGGGCCGTGGAGAAGATACAGGAGGTGTATGCGTAATGGAGGCCCATGACATCATTATCCGCCCCATCATCACCGAGAAGACCATGGACGGCAACACCCAGAAGAAGTACACCTTCGAGGTAGACCAGGCCGCCACCAAGATCGACGTGAAGCGGGCCGTCGAGGCCGCCTTCGGCGTAAAGGTGAGCAAGGTGAACACCCTGCACGTGCGGGGCCGCCTGCGCCGCCAGGGCCGCTACCAGGGCTACACCAAGTCTTGGAAGAAGGCCGTGGTCACCCTGACCCAGGACAGCAAGACCATCGAGTTCTTCGAGAGCATGGTCTAAAAGGGCCGCGAACGTATTTTGGATACCAGGAGAGTGAACAGAACAAATGGCAATTAAGTATTACAAGCCGACGACCGCGGCCAGGCGCAATATGTCTGTTACGGACTACACCAGCCTGTCGAAGGACGGCCCCGAGAAGAGCCTTCTGGCTCCTCTTTCCAACAAGTCCGGCCGCAACAGCTATGGCCGGATCACCGTGCGCCACCGGGGCGGCGGCAACCGGAAGAAGTACCGGATCATCGACTTTAAGCGCCAGAAGCACGACATGAAGGCCACGGTGCTGACCCTGGAGTACGACCCCAACCGCTCGGCGTTTATCGCCCTGGTGCAGTATGAGGACGGGGAGAAGCGCTATATCATCGCCCCCCACGGCCTGAAGGTGGGCGACAAGATCGTCTCCGGCGCCGAGGCGGACATTAAGCCCGGCAACGCCCTGCCGCTGAAGAACATCCCCACCGGCACCTTCATCCACAATGTGGAGCTGTACCCCGGCAAGGGAGCCCAGCTGGCCCGGGCCGCGGGCATTATGGCCCAGCTGATGGCCAAGGAGAACGGCATGGCCCTGCTGCGCCTGCCC
>CAOKRG010000078.1 GCA_948471095.1 uncultured Oscillospiraceae bacterium
GGACTGGACCAAACTTTTTGAAAAAAGTTGGGATCAAAAACTTTTACACGTTTATCGTAAGTGTAAGGCGCGCGCTGGGCGCTCGGTTCAGAACAACGGGAGGCATTCAGCTTGCCAGACATTGACCGCGCCAAGCCGCCCATGAGAACACCACTTCTTGAAAAAGTTGATTGTCTGCCAACACAATGTGAGTATAAATTGACTTTCTCAACCAACGCGGCAGCGGAGAAACACAAAGCTTTTCCTTTCGCTTTTACCAACCAAATGTATACTGTAAAAGTTTCGTCCACCTTTTCAAAGGTGGCAGGGGTTCGGGGACAGAGTCCCCGAGGTCTTAGCCGGAGGCCCGTGCAGTGAAGCGAGCATTACCAAACATATACTTTGAGAACCTGTATTTACAGGCGGAAATATTTTGATAACGGAGGGATGCGCCGTGCATTTTATTGAGTTTGACAATGTGTGCAAGTTCTACCAGATGGGCGAAAACCGCATCGCCGCGGCGGACCACATCAGCTTCTTTGTGGAGCGGGGGGAATTCTGCGTCATCGTGGGCCCTTCCGGCGCGGGCAAAACCACCGTGCTGAACATGCTGGGCGGCATGGACACCTGCGACGAGGGGCGCATTCTGCTGGACGGCTCCGAAGTCAGCGCCTACAGCCCCAAGCGGCTGACCGCCTACCGCCGGCTGGACGTGGGCTTTGTGTTCCAGTTTTACAACCTGGTGCAGAACCTGACCGCCCTGGAAAACGTGGAGCTGGCCAGCGAGATCTGCCCCGAACCCTTGGACGCCGCCGAGACCCTGCGGGGCGTGGGCCTGGGGGAGCGCCTGCGGAACTTTCCCGCCCAGCTTTCCGGCGGGGAGCAGCAGCGGGTGGCCATTGCCCGGGCCCTGGCAAAAAACCCGAAAATCCTCCTCTGCGACGAGCCCACCGGGGCCCTGGACTACAATACGGGCAAGGCCGTGCTGGGTCTTTTGCAGGAAACCTGCCGCAAGACCGGCCGCACCGTGCTGGTCATCACCCACAACGGGGCCCTGACCGCCATGGCGGACCGGGTGATCCGCATCAAAAGCGGCAAGGCGGTCTCCAACGAGGTGAACCCCCTTCCCACGCCGGTGGAGGACATTGAATGGTAAGCTAGGGAGGGCGCTGTTATGAAAAAAACGTATCTCAAATCCATTTTTCGGACCATCCGCCACAGCTTGTCCCGGTTTGCGGCCATCTTCTCCATTGTGGCCCTGGGCGCGGGCTTTTTGGCGGGGGTGCTGGCCTCCCCCTTAGATATGCGGGTCTCCGCCGACCAGTACTGCCGGGACACGGAGATGTTCCACCTTAAGGTGATGTCCACCCTGGGCCTGACCGCCGCCGACATGGAGGCCCTGCGGGACCTGCCCCAGGTGGACAAGGTCATGCCCGCCTACGACACGGATCTGGTGCTTCTGTCCGACCAGGGGGACTCCTACACCACCCGCCTGCACAGCCTGCCCGAAGAGGGCTGGGACAGCTTGAATACCCCCGTGCTGCAGGAAGGCCGCCTGCCCGAAGCTCCCGGCGAGTGCGCCGTGGTGCTGACCCGGACCTTTTTTGAGAACAGCGGCTGGGTGGGCCGGACCCTGACCGTGGAAGAGGACCAGGAGGGCCTGCCCCGGGAGTTTACCGTGGTGGGCACGGTGAAAACCTCCCTGTACCTCTCCCTGGAGCAGGAGCACTCCACCGCCGGAACCGGCACCCTGGGGCTGATGGCCTACACGGTCCCGGAAACCTTTGACCAGGACTACTACACCGCCGCCTACCTGTCCGTGGCCGGAGCGGAGGGGCTGAATTCCTTTTACGAGGAGTACGAGGAGCTGGCCGCTCAGGCGGAGGACGTGTTGGAGCCTCTGGGCGAGGAGCGGGCCCGGCTTCGCTATGAGGAGCTGATCGACGACGCCAACGGGGAATTGGCCGATGGCTGGGACGAATACGAAGAGGCCAAGGCGGACGCGGAGCGGGAGCTGGCGGACGCTTTGACCGAATTGGAAGACGGCGAAGCGGAGATAGCGGAAAACGAGCAAAAGCTGGCCGACGCCAAGCAAGAGCTGGAAGACGGCCGCAAGGAGCTGGCCGATGGCCGGGCCAAGCTGGAAACCGAAACCGCCAGCGCCCGGCGGCAGATCGCGGACGGGCGCAGCCAGGTGCAGAGCTATCAGGCCCAGATCGACAGCGGGCGGGTGGAGATCGGCAATGCCCGGCAGACCATTCAGAGCGGCTTCGCGGAGCTGGACGCGGGAGACGCCCAACTGGCTCAGGCTAAGGCCCAGCTGGACGAGACCCAGGCCAATCTGGACGGCCTGGACCAGGGCAAGGCCGCTTTAAACCAGCTGGCCGCCCAGTTGGGTCTGCCTGGGGGAGACGGTTCGGACGGGGCCGCGCTGGCTCTTTTGAGCCAGCTGGAGCTGGCCGCGCCGGAAGCGGCGGCGCAGTTTGCCGGGCTCAAGGCGGGCCTGCAGGCCTTAGCGGCGCAAGGGACCGACTCAGCCGCCGCCCGGACAGCTTTGGAGGCCGGACGGGCGGAGTATGAGAAGAACCTGGCAAAGGCTCAAGAAGCCCGGGCCCAGCTGGACGCGGGCCTGGCCCAGCTCAACGCCCAGGCGGCGGAGCTGGAGAGCCAGCAGAACAATCTCAACGCCCAAAAAGCCCAGCTGGACCGCTCCCAGGCTCAGCTGGACCAGTCGGTGCGGGAGGCCCAGGAGAAGCTCGCCCAGGCGGAAGCGGACCTGGCCCAGGGCCAGCTGGACTATGATGAGGGCGCGGCGGAGCTGGCCCAAGGCCGGGAGCACCTGGAGCAGGGCTGGAAGGACTACCGGGAGGGCAAGGCCGAGGCGGACCAGGAGCTGGCCGAAGCCCGGGAGGAATTGGAGGACGCGGAGCGGGAAATCGGCGAAATCGAAGAGGGCGAGTGGCTGGTCTTCACCCGGGAGGACAACGCCAGCTTTTCCAGCTATGCCTCCAACGCGGACAAGATCGCGGCCATCGCCTCGGTGTTCCCGGTGTTCTTCTTTCTGGTGGCGGCGCTGGTGGCCCTGACCACCATGACCCGCATGGTGGAGGAGGAGCGCCAGCAGATCGGCACCCTAAAAGCCCTGGGCTACACCGCCGTGCAGATTGCCGGGAAATACCTCTTCTATGCCGCCGCGGCCAGCCTGCTGGGCAGCGTGGCGGGGGTGGCCGCGGGCATGTGGCTGTTCCCCACGGTGATCATCAACGCCTACAACATTATGTATGACCTGCCGGTGATCTGCACGCCCTTAAGCTGGCCACTGGCCATCTTCTCCACCGTGACGGCCACGCTGTGCACCTTGGCCGCTACCTTAAGCGCCTGCTGGGCCGCCCTGCGGGAGGTCCCCGCCCGGCTTATGTTGCCCCGGGCCCCCAAGGCCGGAAAGCGGGTGCTGCTGGAATACGTCACGCCCCTGTGGAAGCGGCTGAAATTCACCCAAAAGGTCACCCTGCGGAACTTATTCCGCTACAAAAAGCGGTTCTTTATGACCATCACGGGCATCGCCGGGTGCACCGCCCTGCTGGTCACCGGCTTTGGCATCCGGGACTCCATCTCGGACATTGTGGCGCTGCAATACAACGAGCTGTGCCAATACCAGCTGATCGTGGGCTTGAGCGATGAGGCCGCGTTGGAAGACCCTCAGCTGCAGGCTATCTTAGAGGACCCGGCCCGCATAGAGGACGCGCTGCCCGTGACCCAGGAAAGCGGACAGGTGGTACCGGCCGGAAACGGGCCCAAGGACGATATCACCATCTTCGTGCCCCGGGAGGTGGAGCGCCTGCCGGACTTCTTCCAGTTCCGGCACCGCACGGACAGCGAGCCGGTGGAATATGGGCCCGGGGCTGTGATCGTCACCGAAAAGCTGGCCGAGCGGCAGGGACTCCGGGTAGGGGACCGCATTACCGTGAAGAACCAGGACGAAGACGAGGCCAGCTTTGCCATTACCGATATCTGTGAAAACTATGTGCACCACTACCTGTACGTCTCCCCCGCCGCCTACCGGGAGGCCTTTGGCCAGGACCCGGCGGTGAACTCCCTCCTGTGCCGCCTGCCCGAAGGGGGCCCCGCCGGAGGGGAGGACGGCCTTTCCACCCAGCTGCTTCAATGCGGGGACGTGGCCATGACCACCTCCACGGTGGAGCTTTCCGCCAGCTTCCAGAACAGCATCCAGAGCATCAACTATATCGTGGTGGTGCTTATCATATCGGCGGGGGCCCTGGCCTTTGTGGTGGTGTATAATCTGACCAACATCAACATTACCGAACGGGAAAAGGAGCTGGCTACCATCAAGGTGCTGGGTTTCTACGATGGCGAGGTGGCGGCCTATGTGTACCGGGAGACCGCCGCCCTGACCGTGATCGGCACAGCCGCCGGGCTGCTGCTGGGCGTGGCCCTCCACCAGTTTGTCATCCGCACGGCGGAGATCGACATGGTGATGTTCGGCCGGGCCATTTACCCCCTCAGCTATCTCTGGGCCGCGCTGCTGACCGTGGCGTTCAGCGTTTTGGTGAATCTGGTGATGTACCGGAAGCTGGCGGGCATCAGCATGGTAGAGAGCATGAAGGCGCCGGAGTAGCGCTGAAATTCGGTATTTATTACCTCAGACTCAAATGGCAGGAAAATTTGCGCGGTCCAGGTGCTTACAACGTTCGCTTCGCGAAGTTGACGTTCGCTTCGCGAAGTTGACGTTCGCTTCGCGAAGTTG
>CAOKRG010000079.1 GCA_948471095.1 uncultured Oscillospiraceae bacterium
GAAGGTCCCCCTAGCAGACTCTACCCCTTTAACAGGCCGGCAGGCGGAGTCGGTCGACTGCCAAGCCACTAGATTAGATACCCGTAGGATCGGAAATTCGGAGGCTTCGCCCACCAACCAAACCCGCCGCACAGTCCTTTGGCCCCCGTCTAAGGGAGTCTTGAACCGTAGGTTCAAGCGCGTTTTTGCCTACTTTTGCCGCGCGGCAAAAGTAGGCGCAGGGTCCGGGGGCGCGTAGCCCCCGGGCCGATTCGAGAAGAATTTCCCGTTCGCGCCCAAAGGGCGCGAAGATGAGATAAATAAAGAAATAGGATAAAAAAGCGGTCGCGGCCCGCAGGGCCGCAGATAAAAGCCCCGTGCCGCCGCGCAGCGGCGGCAAAGAAACCATCCCCGAAATCTCGGGGATGGCAAAATTTTTATCCTACGCTGCTGACCAGCGGCTCCTCCTCCGGAATCTCCACCGCCTTAATCCTTCCGCCAACGCCCCGGACCTTGCCGATCACATCCTCATAGCCCCGCTCAATATACTGAACGTTGCTGATCTCGCTGACGCCGTGGGCCGCCAGGGCCGCAATGAGCATTGCCGCCCCCGCCCGCAGGTCGCAGGCCTCCAGCTGGGCCCCCGTCAAATGCTCCACGCCCTCAATGATGGCAAGGTTCCCGTCCACTTGAATCTGCGCCCCCATGCGCTTGAACTCGTCCGTATAGCGGAAACGGGTATTCCACACGCTGTCGGTAATAATACTGGTGCCGTGGGCCAGGCACAGGGCCACGGACACCTGGGGCTGCATGTCCGTCGGAAAGCCGGGATAGGGCATGGTCTTGATGTTGGCCCGGGTCAAAGGCCCGATGCGGCTGACCACCAGGCTGTCGTCCACCTCCCGGATTTCCACGCCCATTTCCGCCATCTTAGCGGAAATGCAGTCCATGTGCTTGGGGATGATGTTGCACAGCTTTACCTCGCCGCCGCAGGCCGCCACGGCGGCCATGTAGGTCCCCGCCTCAATCTGGTCGGGAATGATGGAGTAGCTGCCGCCCCGGAGACGGCTGACCCCCCGGACCTTGATGACGTCGGTGCCCGCACCCATGATGTTGGCCCCCATGGAGTTGAGGAAGTTGGCCACGTCCACCACGTGGGGCTCCTTGGCGGCGTTTTCAATGACCGTCATGCCGTCGGCCATGGCGGCGGCCAGCATGATATTGATCGTCGCCCCCACGGAAACCTTGTCGAAGAAGATGTTGGCCCCCTTCACCCGCCCTCCGGCGGCTTCGGCCATGACAAAGCCGCTCTGGGTGTCCACCTGGGCCCCCAGGGCGCGAAAACCTTTCAGATGCTGGTCAATCGGCCGGGTGCTGCCGAAGTCGCACCCTCCGGGCAGGGCCACGTCCGCCGAGCCGAACCGGCCCAGCAGAGCCCCCAGCATATAGTAGGAGGCGCGGCACCGGCGGGCGGACTCATAGGGCACCCGGCCGCTGCGGAGGCTGGAGCTGTCGATCTCTACGGTGTGCGGGTTTACATAACGTACCTTTGCGCCAAGGTCCTGCAAAATGCTCAGCAGGATGGTTACATCGCTGATCTGGGGCATGTTTTCAATGCGGCAGGGGCCGCTGACCATCAGGGCAGCGGGAATAATGGCGACGGCGGCGTTTTTCGCGCCGCTGATATGGATCTCGCCGAACAAGGGCCGTCCGCCCTCGACAATATACTTGGTCAAAGAATCGCACCTCTTTGTTCTTTGTATGGAGACGGCCGCAGCCTTTCGCGGGTGGAGCCGGAGGGCGGCCTTTTTTTATTGGCCTGTCAGGTACAGTTTACCCAGGCCGGAACACTTCATACCGGAAAACGCAGTAATCAGTGGACATAATCACAGATACTAACCTAGTATAGCAGGTTTTTTTGTAAAAGCAATGGGGGCGCAAGAAATTTCTTCATAAAATTTTAATAATTTCCCCCGGCTTTTTGGAAATTCAAATAAAAATGGCGGCGCCGCGCCTTCTCGTCCGCCATTGCAAAAACCGGACGGCAGTTTCCACGCCGTCCGGTTCTTCTTCCCTTCACCCCGCCATCCGCTTTGCAAACGCCTCTCCTCGCAGGGCTGCGCCGGGAAGCCGGATCAGGCTGCCCTTCTCGTTGGCGGTTTCCATCATACAGAAGCGGGGAGGCAGGTAAAAGCTCTTGTTCATATTCAGCCCGGAAATCAGCTGCCGGGCCAGCAGATCCCCGCCGGAGTAGCCGGAGACGATCAGGCCGTAGAGCCGCTTGTCATAGAACCGGTTCTGGCGGAAGAGGGCCGTCAGGCGGTTGACGAAGGCGGTCAGGTTGGCGGACAGCGCGTCGTTGTAGTTGGCGCAGAGCATCACCAGGGCATCGCACTCCCGCACCGCCGGAAACACCTCGTCCACCATGGGCCCGCCATAGAAGCACCCCCCTTGCTCCCCGAAGTGGAGGCAGGTGGTGTACGCGCAGCCGTTGCAGTCGGATACCGTACCGTTGCGCAGGCCCAGCTCCGTTACCTCGATATCCGCCGGCAGGTTCCGCCGCACCAGGTCCCACAGGGCCAGGGTGTTGCTGGTGGCCCGGGAGGAGGCATGGAGGGCGGTCAGCCGCCGGATGGGCGGAGGCGGAGGCTCGCAGTGCAGCCGGTCGATCAGCTCCTCCGCCGCCAGGGCGAAGGCGGCGGCCTCGTCGGTGCCCCGGATCTCCGCCTGAACCCGGAAGTTCCGCAAAGACCCGGTGGCCTCCACCAGGGGCCGCCCCAGGAAGGCGCAGCCCGCCATATTGGCCGACAGCACCAGATCCCGGGCCACGTCCTTGGTATACAGCTCCCCCTGGCCTGTGACCACCAGGCCGGCAGTACAGCCGGTCAGGGATTCCTCCCCCCGGCGCAGGTCGGACAGCATCCGGTAGTATTCCAGCCCGCAGCCCCCCTCGTCCAGGGCCACGGCGAAGAGCAGCCGCTCTCCCTCCAGCCCCCCAAGCCCCTCCGCCGGGTCCCGCCAGCGGGTTCCGGCGGGCAGCAGGGGCGCGAGCATGCCCCGCAGCCGTTCGCTGTAGGGCGGATTTCCGGGCAGAATGACGGTCATGCAAACGCCTCTTTTCTATCCCAGATGGACCAGCTGTTCCACGCCGATGGAGGTGACCATGGCCCCCGCCTCGGTGCGCAGGCCGTGGTTCTTGGCGACGGCGTCCATGATGCGGTTTCGGATCTCCGTGGGCGCCACGATGAAGATCAGCTCCTTCTCCTCCTGGAGGGTGGTGATGCCGGAGGACTGGGCGAAGCTCTCGTCCCCGGCCCAGCGGCCCCGGATGATGGTGCCGCCCCGGGCCCCCGCCTTCCGGGCGGTGTCCATGACGGCCTCGGTGTACCCCTGGTTCACGGTGACCAGGATCATGCTGCTCTTGGGCTGGTTATTTTCCATAACGGCGCTCCCCTCGCTTTCCGGTTTTGTTTTCAGACCAATATAGGCGGCCAGCAGGCTGCTCACCGCCGACAGGGGCAGGGTGAAGGCGATGCCCCGCCCCGGCTCCGCCCCCCGCAGCTCGTCGTCCAGCTTATCCAGCAGGGCCCGGGCGGCCGTGCAGGTGGTGATGCTGAGAAGGATGTCCTTCTCCGACCCGCCCAGGCCCAGGATATCCAGGATCTCCGAGGTGGCGGTGCCCTGTCCCTCGCAGCGGATATGGGTAAAAACCTGGTTTTTATGGTACAGCTTCGCCAGCTTGCTGCCGCTGCCCCGCTCTACGATGGACATGATAAGGGACATCTGTTCCGGTCTTTTCATAGTCGATTCCCCCTAGTTCGCTTCCACGGGCGGATAGCGTTTTTACGCCCGGGCATATCAGTCATAGTAGAAGACGCCGTCCCGCACCCGGGCCATTTCGGCCTTCAGCGCGTCGTCGGCCAGCCGCTTCCTCACCCGGCCCGCCAGGCCCAGCAGCTGGATGGCCACCAGGG
>CAOKRG010000080.1 GCA_948471095.1 uncultured Oscillospiraceae bacterium
ACGCTGATCATGTATCTGAACAATCACCTCCAGGCCAAGAACTACGGCATGGCCGGCGCGCTGAGCGTATTCCTCTTCATTATCAGCGGCATTCTGTGCTGGATTGTCTTCAAGATGAATACCGACCCGGACCCTGACGGCTCCAGGTCTGCGGCCAAGCGTGCCAGGAAGGGGGACAAAGCGTAATGCTGAACAAGAAATCCAATGGCCGGACTATCCTGGCCCATGTGGTGCTGATCATCCTGGCTTTTATGTGCCTGTTTTTCTTCTACATCCTGGTCATCAATGCCACCCGTTCCCACGCGCAGCTCCAGCTGGGCTTCTCCGCCCTGCCCGGCTCCAGCCTGATTACGAACTTTCTTAACGTCATCAACGACCCGGCCATCCCCATCCTGAAGGGCATCCAGAACAGCCTGATTGTCTCCGGCTGCTGCGCCGCCATTGTGACCTATTTCTCCGCGCTGACAGCCTACGGCATTTACGCCTATGACTTCAAGCTGAAAAACGCGGCCTTTACCTTCATTATGGCGATCCTGGTCATGCCCACCCAAGTGACGGCTCTTGGCTTCCTGCGCCTGATCACCAATATGGGCATGGACGATTCCCTGCTGCCGCTGATTATCCCTTCGGTGGCTTCCCCTGCCGTGTTCTACTTCATGCACAGCTACATGCAGTCCTCCCTTCCTAAAGAGCTCGTTGAGGCTGCGCGAATCGATGGTTCCGGGGAGTTCGGGACATTTAACCGCATTGTCATGCCGATCATGAAGCCGGCCATCGCGGTGCAGGCCATCTTCACCTTCGTGGGATCCTGGAACAACTACTTTGTTCCCGCCCTGGTGATCACTTCCAAGAACAAGCAGACCCTGCCCATCATGATCGCAACCCTCCGCGGCGCGGACTATATGAACTTTGATATGGGCAAGATCTACATGATGATTACCATCGCCATTGTACCCATTATCATTATCTATCTGCTCCTGTCCAAGTTCATTGTGGAGGGCGTTACCCTCGGCGGTGTGAAGGAGTAAAACAAGCTGAAGAGCGCCGTCAAGTCTGGCGGCGCTCCCTTTTTGACAAGGAGGATCTCTTTATGGAAAAATGGATTCGCGCCCGCTATCAGCCCAACCTGCCCCTGGACGGGGACCGCCGGGTGACGGCAAGCCCCGAGCATATCGCCCTGTCCCGGCAGGCCGCCCAGGAGGGGGCTGTGCTGCTGAAAAACAACGGGGGCCTGCTTCCTCTGGCTCCCGATACCCGAGTGGCCCTGTTTGGCAAGGGCAGCTTTGACTATGTGAAGGGGGGCGGCGGCAGCGGGGATGTGACCGCTGCCTATACCAGAAATGTGCATGACGCCTTGAAGGAGGAGCTCCCCCTCTTTGCGCCCCTGTCCGACTTCTACCGGGACTATGTGGCCGGACGGTATCAGGCTGGCGACGTTCCCGGCCTGATGGCCGAGCCGGAGCTGCCCCGGGAATTGGTGGACTCCGCCAGAGAGCAGGCGGACGCGGCCGTCATCGTCCTCAGCCGTTTCTCCGGGGAGGGATGGGACCGGGAACCGGTGCTTTACCAGGAGCCGGACTACCCCTGGCCCGACGAGCTGGATATGCCCAAACGAGCAAAGGCTGTTTTCCCCAAGGGGGACTACTATCTCACCGGGGAAGAGCGCCGCATGGTACGGCAGGTCTGCGCCGCCTTTGAAAAGGTGGCGGTAGTACTCAACGTGGGCGGCGTGGTGGATGTCTCCTGGTTCCGCGAGGACGATCGCGTCTCCTCTGTTCTGCTGGCCTATCAGGGAGGCATGGAGGGGGGCGCGGCCATTGCGGCGCTGCTCACCGGAAAAGCCAATCCTTGCGGCAAGCTGCCCGATACCTTTGCCCGGGATCTGTCCGACTACCCCTCCACCCAGCATTTCCACGACTCCCCCCACTATGTGGAGTACACCGAGGACATCTATGTGGGCTACCGGTACTTTGAGACCCTCCCTGGGGCGGCGGAGAAGGTCTGCTATCCCTTTGGCTACGGGCTGTCCTACACCAGCTTTGCTCTGGAGATGGTGCGCGCCGGGGCGGAAAACGGCAAAATAAAGGCGGCCGTCCGGGTGACCAATACTGGGAACTGTCCGGGCAAGGAGGTGGTTCAGCTCTACTACTCCGCCCCCTGGGGCCTGCTCCAAAAGCCAAAGCGCTGTCTGGCGGCCTTCCAAAAGACAAAGCTGCTGAAACCCGGCGAGGATGAGACGGTGGAGCTGTCCTTCGCTGCCTCTGACATGGCCAGCTTTGATGACCTGGGAAAGATCGCCTCCTCCGCCTGGGTGCTGGAGCAGGGACGATACCCCCTGTACGCGGGGACCTCTGTGCGGGACGCTGTGGAGCTGGATTGGGCTTGGGAACAAAAGGAGACCGAGGTTGTCCGTCAATGCAGAGACGTGCTGGCGCCCTCCCACCTGGCCGAGCGTCTGCTGGGGGACGGGAGTTATGAGCGTCTGCCCGCCGCCCCGGCGGTGGACACAGACGCCAACCTGCTCCCGCGCATTCACGCGGGGCAGGCCGAGGCGGTGGCTCCCGCCACGCCGGGCCGGGAGCGCTGGATGCTGACCCAGCCCTTTGCCGAGGGGGTACAGCCCCTGTCCGCTGTAGCCGAGGGCAGGCTGACGCTGGAAGAATTTACAGCCCAGCTTAGCGACAACGATCTGATCCACCTGCTGGGCGGACAGCCCAACGTGGGGGTGTCCAACACCTTTGGCCTGGGCAACCTCCCGGAATATGGCGTGCCAAACCTCACCACCGCAGACGGCCCCGCCGGCCTGCGGATTCAGCCCGAGGTAGGGGTCTGTACCACGGCGTGGCCCTGCTCTACCCTGCTGGCCGCAACCTGGGACGGAGAACTGGTGTCCAGGGTTGGCGCGGCCGCGGCCGCGGAGGTGAAGGAGAACAACATCTCTGTCTGGCTGGCCCCGGCGGTGAATATCCATCGGAATCCCCTGTGCGGCAGGAATTTTGAGTATTACTCTGAGGACCCGCTGCTTACCGGCAAGCTGGCCGGGGCTATGGTGCGGGGCATCCAGTCCCAGCACATTGCCGCCACGGTTAAGCACTTTGCCTGCAACAATAAGGAGACCAATCGGAAATACAGCGACTCCCGCCTGTCCCAGCGGGCTTTGCGGGAAATTTACCTGCGGGCCTTCGAGATAATTGTCCGGGAGGAGCAGCCTTGGGCCATAATGAGTTCGTACAATGTGATGAACGGCCGCCGCGCCTCGGAGAGCCGGGAACTGCTGACGGATATCCTGCGGGACGAATGGGGATATACCGGTATGGTGATGACCGACTGGTGGACCCGCGGGGAGCATTATAAGGAGATTCTGGCTGGCAATGATCTGAAAATGGCTAACGGATATCCGGAACGGGTGCGGGAGGCTATGCGTCACGGTGTAGTTACCCGCAGCGATTTGACAGCCTGCGCCATACGGATTTTGGCCTTGGTATTAAGGATTGAGTAGTGTGAACGCTGGAGGAGATCTCAAATGGCAAAAAGAAAGAATGTAAGGGATGTAAGTAATGTCTGTCAGGAGGACTCTGCGCAGTCCATGCTGTTCAAATTCCCGATTAAGCAAATTGTCCGCCACCGTGTTGGTACGGATTGCCTTTGCCATCCTGCGGTAGG
>CAOKRG010000081.1 GCA_948471095.1 uncultured Oscillospiraceae bacterium
TCGCGAAGCGAATGTCAACTTCGCGAAGCGAATGTCAACTTCGCGAAGCGAATGTCAACTTCGCGAAGCGAATGTTGTAAGCTCCTGGACCGCGAATGCTGCCTACTTTTGGCCATCGGGGTAACCGTATGCGTCTTTTATCTTTTGGATAACCTCCCCCAGCCGCTCCGCTTCCTCCGCCCTGCCCTGGTGGGCCGCGCCCATGCGCTGTTTTTCCAGGCCGGAGAGGACCTTTGCCGCATAGGCCTCCACGTGGGCCCCGCCGGGGGCCAGCCTTCCCATCCAGGGGTAAAGCGGGCCGGTCCGAACGCCTTCCCCTTGGTACGCCGCCGAAAACCCGGAATAGGGCTTGCCGCCGTCCACCGCGGCCCGCTCTTCCAGGACCTGGAACCCCAGCTCCTTAAGCCCCAGCCGCAGCTTGTCCGCCGCGCTCATGGGCTGGAGCACCAGCCGCTTCGCTCCGTCCCGCAGCCAGGGGGCCTCCGCCACGATCCGCAGAATCAGCTCCCCGCCCATTCCGGCGATAACCACGTCCTCCGCGTCCTCCGGGGGGACCTCCCGCAGCCCGTCGCTTAAGAGCAGGCGCAGCTCCTCCCCCACCCCATAGCGCCGGGCATGGCGGCGGGCGGCCTCCAGAGGGCCGGGGTTCACGTCGCAGGCCAGGGCCCGGGGGGTCTTCCCGCTTTTCAGCAGCCAAATGGGCAGGTAGGCGTGGTCCGTTCCGATATCGGCCAGGGCCCTCCCCGGCCGGACCAGCTCCGCGCACAGAGCCAGCCTGGGGCGCAGACAAAACATGGGGCTCCTCCTAAAACGCCATAAGCCGCGCGGCGGAGCGCTGCAAAATCGCCCCGCCGCGCGGCGTCCGGCCAAAATTCTGTGGAAAGCGCCGGGCTTACTTGCTCAGGTGCTCGTTGATCTTCTTCACCAGCTCGTCCGCGTCCACCCCGTGGACGGCGCAGGCCTGCTCCAGGGTCTCGCCCCGGGCGGAGGGACAGCCCAGGCAGTGCATGCCCATTTCCAGGAAATAGGGGGCGGTGGTCTCGTCCAGGTCCAAAATCTCGCCTATGATGGTGTCTTTGGTAATGCTCGCCATATTGATGATCCTCCAAATTCCGGCAAAAAGGCCGTTTTCTTTTATTATAATACCCTTTGGTCCAGTATGCAATACTTGCCCGGAAAAGTTTTTGGCGGGAAATTTCACGAGACCCGAGCGCATCGATAGCCAGAACAAGTTAGAACAGTGTGCCAGTGAAAGTTTTGCCCGCTTTTTCAAAAGCGGCGGGGTTTGGGGCGGCGCCCCAAGGTCCTGCCGCCGGCCCCCCAATCAAAAAATCCTGGGCCCCTGACAGGCTTCCCCAAAAAACGCGGCGGAAAGCCGCTAGAATAGGCTTGAAAAGCCAGGAGCTTTCGTGAAAACCCGCTTTTCACGGAAGCTTTTCTTTTTGCGCGGAACCCCAAAGGAAAGGAAGGAAAAAACATGAGTGTGCAGCTCAACTATAAAGAAGGGGTCCTGACCGCCAAGCTCTCCGGGGAGATCGACCACCACAGCGCCCGGGAGATGCGGGAGGCCATTGACGACACGGCCCAGAAGCTCAAGCCCTACTGCCTGCGGCTGGATTTTACGGAGGTGCCCTTTATGGACAGCTCCGGCGTGGGGCTGATTCTGGGCCGGGTGCGCCTGTGCGGCTTCTGGCGGGGGCGGGTGGTGCTGTGCGGCCTCTCCCAGAGCCTGGGGAAAATGGTAGAGCTGGCGGGCATCTCCTCGGTGGCCGCCATAGAAAGGAGGGCGGGTTGATGAAGCCGGTGAATCAGGCGCAGATCAGCTTTTCCTCCCACTCGGTCAACGAGGGCTTCGGCCGGGCGGCGGTGGCGGCGTTCCTGGCCCAGCTGGACCCCACAGTGGCGGACCTCTCCGACATGCGCACGGCGGTGTCCGAGGCCGTGACCAACGCCATCGTCCACGGCTACCGGGAGCAGATGGGCACGGTGTACATAACGGTAAAAATCTTTGAGGACGGAAAGGCCGTGGTGCGGGTGCGGGACAAGGGCTGCGGCATTCCCGACGTGAAGCAGGCCATGGAGCCCCTGTTCACCACCGGCGGCGAGGAGCGGGCGGGCCTGGGCTTCGCGGTGATGCAGAGCTTCTGCGACAGCGTGCGGGTCAGCTCCACCCCGGGCCGGGGCACCAGCGTGACCCTTGTGAAGCGCTTTGAGCCCAAAGCCTGAGCCGCCGCCCGGCCAAAGGGCGGAGGAAAGCCCCCGGGTCACGGAAAACCTGGGGCTGGCGCACCTCTGCGCCCGGCGCTTCATGGGCCGGGGCGTGGAGTACGACGACCTGTTCCAGGCGGGCTGCGTGGGGCTGGTGAAGGCGGCGGAGAATTTTGACTGGGAGCGGGGCGTGAAATTTTCCACCTATGCCGTGCCGGTCATTTTGGGCGAGATCCGCCGGCTCTTTCGGGACGGCGGCGCGGTGCGGGTGTCCCGGGGCCTGCGGGAGCTGGCCCAAAAGGCCCTCAAGGCCGAAGAGGCCCTGCGGGACTCCCTGGGCCGGGCCCCCACGGTGGAGGAGCTCTCCCAGGCCCTGGAGATCAGCCCGGAAAAAGCGGCCCTGGCCCTGGGCGCCCTGCGCCAGCCCATCTCATTGACCGGAGGCGAGGAGGGCGAACAGCTGGAAATCCCGGTGGAGGCTCCGGAAGAGACCATGACGGAGCGCTTGACCCTGCGGGGCATCCTGGAGGGGATGGAGGAGCGGGACCAAAAGCTCATCTACTGCCGCTATTACAAGAGCATGACCCAGACCCAGACGGCGGAGCTGCTGGGCATGACCCAGGTGCAGGTGAGCCGCCGGGAAAAAAAGCTGCTGGCCTATATGCGCCAGGAATTTGATCGGTGAGGCGCGGGGCCCACGGCCCTGCCGCGCGGCCTCCCCCCGCGCCCGGAAGCCGCCGCGTACTGCCAAAACGATTCGCCCTCCCTTCCCGCAAAATTCGCTTTTTATTCACAAAACCCCCTTCCTGCGGACGGGGGTTTTGTGCTATAATGTACGCAAAGCGTACACGGGGAGTCCGTGTCGGCCTCCGGCGGCCAGGGTTTCACCCTGGACTGGACCAAACTTTTTGAAAAAAGTTGGGATCAAAAACTTTTACACGTTTAT
>CAOKRG010000082.1 GCA_948471095.1 uncultured Oscillospiraceae bacterium
GTTTGCCTCGACCTAAGGGAAAACGGCCAGCCTCAAACCGAGCGCACAGCCAGCGTCTCCCGCCCCGCCCTAACGTGTAAAGTTTTTTGAGGATTCTTAAGGGACTTTTTTTCAAAAAAGTCCCTTAAGCCGCCCGCGAGGGGCCCATGTAATAGACTTGCAAGCCCGCCTCGACCTAAGGGAAAGCGGCCAGCCTCAAACCGGGCGCATGGCTGGCGGCATCCACCCCACCCCAACGTTTAAAAGTCTTTGAAGATTGTTAAGAAACTTTCTTCAGAAAGTTTCTTAACCCGCCGGAGGCCCCCGAGAAAGGAAATGCGGCATGAAGATTGAGGTTTTGTTTCCGGAGATCTGCAATTTGTTTGGCGATCTATATAATATCAATTATTTGGAGAGGTGCCTGCCCCAGGCCCAGCGGGTCAACACACCGCTGACCGGTGAGCCCCTTTTCCTCACCAAAGAGCCGGCCCTCATCTACCTGGGCCCCATGAGCGAGCGCAGCCAGGAAAAGGTGCTGGAAAAACTGCGGCCCTGCCGGGACCGGCTGGAAGAGCTGATCCAAGGGGGAGCGGCGTTCCTGCTCACGGGCAACGCGGGGGAGGTCTTTGGAAGCTATATCGAAAACGAGGACGGCTCCCGCATAGAGGGCCTGGGCCTGCTGCCCCTGCACGCCCGGCGGGACATGATGCACCGGCACAACAGCGTCTTTTTGGGAGAGTTCCAGGGGGCCGAGGTAATGGGGTTTAAATCCCAGTTTACTATGGCATGGCCGGAGGCGCGGGCCGAAGGGCTGTTTCCGGTGAAAAAGGGCGTGGGCCTCAATCCGGAATGCCCTTTCGAGGGCCTACGCAGGGGAAACCTGTTTTTAACCTACCTGCTGGGGCCGGTACTGCTGCTGAACCCCGGCCTGGCGGAAGCCCTGCTGGCCGCTATGGGCGCGGCGGGAGCCCCCCTGGCTTTCGCGCCGGAGATGGCCCAGGCCTATCAGGCGCGCCTGCAGGACTTTCACGAGAAGGTTTAGCGCGGGCGCTTTTCGGGCGCGTCCACAGACGAAGAGGCTTTGCCCATTCCCGGCCGCTGGTTCAAAGCAAAAGGAAAAGGACCGGTACACCGGTCCTTTTCCTTCTTTTGGGGAGGAGTTGTATTGAAATTGCGGCATTTGCCACAAACTTGTAAGCCCCTTAATCTGTCAATATATTAGCTCTTTATACAGAATAAGTCAATAGGATTTATTGACTTTTTTAGAAATCTACTATTTTAATAGCCTATAGGAAATATAAATTTTTCATTTTATGCAAATAGCCCAATGTTGTCACCCGATTTTTGCGGCCAACTTTCTTTCGCTGGATGATCTCACAAAACTTGGGCCAAATAAAAGAAAATTCCGGAGAATATTCCACAAAGTGAAACTTTCTTTCGGGCAAGCGCTTTGGGCAATGTGGAGAGGAGGCCTTTTTGTGGCTTTGCAAAAGAATCAGATCGTTACCTTGGAACTGACCGGCTTCAGCGCCCAAGGCGGCGCGGTGGGCCGCTGGGAGGGAGAGGCGGTCTTCGTCCCTCTGGGCGCGCCCGGCGACTTGGCCCGGGTGAAGATTGTAAAGGCGGCGAAGACCCACGCGTTTGGAAAGCCGTTGGAAATACTGCGCCCCTCCCCTGCCCGGGTGGAGCCGGACTGCCCCTGCTACGCCCAGTGCGGCGGCTGCTGCTGGCGGCACGTGACCTATGAGGAGGAGCTGCGCATCAAAGAGCAGCGGGTTCGGGACGCGCTGGAACGGGTGGGGGGATTCCGGGGCCTGCCGGTGCGGCCCATTCTGCCCTGGCGGAGCCGGGACGGGTATCGGAACAAGGCCCTGCTGCCCTTGGCCCAGGACGCTCAGGGGCGGCTGCAGATGGGCTTTTACGCGCCCAATTCCCACCGGGTGGCAGACTGCCGGCACTGCCGGCTGCACCCGGAGAGCTTCCGCCGGGCCATGGAGGCCTTTCGGGCCTGGGCCGCCGTCTATGGGGACGGCGTCTACAACGAGGAGTCCCACCGGGGAAAAATGCGGCGGCTCTATCTGCGCCGGGGCGAACGGACCGGGGAAGTCATGGCCTGTGTGGTGGTCAACGGCAACGGCCTCAAGCATGAGGCGGAGCTGGCGGAGGCTCTGCGGGAGGCTGTGCCGGAGCTGCAAAGCCTGATCATCAACAGCAACCGGGAGCGGACCAACGTGGCCCTAGGCCCCAAAAACCGCACGGTTTGGGGGACGGACGCCATTCGGGACGTGCTGTGCGGGCTGGAGTTCGAGATCTCCCCCCTGTCGTTCTTTCAAGTAAACCCGGGCCAGGCGGAGAAGCTTTACCAGCTGGCGGCAGAATACGCGGGCCTGGAGGGCCGGGGGCTGCTGCTGGACCTGTACTGCGGCACCGGGACCATCGGGCTCTCCATGGCCAAGAGCGCGGGGCGGGTAATCGGCATTGAGACCGTGCCCCAGGCCGTAGAGGACGCCCGGCGCAACGCCCGGCGCAACGGCATAACCAACGCGGAGTTTTTGTGTGCGGACGCGGCCGCCGGCGCGGCGGAACTGGCCCGCCGGGGCGAACGGCCGGAAGTCGTGGTGCTGGACCCGCCCCGCAAGGGCTGCGGCCGGGCCCTGGTGGAAGCGGCCGCGGCCATGAAGCCGGAACGGGTCGTGTACATCTCCTGCGACCCCGCCACCCTGGCCCGGGATCTGAGAAGCTTTGTAGAGCTGGGCTACGAGCCCAAAGAAGTCCAGCCGGTGGACATGTTCCCGGGGACGGGGCATGTGGAGACGGTTGTAATGCTTTCCCACAAAAAACCCGACAGCGTAATCAAC
>CAOKRG010000083.1 GCA_948471095.1 uncultured Oscillospiraceae bacterium
CGTGGATGTGGGCGGCGCGCTCCTCGCCCAGCCAGCTTTCTATGTATGCCTCCCGTTCTGTCATCATAACACCTCCGTCTCAGATTAAGGCCGCCTGTCCGGCGGCCTTGGAGGAAGTAGGCAGGCCGCCCCCTCCGCTGACCGCAGTGTACCACGGATAAGGGGGCCGCTGCAAGCGCCCGCCGGGCCCGTCCTGTAAATATTCTGTAAATATGCAAAAAATTTTGTATATTCCCTTGAATATCTCCGCCGCCCGTGCTATAATGATCCCGCTAAACGACGGCGCAGTATCCTAGTCAGATCTGCCGCTTCTGAAGAAGGGCCTAAAAATCCTTTTAAGGGCATAGCTGTGAAACCCCTGGTGCCTGCTTCTTACGCCCAGTTTGGGGTGGGTGCTGGGTGGAAAGCGCGGACTCCCCGCGCTTGCGGTCGTAGGGCGTTCCTCAATGGCATGAGGAAGCCGACCCTGCGGTTGTGGAGACCTGTTTTTGTGCATGGGCGTACTCCCTTTGTGGTACTTCGACCCATGTACGACTCAGGGTAGAAACCTGTATTGCGGTGCTACCCGGCCTTGAGCCGTGAACGCTGTGTGCAGATGTAGCCTGCCTTGCGTGGGTATGGCGGATAGGAGAACACCAGGCTTGCTCCCCGGCCAGGGGGCGGCTGCGATTGCTCCTTGAAACCCTGTCTGCAAAAGAGGCTAGGAGGCGGTTTGACTGTGGTGGAAAACACCTAGGCTGTCGTCACTGGGCAGATGAGGGATTGCAGTGCGGACTAAGTGGCAGTCGGGTAGCGCGGTGGGCAACGCCGCGCCGGGGCGCTGAAAGGGAAACCACCTGATCGGCAACGAGAGGCGCGCTCCGGGGAAATCCAACCCGTACCTAAGCCGTAAGATTTACTTCATCTGCTGCCGGCGTTTAGTTTTTTGCAAGGACAGCCGTCCTTGCAACCTTTTTGTGGGGAGATATGCGGGCCCCCTGCCCGGTTTCCCCCGTCAACTATTTACAACATACACTGAAAGTGAGGAGAGCCTGCTTGGACATAGGGGACAGCAACAGTAAGAAGAAACCGGACAAAAAGGGGAAAAAGGAGGAGCGGGGGAGGAAGCCGGGGCGATTCCGCTGGGCAGTGCAGGTGTTTTTTATCTCTGTGACCCTCTCTGCGGCCATGTCCTTCGCCTCGGAGCAGGCGCTGGACGGCGCGGGGCTGGCGCTGGCCTTTGTGGTGCTGGCCAGCTTCATCCTGCTGGGCATCGTGTTCGACATCATCGGCGTGGCGGTCACCGCCGCCGACGAGCGGCCCTTCCACTCCATGGCGGCCCGGAAGGTCCCGGGGGCCCGCGAGGCCCTGGGCCTTATCCGCAGGGCCAGCAAGGTCTCCAGCTTCTGCAACGATGTGGTGGGCGACATCTGCGGCATCATCTCCGGCTCCACCGCCGCCATCATCGTCGTCCGGCTTCAGGAGGTCCTGTCCTTCCGCTCTGTTGTCGTCTCCCTGGCCATCACGGCCCTGGTCTCCGGCCTCACCATTGGCGGAAAGGCCGTGGGGAAGACCTTTGCTATTGACAAGAGCACCGCGGTCCTCCAGCTGGTGGGCCGGATTCTGCACCTGTTTTCCCGTCATAAAAAGGGGTGAGTCCTTGATCCTGGAGCGAATTGCGTCCCCAGCGGACGTGAAACAACTGAGCAGAGAGGAGCTGGAGCCGCTGTGCGGCGAGCTGCGCCGCTTCCTGGTGGAGAGCGTGTCCCGCACCGGCGGGCACCTGGCCTCCAATCTGGGGGCAGTGGAGCTGACGGTGGCCCTTCACCGGATTTACGACACCGGCCGGGACCGGCTGGTGTTCGACGTGGGACATCAGTGCTATATTCACAAGGCCCTCACCGGCCGCCGGGAGCTGTTCGGCACCCTGCGGCAGCTGGAGGGCCTCTCTGGCTTTCCAAAGCCCGGCGAGAGTGTCCACGACGCCTTCGTGGCCGGCCACGCCTCCAACTCCGTCTCCGTGGCCCTGGGCATGGCCCGCGGCCGCACCCTGCTGGGGGAGGACTACGCCGTGGCGGCCCTGATCGGGGACGGGGCCCTCACCGGCGGCCTGGCCTACGAGGGGCTCAATGACGCGGGGGCCTCCGGAGAGCCGCTGGTGGTGATTCTCAACGATAACGGCATGTCCATCGACCCCAACGTGGGGGGCGTGGCCACCCACTTAGGCCGTCTGCGCCTGCGCCCCGGCTACTACCGGTTCAAGAAGGGCTACCACGCCCTGCTGGAGCGCCTGCCCGGCGGGCGGCGGCTGTATCAGTTCAACCACCGGATCAAGGACAGCCTCAAACGGGCCATCTACCCCTGCTCCATGTTCGAGGATATGGGCTTCACCTATTTAGGGCCGGTGGATGGCCACAATGTGGAGCAGCTGTGCACCACCCTGGCCTGGGCCCGGGAGCTGAACGCCCCGGTGCTGCTCCACGTGCGCACTGTAAAGGGGAAAGGCTATTCACCCGCTGAGCGCCAGCCGGAGCGGAGCCACGGTGTGGCCCCCTTCGACCCGGCGCTGGGTCCGGACTGTGCACCGAAGACCGATTTCTCCTATGTGTTTGGCCACGAGCTGGTGGAGCTGGCGGGACACGACAAGCGCATCTGCGCCATCACCGCCGCCATGGCGGAGGGCGCCGGCCTCCAGGAGTTCGCCGCCGCCTGGCCCAAGCGGTTTTTTGACGTGGGCATCGCCGAGGGCCACGCCGTGGCCATGGCGGCCGGCATGGCCAAGCAGGG